>CABZXV010000016.1 GCA_902529785.1 uncultured Pelagibacteraceae bacterium
ATACAAGGCATCATTTTTATTATAAGCATGATTAGCATCCACCATCAATTTAAATTCAGATCCAATTGTATCTCTTACAGAACTAACTAACTTTAAATCTTCTTTAGGACCCATGCCGATTTTCATTTTCATAGCTTTAAAATTATTTTCTTTTATTTGACTAGCCTCATTTTTGAACAATTCACAAAGTTCATCGACTGTTTTTTTTTGCAACATCATTCCGTACCCATAAACTGGAATTTTATCATTAGTTTTACCTCCTAGCAGTTGATAAAGAGGTAAATTAGATTTTTTTGCCAATATATCCCACAATGCTATATCAATTCCTGACAATGCTTGAATTGGCATTCCTTTTTGACCGCTGTCTCTGAGTAAATTGTATACTTTGTGCCAAATATATTCTTTTTTAAGTGGATCATCTCCTTTTATTAAAGGTTGAATAACTTTTTCTACAATATATTTATTTGCAAGAGCTATATTTCCAGGCCCAAAACACTCTCCCCAGCCTGTGATTCCTTCATCAGTCTCTACTTCAACTAAGTGAGCCGTTCGATGTTTGTAATATTGTTGTGAGTATCCTAGTTCTTTGTCTAACTCATATCTAAGTACATGACTTTTGATTGAGGTTATTTTCACAAATTTTAAACAGCAACTACTTTAGAGTTCTGTTCTCCTAAGTTCTCTATTGATAGTTTCATTTGGTCACCTGCTTTCAGAAATACTTGTGGTTTTCTACCCATTCCAACTCCTGGAGGTGTTCCAGTTGTGATTATATCCCCTGGTTGTAATGACATAAATTTACTTACATAAGATACAATGATATCAACGTTAAAAATCATAGTACTTGTATTTCCCGTTTGCATTCTCTCACCATTTACATCCAACATCATTTTTAAATTATTTATGTCCTTAATCTCATCCTTAGTTACTAGGTAAGGTCCAGTGGGGCCATAAGTATCGTGAGATTTACCTTTAACCCATTGTCCCATTTTCTCAATTTGCCATTCTCTTTCACTAACATCGTTTACTAAACAATATCCTAAAATATGATCTTGTGATTGGTCTTCTGAAATATGTTTAGCCTCTTTTCCTATTACAATTCCAAGTTCGACTTCCCAATCTAGTTTTTTTGATCCTGAAACTATTTCCACATCATCATTTGGACCACACATTGAACTAGTAGCCTTCATAAACATAATTGGTTCTTTTGGAATATCAGCTCCAACTTCAGCAGCATGGTCTGAATAATTAAGCCCTATTGCAACAAACTTTCCTGGACTTGTAATGCAAGAACCTACTCTTTGATCTGATGAAATTTCAGGAAGATTTGATGTATCAACACTTTGAATTTTTGAAATTGTTTCAAAATTTAAATTATGTGGGTTTAAATCACTTACATGTGAACTAATATCTCTTATTTTTCCATCACCGTCTAATATTGCTGGTTTTTCTTTTCCCTTTTCACCTACTCTTAATAGTTTCATTATTTCTCCTTTATGTTTAAATTGTCATTCCACCATCTACAGAAAAAGTATTTCCTGTTGTAAATGTCGATTCATCACTAGCTAAATAGATAGCAAAATCAGCTATTTCTTGTGCAGTTCCTAGTCTTTCCATGGGTTGTCTTGCTATGAAATCTTTTTTTGCCTTAACTGGATCCGGGCTTTGTTTTACTCTATCTTCCCAAGAAGGTGTGAATACGGTTCCAGGTGCAATTGCATTACATCTAATTTTTTGCTTAACAAAATCAGATGCGATTGATTTTGTTAATCCAATAATAGCTGCTTTACTTGCTCCATACACAAATCTGTTTGGAAGTCCCTTAATACTAGATGCAACAGAAGCAACATTAATAATACTACCTCCATTATTATTTATCATCGTTGGTAATGTAGCTTTACACATAAAGTACATAGATTTAATATTAGTATCGAAAGAAAAATCCCAATCTTTCTCCTCACAATCTAAAATTGTTCCATGATGAACAAATCCTACTGCATTAAATAATACATCTATATTGCTAAAGGTATTAATGAATTCTTTAATATCCTCATTTTTTGTAGAATCTAATTTTTTTACTTTAATTTTTGGATAATCTTTATTTAGTTCACTTAAAGTATTTTCATTAATATCAGTAGCAGTGACATTAGCACCTTCGTTATGAAAAGTTATAGCTGTTGCTTTTCCTATACCTTGTCCAGCTGCAGTGATGATTACTTCTTTTCCCTCAAGTCTTCCCATTATTTATCCTTTCAATTTCTTTATATAATGAACTATGATCTGTTTCACCATGTCCATTTTCAACTAATGATTTATACATTTCTTTAACTAAATTTGAAATAGGTAATTGAGTATTATAACTATTTGCACACTCTAGGATATTATTCATATCTTTTAGCTGACCTGAAGTTTTACCTTTGGGACTAAAGTCTTTATCTATCATTCTTTTTCCATGTGTTCTAAGAACTTTACTATCGGCCCAACCTCCAGATAAAGCCTTAATCATTTTATTTGGATCTGCTCCAGCCTTTTCACAAAGAGTAACTGCTTCAGCAACAGCACCAATAGCTAATCCAACAATAATTTGGTTTGCTAATTTAGAAACCTGGCCACATCCTATTGGACCAACAAGAGTTGGATTTCCCATTGATTTTAAAATATCTTTAACTGACTCAAAAACTATCTGTTCTCCACCAATCATTATAGCAAGAGACGCTTCTTCAGCTCCAATTGTTCCACCTGAAACTGGAGCATCTAAGTAATTTATTTTTCGAGATTTTAAATTTTTTCCATGATTAACTGCCGTAGTTTGTTTTACAGAGCTCATATCAATTACAGTTGAATTAGGTTTTAAATTATTTAAAAATTCATCGCTACCTATAACTTCATTGACTGCATCATCATTAGTTAACATTGTAATTACCACATGACTTTCTTTAACAAGTTCTCCTATTGAATTTGAAATTTCTGCACCAAAGTCTTTTAGTGGCTCAGCTTTATTTTTGGATCTATTAAATACTCTAACTTTGTATCCAGCTTTAAGTATATTTTTTGCCATTGGAAAGCCCATAAGGCCAGTACCAATAAAACCTATATTCTGCATTATTTTCTAGGGACAAAATCGTGGAAGTTTTGCGTCATCGCTTCTGGAAAGAACATAACACAAGCCAAAACAATCAATTGAATTACTATAAATGGTGCAAAACCTCTGAAAATATCAGTTAGTGAAATGTGTGGTGGAGCAACTGATTTTAAATAGAATGCTGCAGGACCAAATGGTGGGCTTAAAAATGAAACCTGCATATTTACACAGAATAGTATTCCAAACCAAATAGGATCAAAACCAAGAGCTAGTACTATTGGTAAAAAAACTGGCATTGCTAATAGAACTATTCCAACCCAATCCATGAATGCACCCATTATTAAAAACATTATTTGCATCATAAAGATTAAGTACATTGGTTTTAAATCATAAGCTAAAATAGTTTCTGCTACATAAGTTGGTCCACCCGCTAATGAATAAGCTCCAGCTAAAACTGTAGCACCAAAAGTAATAGTTAATATGGTTCCTGAAGCTTTAAAAGTTCGAACAAGCGCATCTTTAAATAGAAACCATGTCAGCTCTTTTCTAGCGGCGATAATAATTAGTGTTGCAACTACACCCATACCAGCTGCTTCAGTAATACCAGTCATTCCAGAATAGATTGAACCCAGGACAATTATAACGATACCAATAGGTGGTAAAAGACCAGGAAGGTATGACATCTTTTCTTTCAAAGTTAAAGCTGGTTCATCACTTAATGGTGCAAGATGTGGTTGTAATCTTGTTCGAATAAGAATGTAAGTGATTATTAAACCTGAGATCATTAAGCCAGGAACGATTGCCTCTTGGAACAACATTGTAATTGAAGTTTCTGTTGTCAAACCATAAATAATTAAAACAATCGATGGTGGGATCATTGTGCCTAAAGAACCTGATGCACAAATAATACCTATCGACATATCTTGATCATATTTCAATCGCAACATCTGAGGCAGTGCAATTAGTCCTAATAAAACTATCTCTCCTCCTATAATTCCGCTCATAGCTGCCATGATTGTTGCCATGATTGCTGTTACTACACCTACTCCACCTCTAGTTTTTCTTAACCAAGCATTTAATGCATCATACAAGTCTCTTGCAATATTTGAGCGTTCGAGTAAGGAGGCCATAAATATAAATAATGGTACCGATAAGAAAGAATAAGTTACAACAAGAGAATAATATCTTGAAAGCAAAATTCCTAAAGCATGTTCACCTATATATAAAAATACAAGCACTGCTCCCATAAAACCTGAAGCAAAACCCATAGGCACACCTATTGATATCAATGCTAATAGTCCTACTATCAGTATTATCGAAAGTGTCCCTATCTCAAATTCCATTTTATTTTAAATCTTTGGCAGGTAGATACTGTTTTTCTTTAGGATTTTTCCAATCAATAATTAAATTATTTATTGATTGTAGAGCTATAAGAAATATACAAATAAGCGTCAGTGGCTTCATGGTTGCAGGAATGGGTGGATCCCAATAAGTTGCAAATCTCTCCCAATTTATAAATGATCTATATGCATCTTCCATTCCTCCATAAATTACGGCAGCTGCAAAAGTGACAATAATTACAGTACTAATTAGATCAAAAATACGCTGTGTTGGCCTGCTTACATAGTCATATAATAGGACAATTCTGATATGACTTCTAAGTCTTGTAGCATATATTCCGCCAACTAAATAACAAACACCAGCTAACCATAAACATAATTCATTAGCCCATAATGTTGGTTTAAATAGAACATACCTCATAAAAATTTCATACATCATGACAATAACAATTATGGGGATTAAATATTTTATAGTGTGGCTTAAAAATAAACTAATTCTATCAATCCAATTTATTGGAAAATCGTCTTTACTTGCAACCTTCTCATTTTGCTCTTGTAATTGTTTGTCTTGTAATTCTTTATCACTCATTGGCAAAAAAAATTTTATAAGAAGGGCCTATTTCAGGCCCTTCTATATTTTGTTAAGTGCTTTTTGTTATAGGATACCGTTAGCTTTCATGTAAGCTTTATGTATCTCTATAAGAGCAGCAGCTTCTGGAGATTTAGTCTTCCATTCTTCCCATGCGCCAAGTGCAGCATTTCTGAACTTAAGTCTATCTTCTCTTGACCAGTCATGAAGAGTAACGCCCATTTCATTCAAAGCTTTTACAGCTTCAGCATTTTTTCTCTCAACTAAGCTAGTAATAGTTCTTCCTGCTATTTCTATTCCTGCTTTCATAGCACCTTGTTCATGAGGTTTTAACTTGTTCCAAACTTTTGTGTTACAAGCTAAGTGGTCAGCTGGCATAGAGTGGAAACCTGGATATGTAGCATATTTGTTTTGCTCATAGTGTCCACCAGCATAGTTTGTAGCTAATGATGAATAGTCAGCACCATCGATTAGACCAGTTTGTAAAGCAGTTGGAACTTCACCGAAATCCATAACGATTGGTTTAGCTCCTAATGCTGTAAAGATCATACTTTCCATTCCTGGAGGTGATCTAAATTTAAAGTCTTTTAGTGAAGCAACATCTGGAATTGGTCTGCTAGAAATTAAAGACTCATGTCCTGGTATCCACCAACCAATTAATGTCATTCCATATTTATTGTAAAGTGCATCAACAGCTTCTTGAGCTCCTGGGAAATTCAAGAATTCATATTGTTGATATGGGTTATCATATCCAC
Source organism: uncultured Pelagibacteraceae bacterium (assembly GCA_902529785.1). Lineage (GTDB taxonomy): Bacteria > Pseudomonadota > Alphaproteobacteria > Pelagibacterales > Pelagibacteraceae > Pelagibacter. Next base: position 5,767 of record CABZXV010000016.1, read on the forward strand.
CCATTACATCACCTGCAAATTGGAAAGCTGCGTTTTTACCAGTTTGGTAACCAGCCCCTGTCATATCACAGTCAATAATTCCAGTTTGCGCAGAGTTAAATACCTCAGCTGACTTACCTGTTACAGATGACGAGTAAAACATTTGTATTTTCAAACTTCCACCAGAAAACATTTCAACGTTTTTAGCAAATTGAGCTGCGACTTCACCATTTGGTGAACTAGCTGTAAAGTGAGTTTCTATTTTAAGTGTTTTTGCATGAGCAGAACCAAACAAAGCAATAGAAACTACAGCAATAGCAGCTGTTAGTTTTGTTATTAATTTTAACATTATTTCCTCTCAGTTATGTTATTATCTAAATTTAAACACAAAGAGAAAAAGATTTCAAATAAAAGAGAGAATTTATATATTTGTAAAATATATAATTTTGGATATTACAACTTTTAGTCGAATATTAAACTACTTCTGAAATAAGGGGTTTATTTGAAAAAAAACACTTTAAATTATTAACTGCTAGCATGCTCATAGCTAATCGAGTTTCATGTGTCGCACTACCAACATGAGGTAAGACAAAACAATTATCTAATTCTAAATATCTTTTATCTAGATTAGGTTCATTATTAAATACATCAAGTCCAGCACCATAAATTTTTTTGTTTTTCAAAGTCTCTATTAATGCATCGTCATCTACAGTTGATCCTCTTGATGTATTTATAAACACTGAATGTTTTGGAAATAATTTTAAGGTTTCTGAATTGATTATATTTTTTGTTTCCGGAGTAGCAGGAGTATGTAAACTTACATAATCACAATTAGGTAACATAGATTTTAAATCTGAGTAATAAGCAGCATCTTTTTCAAGATCTTTAGATAATTTATTTCTATTGAAGTAAATTATTTTCATATTAAAAGCTCTTGCTCTATCAGCTACAATCTGACCAATTCTTCCCATTCCTATGATGCCTAAAGTTTTTCCTGTAATTTCATTACCAACCATTAATTTAGTAATATCTGGTCTGTGATCTTTCCAGGTATTTGTCTTTACTAAATTGTAAGCTTCTCCAATTCTTCTTGAAGATGCTAAAATTAGTAGAATAGTTATTTCTGCTACAGCATCATTTAATACATTCGGTGTATTCGATACTTTTATATTTTTTTCCTTAGCTGATTGAGTATTTATATTATCATATCCAACTCCAACATGACCAATTACTTTTAACCTCCCTGTCAAACTATCAAAGAAATTCTTATCTAATTTGTCAAAACTTGTTGAAATTAATCCATCATAATTATTTACAAGTTTAATTAATTCCTCATACAGATAAGGTTTGTCCTTCAAATTTAAAGTAACATCGAATTCTTGTTTTAATATTTCCTCTGCTCCATCAGAGATTTTTCTAGAAACTAGTATTTTTGGTTTCATCTAATGGGAGTTTCTTAAAATACCCTTAGTTTTAGTAATATCTAAATATTGATCTCTTGACATTATACATGCACCATCTTCGAGTTGGCCAACATTTGATCTAGAAATTTCTTGCCAAGGAGTTTGATTAGTAAGTTTTTTTATTTTTTTCTTTTTTCTTCTTTTTATAAATTCTAATTTTGTTATTTGAAGGTCTACTCTTCTTTTATTTAAATCTATTGTCATTTTATCACCAGTCTTAACAATTGCTAAATCTCCACCTACTGCAGATTCTGGTGATACATGAAGTATTGATGGACTTTCTGAGGTACCACTCTGTCTACCGTCACCAAGGGTTGGTAAAGCATTTATGCCCTTTTTTAATAATCTATCTGGTGGTTGCATGTTCACCACTTCAGCAGACCCTGGATATCCAACAGGTCCACATCCTCTTATTATTAAGATTGAATTTTCGTCAATCTTCAACTTTTTGCTATTTATTCTTTTATGATAATCTTCAGGACCTTCAAAAACTACAGCTTTACCTTTAAAGACATTTGGATGTTTAGGATTTGACAAATATCTTTCCCTAAATTCTTTGCTAATAACTGAAGTTTTCATGATTGCTGATGAAAAGAAATTACCTTTCATAACTAAAAAACCAGCCTTATCAGTTAAATTATCTTTGAAAGTTTTTATTACATCTCTATCGACATTGATTTTTTTTCTTAAGTTTTGAGCAACTGTTTTTCCTGTTACAGTTATTAAGTTTTGGTGGATTTTTTTATGCTTCATTAATTCTTTCATGATTGCAGGTATACCGCCTGCTCTGTAAAAACCTTCCATTAAATGCTCTCCAGCAGGTTGGCAGTTCGCCAATAAAGGAATTTTATGTCCTAATTTTTGCCAATTAGATAAATCAAATTTTACACCCATGTGTTTCGCAATTGCAATTAGATGAGTAGTACAATTGCTTGATGCACCTATAGCACTAGCAACCACAACTGCATTTTCAAAAGCTTTCTTTGTCATTATTTTAGAGGGTGTAAGATCTTCATGGACCATATTTACAATTCTCGATCCTGTCTCAAAAGAAATTTGTTCTCTTTCTCGATAAGGTGCCGGTATCACAGCACATCCAGGTAAAGACATTCCCAATGCTTCAGCCACTGAATTCATTGATGAAGCAGTTCCCATTGTATTACAATGACCAGGACTTGGTGAAGATGCGGCTGCCATATCCATAAATTCCTCGTAATTAATTTCTCCTTTAGCATGTAATCTTCTTGCTTCCCAAATAATGGTTCCTGCTCCAGCTTTTTTGCCCTTATAATTACCATCTAGCATTGGGCCACCAGATAAAACAATTGCAGGAATATTTACTGTAGCAGCTGCCATCAAAGCTGCTGGAGTAGTTTTATCACAACCAGTTGTAAGTATTACTCCATCTATTGGATAACCGTAAAGAACTTCGACCAATGATAAGTAAGATAAATTTCGATCCAACATTGCAGTAGGCTTTTTTCCAGTTTCTTGGATTGGGTGAGTAGGAAATTCCATCGGAATACCACCTGCTCTTCTAATTCCATCTTTAATTCTTTTGCTCAAAGATAAAAAATGTCTATTGCATGGTGACAAATCACTACCTGACTGTGCAATACCTATTATTGGATTGCCTGATTGAAGTTCTTCTCTTGTAAGTCCATAATTTAGATATCTTTCTAAATACATGGCTGTCATGCCTGGATCTTTAGGATCATCAAACCATTGTTTGCTTCTTAAATTCTTTTTTTTCATCAAATTATAAATATTTTATTTAAATTAAATTAATTTATAATGTTTTATAAAACTTATATTAAAAAATGAATAGTCTAATTGTTCTAAATAAAAATGACAATGTTGGTGTAAGTCAATTCATTATGCCAGAAAAAACAAAAATTAATGGACAGGATATTAGCACTATTGATCCAATACCTTTTGGACATAAAGTTTGTTTAAAACCAATAAAAAAAGGTGATCCAATAATCAAATATGACCAAATAATAGGATTTGCCTCTAAAAATATAAGCGCAGGCGAGCATGTTCACACGCATAATTTAGAATTCAAAGAATTTGATAGAGCCTTTAAAGTAAATAATAAAAAAACAATTGTTGATGAAAATGCAGATACTTTTTTCAACGGAATTTTGAGAGAAAATGGCCAAGTTGCTACAAGAAACTATATAGGAATTGTAAGTACAGTTAATTGTTCAGCAACTGTAACAAAGATGATTGTTGAGAAGATAAAATATTCAAACATTTTAAATGATTACCCTAATATAGATGGAATCGTTCCAATTACGCATTCTACTGGATGTGGCATGAATACAGTTAGCGAAGGAATGCAAATGTTTCAAAGAACAATTGATGGTTTTAAAAACCATCCAAATTTTTCACATGTTTTTGTCATTGGCTTAGGTTGCGAATGCGCACAAGTAAGTTTATTTGATGAGTCTGTCAAAAAACATAACAGGATACATTTTTTAACAATTCAGGATGAAGGTGGCACAAAAAAAATTGTAGAGAAAGTCTTATCTCAAATTAAAAATCTGTTATCAGAGGCTAATAATATTAAAAGAACTCCAGAGTCAGTGAGTCATTTAACTTTAGCTCTTCAATGTGGTGGCTCAGATGGATATTCGGGTATAACTGCAAATCCAGCTTTGGGTGTAGCAGCTGATATGTTGGTAAAAAAAGGGGGAAGTTCTATATTATCGGAAACTCCTGAGATTTATGGCGCAGAACACCTTTTAATCAATAGAGCAAACAGCCAAGAAACAGCAGATAAACTTATGAAAAGATTAGAATGGTGGAAGCATTATACTTCAATAAACAATAGTACAATGGACAACAATCCAGCACCAGGAAATAAAAGAGGTGGCTTAACTACAATTCTTGAAAAATCTCTTGGTGCTGTTGCAAAGGGCGGTAAATCAATTTTAGAAGATGTATTGGAATATGCAGAGCCATTGAAAAATAAGGGCTTTAATTTTATGGATTCTCCTGGATATGATCCAGTTTCTGTGACAGGTCAAGTTGCTTCCGGTGCAAATGTTATATGTTTTACTACAGGTAGAGGTTCTTGCTTTGGATGTAAACCGGTACCAAGTTTAAAATTGTCAACCAATTCTGCAATGTATGAAAAAATGGAAGAAGATATGGATATTAATTGTGGAACAATAGCTGAAGGAAAAGAAGATATTGAAAAAGTTGGAAGTAAGATATTTGATCTTGTTGTAAATACCGCTTCAGGAAATAAATCAAAAAGTGAAATTAATGGCTACGGTGATGAGGAATTTAATCCTTGGCAAGTTGGCGTTGTAATGTAGCTTTTGATTGATTGATAAAAACCTCCCATGTCTAAAAATCCAAAAGCTTCCTTGTTTAAAGTAATTTTTCTCTCTGCTTCAGGTTTTTTTTTATTTGTATGCATGGACTCTACAGCAAAATATTTAGGAAGTGTTATGCCTGTTACTCAAGCAGTATGGGGCAGATTTTTTTTCCATTTTATTGCACTTTGTATTTATTTTTTACTTTTTAAGCCAAAACTAAATTTAACAAGAAACTTTAAAATTCAAATTGTTAGATCTTTATTAATGGTGACAGCAACATTCTTTATGTTTAACTCATTACAAAGATTTGATTTAGTTGATATATACGTGGTTTTTTTTAGTGCACCATTAATTGTTTCATTATTATCAGCATACTTTTTAAAAGATATTTTATCTCCCAAAGGTATAATTTTAATGCTGCTAAGTTTTGGGTCAATTGTTTACGCTTTAGGTCCTAGTATGAAAATATTATCACCTGAGCTAATCTTCCCAATAGTTCCTCCATTATGTTGGGCGCTTTATCAATTCTTTACAAAACTTATTTCTGGAAATAATGAACCTTTCACAGCAGTTTTTTATACCGCTGTTACCGGTGCTTTAATTTTTACTATTTATATTTCTTTTAATTGGACGCCAATTGAGAATAATTTTTATTGGATAGGATTAGTAGCAATGGGTATTTTTGGTTTCATAAGTCACTTTATAATTATTTATGCGATTCAATTATCAAATTTATCTTTTGTAACTAACTTTCAATATTCACAGTTATTATGGTCAACCATAATTAATTTTTTAATTTTTGGTGTGCCTGCAGATATAAGTAAAATAATAGGTCTTATAGGTATTATAATTTTTGGAGTTATGTTTATTAGAGTTGAAGGATCAAAAAAGGTTAAAAAAGTTAGTTAATTTTTATTTTTTTTCCTGATTTTGAACTTTTATTTATTGCATCAAAAATAATAAGAGAGTTTAGACCATCATTACCTGTCACTTTAGGTTTTTCTTTTTTTATTACGACTTTAGAGAAATGATCAATTTGATTAATTAAAGTTTCATTACTCTTTTGAACATTTATTTTATTATTATGAATTCTATTCCACCAACTTCTTTCTTTTTGATAATACCAATATTTTAAATTCGGAAATTGAACAGAGCCTTTTGTTCCTCCTATAAAATAAGATGATTGATCAGTTATTGGATAAGCAGGATTTTCACCAGCGGTTAACTCATAACTCCAAGGAGAAGCAATAGTGTCAGATATATTTAAAGTACATAAAGCACCGGACTTAAAAAATAGATTTACTGAAGCTGTATCTTCAACCTTGTATTTTCTTATACTATTTGATTTAAAAGCCTGAACATATTTTACTGGGCCAAGTAAATAACAAATCATATCAATATCATGAACTAAATTAATACCTAATGGACCACCGCCTTCACTTATTCTCCATTTTTCATTAAAATAATTTTTGTGTTTATAAAGCCAACATAAAATATTTGCAGATACAATTTTGCCAAGTTTTTTACCTTCTATTATTTTTTTTACTTTATTAACGATAGAATTATGTCGTCTATGATATCCAATTAATAAAGATGTATTGTTTTTATTTGCACTACTTATAATTTTTTTTGCTGATTTAATATTATCTGAAATAGGTTTTTCTAACAAAACAGGTATTTTTGAATTTAAAAATTGTACAGTATCCGTTTCATGTAAAACATTTGGAGTTGCAACTACAACGGCATCAGGCTTATCATTTTCTAATAGTATTTTAGTATTTTTATATAGTGGAACTTTGAATTTTTTCGCTAATTCATTGCCTGTTTTTTTTATTTCTACAATTGAGTGAAGAGAAGCATTTTTAGATCTTTGGATTGCTTTAATATGCTGCAATCCCATTAAACCAATTCCAATAACTGAGATTTTTACTTTCTTTGGCACAAATCTATATCTTATGTGATACCAGCATCTATAATAAAGTTCTGTTTGGTGCATCCTGAGGACACATCAGAAGAGAGATGAACAACTAAACTAGCTACATCAGCTGGTTTTAGTTGCCTTTTCAAACATTGTTTATCAAGAATAAACTTTTTATATTTAGGTGTTAACCAATGCTTTATTTGGCGTTCAGTAGCAATTGATCCTGGAGTAACAGAGTTGCACCTAATATTGTATTTACCAAATTCTCTTGCAAAAGATCTAGTTAAACCAATAACAGCTGATTTTGCTGTTTCGTAAGCAACCTTGTCACCTTCCCCTAACATCCAAGAAACTGAACTCAAATTTACAATAGCTCCGCCTTTTTTTTGAATCATTCCTTTTAAAACAGCTTTAATTGTAAAGAAAAAATGTTTTAAGTTTACATCCATTCTATTGTTCCAATATTTTTCATCTACCTGTTTAGTAGAATGCCTATCATCATTGGCTGCATTATTTATTAAAATATCAATAGGTCCTTTTGAATTTATTATTTTTTTAATTATATTTTCTAATTTTTTAATTTTTAAAAGATTACATTCAATAAAGTGTGGAGCTTTAATGTTTTTTTTTTTTAAATTTGAAATTAATTTTTTGGATTCCTTTATATTTATATCCACAAAATAAACTTCGCATTCTTGTTCACAAAAATGCTCTACAATAGAAGCGCCTATTCCAGATCCTCCTCCTGTAATAAAAACTCTTTTATTTTTAAGATCAAAATATTTTACTTTCATTTAAATCCTTTCCTCAGTTTTAGCATCAAATAATGAAATTTGTGTTAAATCAAAATATAATTTCGTATTTTTTGATAATTCAATTTTTATTGTAGATGGAAATTTAGCTAATACTTCTTGATTTTCATAATCAAATGTCACTATTTGCTCATGACCAATATACTCACTTAAATCAGCTCTTAGATTAATTTCAAAATCTCCTTCATTGGATTTTTTAGAGAATATATGCTCTGGTCTAATGCCAAAAAAAACTTCTTTGTTTTCTAAATTAGATTTTTCTTTAAAATCATATCCATTTATTGGAATTTCAAAATTTGAGCCATTAGCAACAAATGAATTTTGATTTGAACTTTGTTTTAGATTACCTTTAATCAAATTCATTGATGGTGAACCAATAAAATCTGCCACAAATGTATTGCTAGGCTTGTTGTAAATATTTTCTGGCGTATCATTTTGTTGGATTACACCATGATTCATTATTGCAATATTGGTACCTAAACTCATAGCCTCAGTTTGGTCATGAGTAACATAAACTACAGTTGTTTTAAGCTGTTGATGAAGTTTTTTAATCTCTCTTCTCATTTCAACTCTTAATTTTGCATCCAAATTAGATAATGGTTCATCAAATAAAAATATTCTAGGCTCCCTTACTAATGCTCTTCCAATAGCAACACGCTGTCTTTGACCTCCTGAAAGTTGCGAAGGTTTCCTTTCTAGTAAAGCATCTACTTGCAAAAATTTTGAAACTTTTTGTAACTGTTCCTCTATTTTTTCTTTTGATACTTTGGCTTGTTTAAGGCCAAATATCATATTTTCTCTGACATTCATGGATGGATACAAAGCGTAAGACTGAAATACCATTGCAATATTTCGGTCTTTTGGTTCTACTTTGCTTACATTGTAATCATCTATATAAACATTACCCTCATTTATTGTTTCTAAACCAGCTATAATATTTAATAACGTTGACTTTCCACAGCCCGAAGGACCTAAAAGTACTAAGAAATTTCCTTCGTCTATTTCTAAATTAATTTTTCTTAAAACTTCTGTTGTTCCAAAATTTTTTGATAATTCATCAATTTTTAACGTTTTCATCTTTATCCTTTCACTGCTCCTGAAGTTAATCCTCTAATAAAATATTTACCAGCTAATACGTAAACAATAAGTGTAGGAACACCTGCAATTATTGCTGAAGCCATATCCACATTATATTCCTTAACACTTGTACTTGATAAAACCATATTATTTAATGCAACTTGAATTGGTGCGGCCTCTCCAAATGAAAAAGTTGATCCGAATAAAAAGTCATTCCATATTTGAGTAAATTGCCAAATAACTGTTACTACTATAATTGGTGCTGATATAGGAAGCAAAATTTTGAAAAATATTTTAAAAAAACCAGCTCCATCTATTCTTGCAGCTTTTACTAATTCTGTTGGAACAGAAATATAATAATTTCTAAAAAATAAAGTTGTAAATGGAATTCCGTAAACTGTGTGGACTAATACAAGTCCAATCACTGAGTTCGATATTCCTAAAACTCCAAGAGTTCTAGCCATCGGTAATAAGATTGCTTGGAATGGAATGAAACATCCAAATAATAAAAAAAGAAATACCCATTGGTCTCCTTTAAATCTCCATTTTGTTAAAACATATCCTGTCATTGCTCCAATAAATGTTGAAAAAAATACAGCTGGAACAACCATCTTAATTGAATTCCAAAAGTATGGTTTTAAAAATGTATCACCAGCTCCATATCCTCTGCCTCCCCAAGCAACAGCCCAAGAGTCAAAGTTTAATCCACTCGGCCAAGTTAATAATGTACCTTGGCGAATTTCCTCCATTGTTTTTAATGAAGTTACAATCATTACGTATAATGGAAATATAAAATACAAAGCAAAAAGTATTAGTACTAAGTATAAAAACCATCTTAAGAACATGTTTGTATATTTAGATCTCTGCTCAAGTTGCTTATAAGAAGTGTGTATCTTATCTTGCATTTTCTCTCCTCAACTCAGAATATAAATATGGTATTATTACCGCTGCTACTGCCATAAACATCATCATTGCGCTTGCAGCTGATAAACCAACTTGACTTTTGTGAAAAGCAGTTTGAGTCATATATAATGCAGGCATAGTTGTGGATATTCCTGGACCACCCTGTGTTAACGCAACTATTAGATCATAACTTTTAATTGATATATGAACTAAAATTACAAAACTTGTAAAAAATACTGGTCTCATCATTGGAAGTAATATTTTCCAATAAACTGTGAACAGATTTGCTCCATCTATTTTAGCTGCTTTAACAATTTCATCTTCAACTGATCTCAATCCAGCTAAAAATAATGCCATTACAAAACCAGCAGATTGCCAGACACCCGCAATTACGATGGTATAAATGGCCATTTCCCGATTAACCAACCAATCAAATGTAAAGTTTTCAAATCCCCAATCAATAAACATTTTTTGGATACCAAGAGTTGGATTTAAAATCCATTTCCATGCAGTACCTGTTACAATGAAAGATAAAGCCATAGGGTATAGGTAAATTGTTCTTAAAACGCCCTCTGCTCTAATTTTTTGATCCAAAAATATCGCAAGAATAATTCCAATTACCACACAGAAGATTAAAAATAATGCAGTAAAAATAAGTAAATTATCTACAGCTATTAGCCACTTTCTTGACCCCCAAAGTTTAACATACTGGCCAACGCCCCATAATTCATATTTGGGTAAAATTTTTGAATTAGTAAAAGATATATATAAAGTCCAAAGCACAAAACCATATACAAACCAACCAATTAATCCAACAGCAGGCGCCATTACAATTTTTGGTAAGTTTTTTTCCAACCACTTGAACATTATAAATATTTTTTAAATTTGATTAAAAAAAAAGGCCACCTAAAAATTAGGTGGCCTCAATTTTTTTTTTTTACATATTATCTAAGACAGAATCAGCTAAAGCATTTGCAGCATCAACAGATGACATATCAGAATTAAAGTGTTCTGTTATTACATCTTGAAGAGCAGCTTTCATAGTATTACCTTGAGCCATTCCATGAGCAAAACTTGGCACTAAACCACCACTAGCACCTGCAGTTTTAATGTCAGAATTTGAAGTTTTTGCACATTTATCAAATTCATCCATAGAAACATCTAATCTTGCTGGAATTGATCCTTTGTATAGGTTAAAAACTTTTTGGAAGTTTTTACCCATCATTAATTTAGCTAATAATTTTTGACCTTCTTGTTTTTCTGGATCACTAGTTTTGTAGAATATGAAACTATCTACATTGTATAAGTATCCATTATTAGAAGGTGTTGGAGCACAATAGTAATCTACACCTGGAACTTTTCCAGCAGCTGTAAATTCACCTTTTGCCCAATCTCCCATAATTTGAAAACCTGCTTTACCTTCGATAACCATTCCAGTCGCAACGTTCCAATCTCTTCCTGGGCTACCCTCATCTGTGAATCCTTGAAGTTTTCTCATTTGATCAAAAACTTTAACAGTTGTTTCACTTCTTAAACAAGTTTCTTTAAGATCAACATAGCAGTTTTTATAATAGTTGTTTCCACCAATACCCATAGCAACTGCTTCGAATACTGTTGCGTCTTGCCAAGCTTGACCACCATGAGCAAAAGGAATTACACCAGCTGCTTGTAGTTTTTCTGCTGCGGCATTTAATTCATCCCATGATGTTGGAACTGAAATTCCATTAGCATCGAATACTGCTTTGTTTGCCCACATCCAATCAATTCTATGAATGTTTACTGGAGCTGCACAATATGGACCACTATTATTTTGACATTTGTGAACTGCTGCAATCATTGGATCTAATAAATTATCCCAACCCTCTGACTGTGCAATTGGATCAATATTATAAGGAGCAACTACACCTTCTTGATCGTATTCTTGAATTGTTGGTCCTTTAATTTGAGAAGCTGACGGGGGATCCCCTGCAACTATTCTTGCTTTTAAAGCAACATTAGCAGCATCTCCACCACCACCTGTTACTGGCATATCTAGCCACTCACCACCGTTAGCAGCGAAATCATCTTTTAATACTTTAAGAGCAGCAGCTTCACCACCTGATGTCCACCAGTGCAAAACCTCAATTTTTGGTCCAGCAATAGAAGAAGTAGATGTGAATGCAAATGCTATTAAAGCAATTAACATTTTTTTCATATATTTCCCTCTTATTTGTTAAATTAAGTTAACTTAAAAAAAATCAAGTATAGATTGTTTTGGGGTTAGTCTACAATAAAAAAAAATTACAACCTATAATTGATTCTAGAAAATTTAATAAAATTTATAAGCACTGATATTTAAAGGAATTTTATTGTAAGTTTTTTTTAAATTTTAAATTGTATTTTAATAAATAGATTTTCTTCCCAACCTTGCCGCACCTCTTACGCCACTAGCATCTCCATATTTTGGTTTAAGAAAAACACCTTCATATTCTCTTCCAGTTACAAATTTTCTTACAATAGTTTCAATTTCACTTAAAAAATCAATTTCGTTTGATACACCTCCACCAAAAACAAAACAATCTGGATCAAGAATATTAATTATATTTGCTAGAGACATTGCTAAATTTACTTTAAAATTATCTATTAAATTTTCTGCATCTAAATCATGTTTTCTATATAGCTCAAAGATCTCATTAGTTTTTAAATTTTTTTTATATTGCTTATTAAATTTTTTAGCTAAACTTAAGCCAGAAATAAAACTCTCAATTTCTCCTTCTCTTAAGTTAGTGGATTGAAAATTTTCTTTTTTTGCTATTAAATGAGTAATTTGATTGTGACCCCACTCTCCTGCTACACCATTTGGGCCGGTTACAATTTTTTTATCAATTACTAAACCACCGCCAGCACCAGAACCAAGTATAATGCCATATACTATTTTATAATGTTTTCCAGATCCATCAATGGCTTCTGATAAAGCAAAGGAGTTTGCATCATTTTCACAAAATACTTCCTTTCCTAATACTTTTCTAAGATCTTTTTGAAATGGTTTTTTTTCTAACCAGAGACAATTTGGTGCATTTTTAACTAATCCTGTTTGAGGAGAATGAATTCCAGGATGACAAACACCTATAGGTAATTCTCTTTTTAATTCTTTTTCTAATTTATCACTTATCTCTTTTATTGTCTTAATTATCTTTATGTAATCTTTGGGACAATCAGTTCTTTCACGATTACTTTCGTTACCATTTTCATCAAGAACCACACTCTCAATTTTTGTTGCTCCAACGTCTATACCTATCTGCATAAATTAATAAGTTGCTCTGCCACCACTTAAATCAAATACTGCAGCTGTTGAAAAAGAGTTTTCCTCACTTGATAACCAAGTAACTAAAGATGCCAATTCATCTACTTTTGCAAATTTATTTCTAGGAATTTTGGATAACATGTAATTGATATGCTCTTCAGTCATTTGATCAAAAATTCGTGTTTTTGCAGCTGCTGGTGTAACGCAATTTACTGCAATATTTTTTAGCGCTAATTCTTTTCCTAATGATTTAGTTAATCCAATTACTCCTGCTTTTGATGTACTGTAAGCACTCGCATTAGGATTGCCTTCTTTTCCAGCAATTGAGGCAATATTTACAATTCTTCCATAATTATTCTTTATCATGTAAGGGGTTACAGCTTTACAGCAATAAAACACTGCATTTAAATTTAAATCTATTACCTTTTTCCATTCTTCAAGTGGGTAATCAACTACTGTAGTATTTTTTCCTGCAACTCCTGCATTGTTAATAAAAATATCGATTTTTTTGTGTGTTTTTTCAATTTCAGTTAAATTTTTTTCGATACTTTCATAATTTCCAACATCAACAATCTGATATGAGACTTTATTAGAATTAATTTTGCTAATTGCCGTTTTAATCGCTTCTTCATCTATATCCCAAATTACTACACTTGCTCCAGATTCTATAAACCTTTCAGTTATAGCCAATCCAAAACCTTGGGCTCCTCCAGTTACTATTGCAACTCTATTTTTTAAATCGAAATTAATCATGTTATTTTTTTTATTTTTTTTGATCTTAATAAAGGAAAAGCTAATGCAATTAAAGATAAAATAAAAAATGTTAAAGCAATTGGTCTTGTTAAGAACATGAGCCAATTTCCATCAAATATAACTAAAGATTGTCTTAAAGTTCCCTCCACTAATTCTCCTAAAATTAATCCTATAATTACAGGTACAACTGAAAAACCAAATCTTCTCATAAAAAATCCAAGCACACCAAAAAATAACATAATCCAAACATCAATTATTGACTGACTTAAAGAATAAGTTCCACAAACAGATACAGCAAATATCATAGGCCATAAAATTTTATTAGGAACAAGAGTTATCCTAGCAAATAATTTTGCACCAAAAAATCCAAATATAAAAAATAAAACATTTGCTATTAACATGGCTCCAAAAATTCCATATAAAAAGTCCGGCTGTTCTCTAAATAAATCTGGACCAGGCCTAACACCATGAATAATTAAACCAGTTAATATTACTGCTGTTGTAGCACTTCCAGGAATTCCAAGGGCTAAAGTTGGAACCATTGCACCTCCAGTAGCAGCATTGTTAGCAGCCTCCGCTCCAGCAATTCCCTCTATTGATCCTTTGCCAAATTCCTCTGGCTCTTTAGAAAATCTTTTTGCTTCTGAATAACCAATTAAAGATGCAACTGTTCCTCCCTCGGCTGGTAAAACACCAATAAAAGATCCTATACCGCTTGATCTTAGAATTGTTTTCCATGTTTTTTTATAATCATCTAGAGATGGAAGTTTTACAGCTTTTAGTGCAACTCTTTTAAAAACTTGATCAAGAAGTGTAGACTGGGTTAACATTTCGCTAATAGCAAATAAGCCTACCACTACAGGTATAAATCCAATTCCAACCGAAAGTTCATTAATTCCATAAGTAAATCTGTCAATTGAAGTCATAAAATCTTTTCCAATAGTAGAAATTAAAATTCCAAATGCACCAGCGATTAAATTTTTAATTGGACTACCTTCGCCAATTGATGCGAGCATTGTTAAACCAAAAATAGCTAATGCAAAATATTCTGGTTGGCCAAATTCATATGCAAGTTTAGCTAACACAGGTGCAAAAAATACCAAAACTATTACACTAAAAATTCCACCCACCGTACTTGAAACTGTTGCCATACCTAAAGCTCTTCCTGCTTCTCCCTTTTGAGCTAATGGATAACCATCTAGACAAGTGGCGGCTGCGGCTGGAGTTCCGGGCGTATTAATTAAAACTGCAGTGATTGCACCACCGTATGTTCCGGCACAATAAATTGAAGTTAGTAGTACTATTGCTGAAAGAGGATCTAAAGTCATAGTAAATGGTAAAATTAATGCTCCACCTGTTGTAGGGCCTAATCCTGGCAGAACACCTAAAATTAGTCCAAATAAAGTTCCAAAAAGTAAAACGATTAACAACTTGGAACTAAACAAAGGCGCCATCATTAATAAAAGATTATCCATACTAGTAGTAATAAAGGTTTGTAATTATTCCTGGAGGAAATCTAAGACCCAGTATCATTTCAAAAAATATAAAAACAACTAGTGGAAATATAATTCCAACCAGCAGTAAATAAAAAACTCTCCTTTCACCCCAATTATAAGAAACAAATATAGAAAGTACTGAAATAGCTAAGAAAAAATCTAATGTTTTAGAAATTACTACAAATAAAATAAAACTTAAGATTGTTAAAAAAAATGGTTTTGGAAGTTTTTTTTCTTTTTTCCAGGGATTTTTG
>CABZXV010000017.1 GCA_902529785.1 uncultured Pelagibacteraceae bacterium
TCACTTAGTAAAAGACTTTGTAGGAATTGAAAAAATTATAGCCCAATATCTTTAATATTGATAAATTAGATTTAACAATTAAAACAAAATTACAACCTAGGAAATATTTTGTTGCTAAACACTGTTAAAGTATACCCGTCTAAAATTAAACTTCCAAAGAAGAGACAACTTGCATGGAAAATAGCAGAGATAGCAAGTGATAACGCAAGATTAAACAAAGAGTCAGTGGATATGGTTATAAATAGAATAATTGATAATGCCTCTGTAGCAATTGCTTCATTAAATAGGAAGCCAGTTATTTCAGCGAGAGAAATGGCCAAAGGTCATTCTAGAAAATCAGGATCAACAATTTTTGGAATTAATTCTAAATTAAAGTTCGACGCTGAATGGGCAGCGTGGGCAAATGGGACTGCAGTAAGAGAACTAGACTTTCACGATACCTTTTTAGCGGCAGACTATAGTCATCCTGGAGACAACATTCCACCGATATTGGCAGTTGGGGAAAAACTTAAAAAAAGTGGATTGGATCTTTTAAGAGGAATTATTACGGCATACGAAGTTCAGGTAAACTTGGTTAAAGGAATTTGTTTACACAAACATAAAATTGATCATATTGCACATTTGGGACCAAGCGTTGCTGCAGGAATAGGATCAATGTTAAAACTAAACACGGAAACTATTTATCAAGCAGTACAACAGGCTCTTCATGTTAGCATTTCAACTCGTCAATCTAGAAAAGGTGAAATTTCAAGTTGGAAAGCATATGCTCCAGCTCATGCAGGTAAATTAGCAATTGAAGCAGTTGATAGAGCAATGAGAGGTGAAGGAGCTCCAAGCCCCATTTTTGAGGGAGAAGACAGTGTTATTGCAAGAATATTAGGTGGAAAAAATGTAAAATATTATGTTCCATTACCAAAAAAAAATGAGCCAAAAAAAGCAATTCTAGAAACATATACAAAAGAATATTCAGCTGAATATCAGGCACAGGCGTTAATTGATATTGGTAAAAAATTAAATAAAAAAATTTCAGATCTAAGAAATATTAAAAAAATAGATATTTATACAAGCCATCATACACATTATGTTATTGGTACTGGTGCTAATGATCCACAAAAAATGGACCCAAATGCGTCCAGAGAAACTTTAGACCATTCGATTATGTATATATTTGCAGTAGCTTTAGAGGATGCCGATTGGCATCATGTGAAATCATATACAAAATCAAGAGCCAATAAAAAAAGTACTTTAAAAATATGGAAATCTATAACTACACATGAAGATAAAAAATGGACCAAAAAATATCATAATCCAGATCCAAAGAAGAAATCATTTGGAGCAAAAGTTGTTGTCACTTTAAACAATGGTAAAAAAATATATGAACAACTTGAAAGAGCTGATGCACATCCATATGGAGCAAGACCTTTTCAAAGAAAAGATTATATTAATAAATTAAACATTGAAGTAAGTAGAAAATATTTAAAAAAAAATAATAAAAAAGGTATTTTTTAAATGCATTTTGTTGAAAAAGATTTAACCCAAAAAAGAATTGACTTAGATAATAAACTTAAATCTAATAAAATTTTAAGAGTGCCTGGTGCATATAATCCTTTAACAGCTAAATTGATAGAGGAAATTGGTTATGATGCGGTCTATGTATCTGGTGGAGTAATGGCTAATGATTTAGGCTTTCCAGATATAGGTTTAACGACACTTCAAGATGTTAGCACAAGATCTTACTTAATTTCTAGAGTAACAAATCTTCCAACAATTGTTGATATAGATACTGGATTTAAATCTTGCAAAGAAACAATTGAAACATTTGAAGAATTTGGAGTTGCTGCTGTTCATTTAGAGGATCAAATAGAAAGAAAAAGATGTGGTCATTTGGAAAATAAAGAGCTTATTTCTAAAGATAAGATGGTTTCTAAGATAAAAGAATGTGTAAGTTCTAGAAAAGATAAAAATTTTAAAATCATAGCTAGATCGGATGCAAAAAGTGTTGAGGGAATAGATGGTATGATTGATAGATGTAAAGCTTATGTTGATGCAGGTGCTGAGGTGATTTTTCCTGAAGCTTTAAAGGATGAAAAAGAATTTGAATTGGTTAGAAAATCTCTTGGTTGTTATCTTTTAGCTAATATGACAGAGTTTGGAAAATCAAAATTACTAAATTATAAACAACTTGAAGAACTGGGATATAATATAGTTATTTATCCAGTTTCTACTCAAAGATTAGCTATGAAAAATGTCGAGGACGGTTTGCGTGCCATTTTTGCTGATGGACATCAAAACAATATTATTGATAAAATGCAGACGCGGAAAAGGTTATATGATTTGGTTGATTACGAAAAGTATAATTCTTTAGACGAAAAGATTTATAATTTTAATACAGATGGACACGAATAATGGGTGACGAAATCAAAAAAGGATTGCTTGGTATAGTTGTTGACGAAACAGAAGTTTCCAAAGTAATGCCAGAAATTAATTCTTTAACCTATAGAGGATATGCGGCGCAAGATTTATGTGCAAAATGTAAATTTGAAGAGGTCGCTTATCTTATACTTAATGGTGAATTGCCAACTAAAAAACAATTAAAAAAATTTGAAAAAGAAGAGAGAAAAGAGAGAAAATTATCTAAAACTTTATTAGATGATATTAGAAAGTTTCCAAAAAAAGCTCACCCTATGGATGTTGCAAGAACAGCCGTTAGTATTATGGGACTTGAAGACAAAGAAACAAAGGATAACTCCCCTAAAGCCAATATGAGGAAAGTTATGAGAATTTTTGCAAAAATGCCAGTTGCTCTAGCTGCATTTTATAGGGCAAGGAAAGGAAAAAAAATTATACCTCCAAAAAATAAACTCTCGTTTTCTGAAAATTTTTTTCATATGTGTTTTGGAAAAGTTCCAAACAAAGATATTGTAAAAGCATTCGATGTGTCCCTAATTTTATATGCGGAACATAGTTTTAATGTTTCAACTTTTACTGCAAGAACCATTACAAGTAGTTTATCTGATATTCACGGTGCAATTACTGGAGCAATCGCTAGTTTAAAAGGCCCTCTACATGGAGGTGCTAATGAAGAAGTCATGCATATGATGAATAAAATTAAAAAACCTCAAAATGCACTTAAATGGATAAATAAAACTCTAGATAATAAAGAAGTTGTAATGGGTTTTGGTCACAGAGTGTACAAAAGTGGAGATTCAAGAGTACCAACTATGAGAGAATATTTTGGAAAGGTGGCAAGACTTAAAAAAGATAAGAAGTTTGAAAAAATTTATGACATTGTTGAAAAAGTAATGATTGATAGAAAAAATATTTATCCTAACGTAGACTACCCAACTGGTCCAACATATCATTTGATGGGATTTGATACTGATTTTTTTACACCGATTTTTGTAATTTCAAGAATTACCGGTTGGTCAGCACATATAATTGAGCAACACGCAGCAAATAAATTAATTAGGCCTTTAGCTAGTTATAAGGGTAATAAACACAGAAAAGTTCTTCAATTAAATCAGAGATAAAAAACTTTAATCTTTTAACTCTAAATATTTTTCGTTTATAAAATCACTTACCTTATCTTCAAATTCCTCTGTATATGGAGAAACAGAAATTAAAACCTCAGAACTATTAAATGCTCCATCAACAATTGTTATTATTGCTACACGATTATTTTCTCCAACATAATTCATTACGCTAGTCTCTCCTCTTATAGTTGTTTGTTCTTTCCATCCAAATTCATCGAGGTTTTTTATATAAAAATTGAAAACATCTGGTTTAGGTTCAGGTATTCTTATGAATAATTGACCACTCCAAGACTTTCCCTCTCCAAGAATTAAGCTTTTTTCTATATCAATTTTAGAATTTTTCACAAAGGGTAGATCTTGAATTCTAGTGAGAGTATTTTCTTCAATATTTTCCATGTTATTATTCATATTCAAATTTCCACTGGAACATCCTGTAAAAGCAAAAATTAGAATAGATCCAATTATTAAAATAAAAAGATATTTAAAGACTCTTTTTGTTAAAATGAAAAAAACTAGAAATGAAATTAGCAGAAAAAAACTTATTACCGGATTATTTAAAATTATATCCATGAATCTAAACAATACTCTTATAACATTTTATAGTTAATGTTACTATTTTTTGTTTAGCCGATTATCTTATTAAAGAAGAAGTCATCGCTCATGATTTTTCAACTACTTTCTTCAGTACTTATTGTTTTTTTAACTAAAGGCTTCTGTCCAAGATCCTCTTGTAGATGCTTTTGAATATTCAGTTGCTCTACCTTCAAAGAAGTTCATGTGTTCTACAGCATTCAACATAGTATCAAGCCAAGTTAGCGGATTTTTTTGAACGTCATAGATAGGTTCTAAACCTAGCTGGTCTAATCTTCTATTTGCAATAAATCTTATATATTCTTTAACTTCTTTTGCTGTTAAACCTTCCATAGGTCCCATTTCAAAAGCTAAATCAATAAAAGAATCTTCATGCTCAACTATAGTTCTGCATGCTTCATAAAGTTCTTTTTTAAGTTTTGGTGTCCATATTTCAGGATTTTCTTTAATAAACTCCTTAAAGATTCTAATCATTGAATTACAGTGAAGTGTTTCATCTCTTACTGACCAGGTAACAATTTGGCCCATGCCCTTCATCTTATTATGTCTCGGAAAGTTAAGTAAGATTGCAAAGCTTGCAAATAATTGCAGACCCTCTGTGAATGCACTAAATACTGCAACTGTTTTTGCAATATCTTCTTTTGAGTTTACATTGAAACCTTGCATGTAATCATATTTATCTTTCATTTCTTTATACTTCATGAAAGCTGAATATTCTGATTCTGGCATCCCAATTGTATCTAAAAGATGTGAGTAAGCTGCAACGTGAACGGTTTCCATAGATGCAAAAGCAGTCATCATCATTAAAACTTCAGTTGGTTTAAATACAGTCGTGTAGTGTCTCAAATAACAATTATTAACTTCAACATCGGCTTGAGTAAAAAATCTAAAAATTTGAGTTAATAAATTTTTTTCTGGTTGCGATAAATTTTTTTGCCAATCTCTTACATCATCTCCTAATGGAACCTCTTCAGGCAACCAATGAATTCTTTGTTGTGTTAACCACGCATCATAACACCATGGGTATCTAAATGGTTTGTAAACTGGGTTCTCAACCAATAAACCCATTTTTTTTGGTTGAATTATTTCTTTATTTAATTTTTCTGCTACTGACACGATAAACACTCCTCATAATCTTGTTGGTTATTATTTTCTTCTTTTGATTTATAAACGTTTGCTGCAATGTCAGTTGAATTTGCATCATTAACATTTTCAGCACGTTGTATTGATTTAGACCTGCAGTAATAGAGACTCTTCAAACCTTTCTTCCAAGCTTGGAAATGAATTTGATGCAAGTCCTTTTTGTGAACGTCTGCTGGTAAAAATAAGTTAATAGATTGAGCTTGAGAAATGTGAGGTGTTCTATCCGCACTTAAATCTACAAGCCATCTTTGATCTAACTCAAAAGCTGTTTTAAAAACGTCTTTTTCATCTTGAGTTAAAAAATCTAAATGTGAAACAGACCCTTGGTTAGTTGTAATGCTTGACCAAACTTCATCTGTATCCTTTCCATGTTTTTCTAATAGTTTTCTTAGGTATTTGTTACGTACGTTAAAAGATCCTGAAAGAGTTTTATGTGTGAAACTATTTGCAGCAATTGGCTCAACACCAGGTGAAGTTCCACCACATATAATAGATATAGAAGCAGTTGGCGCTATTGCAGTTTTGTTAGAGAACCTCTCCATGATTCCATAATCTGCAGCATCCGGACATGGTCCTCTTTCCTCCGCTAAATCTTTAGATGCTTTATCCACATTTTTATGAATGTGTTCAAAGATCTTTTTGTTCCAAGCTTTACTCATAACAGATTCGATTGGAATCATTTTCTTTTGATAATAAGAATGAAGTCCCATTACACCCAATCCAACACTTCGTTCTCTCATTGCTGAATATGTTGCATCACTAAATTGCTCAGGTGCATTTTCTATAAAATCAGTCATAACGTTATCTAAGAACCTCATGACGTCTTGTATAAAGTTTTCATCATCTTTCCACTCATCGTACTTCTCTACATTTAAAGATGATAAACAGCATACAGCGGTTCTGTCTCTTCCATCTTTATCAATTCCTGTTGGAAGTGTAATCTCACTACAAAGATTTGAAGTTTTAACGTTAAGACCAGCAAGTTTATGATGTTGAGGAATTTGTCTATTAACAGTATCAATGAAAACAATGTATGGTTCTCCTGTTTCAATTCTTGCAGTTAATAATCTTATCCATAAATTTCTTGCAGAGACCGTTGCTTGAACTGCTCCATCTTTTGGACTTTTAAGTCCCCATTGTTCATCTAGTTCAACAGCTCTCATAAATGCGTCTGAAACTAAAACGCCGTGGTGTAGATTTAATGATTTTCTATTTGGATCGCCTCCAGTAGGCCTTCTCATTTCTATGAATTCCTCAATCTCTGGATGATCTATTGGAATATAACAAGCTGCAGAACCTCTTCTAAGCGAGCCTTGACTGATTGCCATTGTTAATGAGTCCATTACTTTAATAAATGGAATTATACCTGATGTCTTACCAACTCTTCCAATTTTTTCCCCTATTGATCTAAGATTTCCCCAATAACTTCCAATACCACCACCTCTTGCAGCTAGCCAGACGTTCTCACTCCACAAATCTAGAATACCATTAAGGCTATCACTAGCTTCGTTTAAGAAACAAGATATAGGCAGTCCTCTAGTTGTTCCTCCGTTTGATAAAACTGGTGTTGCTGGCATAAACCATAAATTACTAATATAATTATAAAGTCTTTGAGCATGTAAATTGTCATCCGCGTAATGACTTGCAACTCTTGCAAATAAATCTTGAAAAGACTCGTTTGCACCTAAATATCTATCTTTAAGAGTAGCTTTACCAAAATCGGTTAAGTTATCATCTTTGCTTCTATCAATTTTGATTGTTATGCCTTTTGAATTTTGAAATAATTCTGTTTCGCTATTTAGAGAAAATAAATCTAATCTTTTATCTTTAGGTTCTTGATTCACATTTGGTGTATAATCGGAGACAGCTTTCCTAATAGCTTGTGATAAAATCTTGTTCATTTAGCTCCTTTTTTGTACTATACTTAATTTATTAAAACAACTAGATGTTGTATGATGGTTTGGTAATTACACTATATAACCAACAAATCAATAGAACATTTATAGAACTTACAAAAAAGATTATCAATAAAAAAATAAAAAAAATATAAAAATATCAACATGGAAAATTCAATAAAAATTGATCCTTTTGGCTTTAGAGAGTACGACGCTCGATGGTTGTATCCTGATGACATCAATTTAGAAGGTGTGACAAATTTGGGGAAAGGTTTAGGAACACAAGTAATTAATCATACAAACAAAAAAAACCCAAGAATCATAGTTGGTCATGACTACAGATCTTATAGTGAAGAAATAAAAACAGCACTAAAAAAAGGTCTCATATCAACTGGGTGTAATGTTGAAGACATAGGCCTGTCTTTGTCGCCTATGGTTTATTTCGCACAATTTAATTTAGAAAGTGATGCAATAGCAATGGTGACGGCAAGTCACAATGAAAATGGATGGACTGGTGTAAAAATGGGGATTAGAAAAGGATTAACTCATGCTCCAGAGGAAATGAAAGAGCTAAAAGAAATAACATTAAATAATAAATTTGTAGAGGGTCGTGGCAGTGAAAAAAAGATAAGTAATTTTCAAAGTGTTTATAAAGATGATCTAATAAATAAAAATAAAATTAATAAAAAAATTAAAGCTGTTGTTGCTTGTGGAAACGGAACGGCAGGAATATTTGCACCCGATATATTAAGAGGCATTGGTTGTGAAGTTATAGAGTTAGATTGTAATTTAGATTATACATTTCCTAAATATAATCCAAATCCAGAAGATTTAGAAATGCTACATGCTATAAGCAAATGTGTTTTAGAAAATAATGCTGATATTGGTTTTGGTTTTGATGGAGATGGTGATCGTGTTGGAGTTATTGATGATAAAGGAAATGAAATATTCTCAGATAAAATTGGCTTGCTAATTGCTAGAAATTTATCGAGTACTCATAAAAATTCAATGTTTGTAGTAGATGTAAAATCAACTGGTTTATATTCAACTGATGAAATTTTAAAAAGTAACTCTTGTAAAACAATATATTGGAAAACAGGACATTCTCATATTAAAAGAAAGGTAAATCAAGAACAAGCACTTGCTGGTTTTGAAAAAAGTGGACATTTCTTTTTTAATCAACCTTTAGGATATGGATATGATGATGGGATAAACTCAGCAATACAGGTATGTCATTTACTAAATAACAATAATAATAATAAAATGAATGAGATAATTAACGAACTACCTAATACTTATCAATCTCCGACCATGGCTCCATTTTGTAAAGATGATGAAAAATATCAAGTTGTTGATGATTTAATTAAAAAAATAGAGGATTTAAAAACAAATAATATTAAAATTGATAATCAAGAAATTGAAAATATTCTTACAGTAAATGGAATAAGATTTACTTTTAATGATGGTTCCTGGGGTTTAATTAGAGCTTCGTCAAATAAGCCTTCATTAGTAGTTGTAACTGAGAGCCCCACCTCAGATGAAAGAAAGAAAAAAATCTTCGATTTTATTGATGATTTACTCCAAAAAACTGGCAAAATTGGTGAATATGATCAAAAGATTTAATTAAAGATCTAAAAACCTGATTAAAAATAAAGTACCAATAACATATAAAAATACCCCAAACATCCTCTGAGTTTTATTTTTATCAGTAGTGTGGACCATGTTTGCACCAACACGGGCCATAATAGATGTTATTGGAATAAATATAAGAAAAGCAGGAATATTTACAAAGCCAATGCTTAAGGGAAGATTTGCTTTCAATAAAAATCCAGAAGTTAAAAAACCAATAGAACCAATAGATGCTATAACAAATCCTATGGCAGCTGAACTTCCTATAGCTCTGCTGATTGGATATCCAAAATATCTTAAGATTGGCACATTCATCATTGCACCAGTTATCCCCATCGGTGCAGATATAAAACCTGACAAGAAGCCAAAAGTTGCTCTTGGAAAAAAATTAAATTTTTTATTTTTTTTTAATTCCTGTTTAACTATCAATAAATATCCACCAAAAAAATAAACAACAACAGCAAAGAACAAAACTAAAGATTTTGTATTTAACAATGCTGCCATATATGTTCCTAATAAGACCCCAAATATTACAAATAGACCATAGGTTTTTAAAATATTTATATCTACGGCTTTATGTTTCCTGTGTGTCATTACCGAAACAAAAGATGTAAAAATAGTAATAGAAAAAGCAGTACCAACAGATAGATGCATCAAATAAGATTTATCTATATCTGCAGTTTCAAAAATAAAAAAAAGTACTGGAACCGAAATCAATCCACCACCAATACCAAAATAACCAGCAAAAAAACCAACTGGAAATGCAGTAAGTATCATTAACAAAATTAGTAGGTAATACTGATTTGAAAGAATTGTATTAATCAATTTGACCTGCCGAATGTAACTTTGGAGAAAGTTTTACTTTATCCATAATATGATCAATTTTTTTTACATCCGCATCTCTTACACACATATTTTCACTTAAATATCTTTTCCAATGGCTTGAGCCAGTTTGACCATGAAATAAACCAAGAGTATGTCTCATCACTTGATTAACTCTTGTGCCTTTTTTAACTTCAGTTTTAACATAGTCAATTAAATCTTCTATAACTTCCTCTCTATCTTTAATGTCATAATTGTTAAATATTTCATTTTCGATTTCTGCTAAAAGGTATGGGGAATGATAAACAGATCTTCCAATCATAGTACCATCAACTTTATCTAAATGATTTTTAACCTGCTCTGTTGATGTAATTCCTCCATTAATTATTATTTCTAAATCTTTAAAATCTTGTTTTAATTTGTAAACATAATCATATTTTAAAGGAGGTATGTTAAGATTTTGTTTTGGGGTAAATTTTCCGAGCATTGCTTTTCTTGCATGAATAATAAAAGTCTTAACGCCTGTTTCTTTAAGTGTACTTATAAAATTAAAAAAATGTTCGTAATCTTCAACATCATCGTAACCAATTCTAGTCTTAACAGTGACTGGTAGTGATGTAGAACTGATCATCTCTGACAAGCATTCTGCTACAAGATTTGGCTCTTTAATTAAACAAGCTCCAAATTTATTTTTTTGAACTTTTTTGCTTGGACATCCTAAGTTTAAATTTATTTCATCATAGCCAAATTCTTCACCAATTTTTGCTGAATTTGCTAGCAATTTTGGAGTGGATCCACCTAATTGCAGAGCTACAGGTTTTTCTCTAAGATCAAAAGATAATAATTTTTCCTTATCTCCTCTGTCAATAGCTTCTGAAACTACCATTTCTGTATAGAGAAGAACGTTTTTACTTATTAACCTTAAGAAGTATCTTTCATGTCTATCGGTGCAGTCCATCATTGGAGCAACTGATACAAGTCTGTTAATTTTAGACATATTTTTTAACTTTATTTGAAATATTTACCTTTTTTTCGTTTACATATTCTTGATGGTTCTTCTCAATCTTTGCTAATTCATATCTATAATTAACCATCACACCAAAAGATCTCTTGAACCCAACCTCTGAAACATTAGCATTTATAGCTATATCATCTATATCAGCTCCATTTTTTAAGTGAAATCTGCATACATCATTAATTGGAAATCCAAAATCATTTTTTTGTTTTGCTAAATAATTTAAAGCTAATTTACTTATTAAAGCTTTGTTATCTGCAATTCTTTTGTCACCTATTTTCAAATCAGAAGACTTTAAAAAGTCTAAACTATTTTTATTTGCTTCACCAAGTATTTCGGCTGCCTCTGTACTTTCCATATTTTTAAACCAATCTGCAAAGCCGACCATTGGAGACAATGTTCCAAAATATTTTACATCTGGTAATTCTTCTTGAAGTTCATATACAACTCTTTTTATAAGGAAGTTTCCCAGTGTTACTCTAGAAAGTCCTTCTTGACAGTTGCTGATTGAATAAAATGTTGCAGTATCATAGTTTTTAATTTTTTCATCTGAAGGTCTTGTTAATTCTTGTATCGACTGACTAAGTCCTTTAGTCAATGCTATTTCAACAAAAATAATTGGCTCATCTTCTAAAGCGGGATGAAAATATGCAAAAAATCTTCTATCTTTGCCAAGTCTTCTTTTTAACTCGTTCATATCTTTCATAGAATGAACTTTTTCGTATTTTAATAATTTTTCAAGAATTGCTGCTTTGGTATCCCAAGTAATTTTTCTTAGTTTTAAAAAACCTGGGTTGAACCAATTTTTAAATATATCTATCAAATCATAATCTAAACTTTTTAACTCAGGATTATCTTTTAATAATCTTTGTAAATCTTCTCTTAGAGATACAATCTCAGATGTACCGTTTGGAGCCATATTTAATCTTACAAATAACTCTTTTCTAATCCCAGAGGCTACTCTTGATAAGTTCAAGATTGAGTAATCATCTTGATCATCACTGTATTTCTTAATTGCTTCATCTATTTTTAATGGATCGGGTTTATATTTTTGATTAACTTGAATTAAAAACTTATTTTTTTCCTCTATAGATAAGTTTTGATATCTAAATAATATATCTCTTGCCAAAGTAATCCCAAATGCTGCCCCTTTAGTGGACAATAAGTCATCGCAAAGATCTAATAAATCTCTTTTCTTTGTAATGCTTTTGAACGATTTTTTTTCTAAAATCTTTTGTCCAGCATCAGCAATAGTTTCAAAAATTCTTTTTATATTTAGCATTGTGTTTTTTATATATTAAAAACCTAAACTTTTACCCATTATTTTATCTGGCAACCAAGTGACTATTTCAGGAAAAATACACAAAATTAATATAGCTAAGGCCATAATTATCATAAATGGTATAGATCCCTTTAATATTTCTGAAAGACTTACGTCTGGTGTAATACCTTTGATTATATAAAGGTTTAATCCAACAGGTGGGGTAATAAGACCGATTTCCATATTTATTGTAAATACAATTGCAAACCAATAAGGATCAAAACCTAATGTAGTTATAACTGGTAACAAAATAGCTGAAGTCATCACAATAACAGCCACTGGCGGTAAAAAGAAACCTGCAATTAAAAGAAAAATATTAATTAAAATAAACACAACCCATTTATTTGAACTTAATTCAACCATACTTTGTGCTAATGATTGAGTTACATAAAGTTGTGATAGTGTGAATGCGAATAGATAAGATGCTGCGATGATAAACATTATCATCACACTTTCTTTCATAGATACTTTAACAATGTTCCAGATTTTTTTTGGTTGATAAATTTTGTAAACAACAGCGATTAATACGAAAACTAAAAAAGCTCCAACACCAGATGCTTCTGAAGGTGTAGCTACTCCGCCATACAAAACATAAAGAACACCAGCAATAATTGCTAGGAAAGGTAGAATTCTTGGCAAGACTTCAATTTTCTCTTTAAAAGTTGGAGGTGTTCTGTTCTTTAAAGCTTTTGCTGAATCTTTATCAATAAAATAACTATGTATGAGAGCCCATATAGCAAACATACCTGCTAACATAAATCCGGGTATCAAACCACTTAAGAATAATCTTCCAATTGATGTTCCTGTAGCAATTCCATAAACAATCAAAACAATACTTGGGGGAATTAAAACTCCAAGTGTACCACCAGCTGCTATTGTTCCTGTTGCTATTTGATCAGAGTACCCTCTTTTTCTCATCTCGGGTATTCCCATAGTTCCGATAGCTGCGCAAGTCGCCGGACTTGATCCACTTAAGGCGGCAAATATTGAGCAAGCACCTATATTAGAAATTACTAATCCCCCTGGTACTCTCCAAAGCCATCTATCTAATCCAGTATATAGATCTTTTCCTGCTGGTGAGTTAGCAACTGCCATTCCCATTAAAATAAACATTGGAATTGAAAGTAAAACAAAAGAGTTTAGTCCTGCATAAAATGTTTCTGCAAAAACATCTAACATTTGAAAACCTTCAAATGCGACTAACAATGTTATAGAGACAAAACTCAGACCGAAAGCTATTGGTATTCCTGAAAATAAAACTACTAAAGTAAAAACTGCAACTATTATGGCTATTAATAAAGGATCCATTAGTAACTGCCTTCCTCGTCTATAAGTTTAATTATTTCGGCAATATATTGAAGGATCATTAAGGCTGCCCCTATCATCATTGATGAATAAGGTATCCATAAAGGAGGATCCCAAACAGTTCCTGTAGAATAATTTTTTGTAAAAGCTTCCTCAACCATTAAATACCCAAAATAGAATAAAATTAAAAAAAACAATAAACTTATTAATGATGTGAAAATTTTAAGTCTAAGAATATTTTTCTTTGATAAAAAATCATAAATCCACTCCATGCTCACATGTGCTTTTTCGCTTAAAACATAGGCACTTCCTATAAAAGTTGAAGCAACTAAAAGCATAGTGACTAACTCTGTTTGCCATGTGATTGCTCTTTGAAAAAAATATCTTTCAAAAACTAATTCAACGATTACCAATATTGACAAAAGCAGAGCTAGAACAGCAAAAGCACCACATGCTTGTGAACTGTAATTACAGAATTTTAAATATTTTTGTTTCATAAAAAAAACCCCTATTTAATATTTTAAATAGGGGTTCTTTATATATCGTTTTATTTAACTGCTAAAGCCATTTCCATCAGCTTATCGCCACCTGGAACTTTTTCAGCAAATGCTTTGTGTGAAGATTGTTTAGCAATCTCAACCCAAGCCGCATGATCGTTTGCATCCATATATACTAGTTTTACTCCTGCAGCCTTATAAGCGTCTTCAAATTTTTTATCTAAATTTTCAACTTGCGCAGTCATATATTTTTCAGCAACTTTACCAGCTTTCATTAAAGCATCTTGTTGTTTTGAATTTAATTTATCAAAGCTCATTTTTGACATCAAAATCGGCTCATACATAAACCACAATCCAAATTTTCCTGGAGGTGTTGCACATGTTACTTGTTCATAAATTTTGTAACTTACAAAACTTCCTGAACTAGTGTTTGCACCTGTTAATACTCCAGTTTGTAATCCAGTATAAATTTCTGATGAAGGCATACTTTGAATACCAGCACCAGCTGCCTCTAACATTTGGTTAAAAGCTTTACCAGCTGCTCTCATTACTTGACCTTTAGCATCTGACGGATTTTTAATACATTTTGACTTAGATGCAAAACCACCACCAAGCCAAGCATCAGAAAGAACAACAACACCAGCATCATTAATAATTCTCTTAATTTCAGTCATCATTGGACCTTTATTAAATCTTAATGCGTGGTCATGATTTTTAACTGTTCCTGGCATTAAAGTTGCATCAAATTCTGGATGGAATTTTGATGCGTACGCTAATGGAAATGCTGAAATATCTAACTGACCAGTTGTCATTGGTTTCCATTGTTCTTTTGGTTTATATAATGATTTTGCTGGGTAAATTCTAATATCTAAATCTACTCCTGCTTTTTTAACTTCATCTGCAATTATTTGAACCATTTCATGTCTTGGATCATAAGAACCATCAGCTCTAGGCGTCCCTGGCCATTGGTGACTTGCTTTTAGTGTCACAGCATATGCTGATCCAATTAATGAGAAAGCTAAAAATAATGTTGTGAAATAAAAACTTATTTTTTTTAACATGTTTTCCCCTCTTTAAATTAATTTAATAAACATATTAAATTGAACTTACGGGTAAGAGTCAATATAAGGAAATGTCGTATATTTTATTATGGATGGACCACTAAAAAATTTATTAGTTGTTGATTTAACAAGGGTTTTGGTAGGGCCTTATTGTACAATGATACTCTCAGATTTAGGTGCGAGAGTTATAAAAATTGAGGCACCTGAAACAGGAGATGACTCTCGAAAATTTGGACCTTTTGTTAAAGATCATTCTGCATACTTTATGTCGTTGAATAGAGGAAAAGAAAGTATCGCTTTGAATTTGAAGAACGATGAAGATAAAAAAATATTTGATAAAATATTATCAAAAGCAGATATTTTAGTAGAAAACTTTAAACCTGGCACATTAGAAAAGTGGGGTTTTGGCTGGAAAGATGTAAGTAAAAAATATCCAAAATTAATTTATGCATCAGCATCAGGTTTTGGCCAAACTGGACCTTTGAAAGAGCTGCCAGCATACGACATGGTCGTTCAAGGTATGGGAGGCTTGATGAGTGTAACTGGCCATCCAAACTCAGAACCAACAAGGGTTGGAACCTCTATTGGTGATATCACAGCAGGTCTGTTTACAGCAATTGGAATTAATGCAGCTTTATACGATAGACAAAAAACTGGTAAAGGAGCTTTTATAGATGTCTCAATGTTAGACTGCCAAATAGCAATTTTAGAAAATGCAATTGCAAGATATCTTTCCAAAAATGAAATTCCAGGACCAATGGGTTCAAGACATCCATCTATTGCTCCCTTTGAAGCTTTTAAAACGAAAGATAGTTATATAATTATTGCTGCAGGAAATGATAAACTTTTTACAAAACTTTGTGACGTATTAAAAATTCCTGAAACTGCAAATGATGAAAGATTTAATTCCAATTCATTAAGATGCGAAAACATGGATCATTTAAAAGAAATTTTTGAAAAACAATTGAGCTCCAAATCTACAGATGAATGGGTTAAAGAAATGGAAGAATTGAAAATTCCATGTGGGCCAATTTTTAATATAAAACAAGCTGTAGAAAATCCTCAAATTCAAGAGAGAAATATGATTGTAAAATCATACCATAAAATTATTGGTGAATTTAAATCTGCAGGAAACCCAATCAAAATGTCCACCTATAAAGATGAAAATACTAGGGGTAATATTCCTGATTTAGATGAGCACAGGGAAAAGATAATAAAGGAATTTAGTTAATTTATTCTTGGTTTTCTGTTTCGTCTGATACAGTCTCTTCTTGATCTTTCATTTCATCTAACGAAACATCAGTCTCTTCTTCTTGTATGTCTTCAACAGGTTCAGATGAAGTTTGTTCAGCTGTATTTTGTAACTCAGCTAAATCATCTTTAGAAACTTGAATTTTTTCTGGAATTTTTCTAGCTCTCTTAGATGGAAGAATTGGTACACCACTTTTTGAAATTTCACCTTTGTAAAGATTTTCAAAATCATCGCCAATATCATCTTCGTCCTCTGATGTATCATCAACTTGCTCAACATGTTTTCGTAACTTGTAAACTGCAGCATCTGTTAAATCAGGAACTTTGATTGTTTCTTCAGCGATTTCTCTTAATGCTATTACAGTGTTTTTATCGTTATCTCTATCTAAAGTAGGTTCCAATCCCGAATTAAGTTGTGTTGCTCTCTCCTTTGCAACCAGTACTAATTCATAAGGACTATCTACTTTATCAATACAATCTTCAACTGTAACTCTTGCCATGGACGGTTAGATACACCTCGATCATAAAAAAATCAAGCAGTATTAGAGATAAACTGGATTTAATTTTTTTCGTATAGTGAAAAGTAGCGCTATAGAGCATGCTATTGCAATTGCTGCAATAAATGCGATTTTTTCAATTGAAAACCCAGCATCTATAAAAAAGCCAAATAATGCTGTACCAAAAGCAGTTGCAAATACCATTAAAGCAGTAGTCAAAGCTTTAATAGATCCAATATATTTTACACCGTAAATCTCTGCCCATGTTGAGGATCCTAATAAGTTTGCTAGACCATTTGATATTCCTACCAGTCCAAGAAATAAAAAAGCAGTTTGTGGAGCATCAAAATATATGATGACTAAAGTTCCTAAGAATAATGGAATATTCATATAGATTAGTAATTTTCTACTTGTAAACTTATCAATTAAATAACCAGCAACAATTAAAGTAATCACAGAAAAAATTGAGTAAGACATAAAAGATTGCGCAATTGTATATTCACCCCACCCTTTTGAATTAGTGACGAATGATTGATACACAAATACTCCTGTAGCTATCCAGGGCATTGCCAACATGTTCAATGAAACAATATAAAATCTATAATCTCCAAGAACTTCTATTCTTTTCCAGTTTTTTATATTTTCTTCTTTTAAAATTTTGTTTTGACTACCCTCTCTAGTATCTAATTTGACATCTTTAACTAAAATATAAGATGCCAACGGTAAGCAAATTAAAACTATTAAAGAAAAGATTACCCATAAATCCTGCCAAACTATTAGAGTTAAAAGATAAACAATTAATACGGGCATTATGAACTCTGCAGAAGATAAACCAAACCAAATAATGCTTAATGCTTTACCTCTAGATTTTGTAAAATATCTTGAAATGGTAGTTGAAGCTGTATGAGACATTAATCCTTGTCCAGAAAACCTCATTAAAAAAATTGCAACAAATAGAAAAGCTACTGAAGATGTTTTGGAAAAGAAAAAAGAAGAAAATGATAAAAGTATAGTAACAAAAATTGCAAATTTAAGTACGTTTACATCATCAATTTTTTTTCCAATCCATATTAGAAGTAAACTACTAAATAGAGTAGCTGATGCATAAATCGTGCCAAATTGTCCATGTGTAATAGAAAGTGTTTCTCTTATGCTTGAATTGAATAAACCTATAAAAAAACTCTGTCCAAAACATGAAAAAAATGTAAAGATAAATCCAAAAATAATTACTTTTAAACTTAAATTTTTAAACATATATATATTTTATGACTTGTAATGTTGCTTTCATAGGTCTCGGGGTAATGGGTTATCCGATGGCTGGTTATATATCAAAAGCTGGGCACAATGTAACTGTTTTTAATAGAACAACTGCTAAAGCTGAAAAATGGATTACTGAATATAAAGGTAAAATGGCCCCAACACCAAAAGAAGCTGCGGAAGGTGCTGATTTTATTTTTACTTGTGTGGGTAACGATGAGGATTTGAAACAAGTTACTTTAGGCGAAAACGGTTTATTTCATAGTGCTAAGGAAGGTTCAATCTACATAGATAATTCAACTGTATCTGCAGAAGTATCAAGAGAACTTTATGGTAAAGCTAAAGAAAAAGGATTTGCATTTTTAGATGCACCAATTTCTGGTGGTCAATCAGGTGCAGAAGGTGGAATTCTAACGGTTATGGTTGGAGGTGATGAAGAGATTTTTAAAAAAGCTGAACCAGTAATTGATTGCTATAGTAAAAAAGTAAAATTAATTGGCCCATCAGGAAGTGGTCAACTTACAAAAATGATGAACCAAATGTGCATTGCAGGTGTTGTTCAAGGTCTATCAGAAGCTATTAATTTTGGAATAAATGCAGGCTTAGATATTGATAAAGTAATGGAAACTATTTCAAAAGGAGCTGCTCAATCTTGGCAGATGGAAAACAGATATAAAACTATGGTTGAAGATAAATTTGACTATGGTTTTGCGGTAGATTGGATGAGAAAAGATTTAAAAATTGTAATTGAAGAAGCAAAACGAAATGGTTCACCAGTCCCAATTACTGAGATAGTTGATGAATATTATGCTGATGTTCAAAAAATGGGTGGTAACCGTTGGGATAGCTCTAGTCTAATCGCTAGACTTAAAAAAAAGAAATAATCCTATGTCAAATACTGTCCCATACTATGAGGACTTTTCTGAAATAAAGAAAAAAATATGGTTGATGCTTGATGATGCTGTAACGAATAGATCATCTCCTTTTAGAATTCCAGTTTTTGTTTGTGGTGATCAGTCAGACTTTGATGGCAGAATTGTAGTTCTTAGAAAATCAGATCAATCAAATAATATTCTTCAATTTCATAGTGATATTAGATCTGACAAAATTGCAAAATTAAAAAAAAACAAAAGTGCTGCTTTAATTTTTTATGATAAAGAGGAAAAAATTCAGCTAAGAGTAAAAGTAAATTGTACTGTCAACCACAATAATATCATCACAGAAAAATCATGGTTAAAAACAGCTCATGTAAGTCGTAAATGTTATTTAGTAAATAATGGACCAGGAACAGAAATTGATGAACCTGGATCTGGTTTAAATGATGATATTGAAAAATCTGGCTTTACAATGGAGCAAAGTGAAGAAGGTTATAAAAATTTTACAGTAATTCAGTGCAAAATAATAAATATTGAATGGCTATATTTGGCTGCAAAAGGTCATAGGAGAGCCAGACTTGATATTGAAAACAACAAAGAAAATTGGTTAGTTCCATAAATAATGTCAAAAAAATACGAAGCAATGGTTCTTTCATGTATAGATCCAAGATTTCAAAAACCAGTTCATGAGCATTTAAAAGATAAAA
Source organism: uncultured Pelagibacteraceae bacterium (assembly GCA_902529785.1). Classification (GTDB taxonomy): domain Bacteria; phylum Pseudomonadota; class Alphaproteobacteria; order Pelagibacterales; family Pelagibacteraceae; genus Pelagibacter. The sequence continues at coordinate 19,400 of CABZXV010000017.1, forward strand.
AACTAACTGGTAAATTTAGTGCTTTTACTATTGCGGGTGGTTCAATTGGTGTAACAAATAATAAATTTAAAAAATGGCACTCTACATTCTGGGAAAATTTGGAAACCTCAATAAATTTGCACAAAATTAACAAATTAATAGTATTAAATCACAATGATTGTGGAGCTGCAAAAATTGTAAATAAAAATAAAAAATTTAATTCGAGAATTGAAAATGTAATACATAAGAAATCATTTAATAAGTTAAAGAAAACTTTGAAGAAAAAATTTCCCAAAATTAAAGTTTCATTTAAAATATTATCTCTAAAAAATGCTTTATAATTTTATTCTTTATTTATCTTTAATAATATTAGGCCTGCTTGTAATGAGATTTGGTATATTTCAAATTAGAAAATTTAAAAAAGGTGAAACTAAAGTCACTAAGAAAATTAGTGAACAAATAGCTTTTATAATATTTTTTCTAATTATTTTAGGTTTAATTATTTACTCAGTTAACGACCTTCTTTTCTGAAGATCAGTTAAGGATTAACTAAAAATATCTTGAATTTTTAAGTTCTTACTCGGTAAGATTTTTTTTACGACTCTTTTATATTTACTTAATCTTTCATAAAATTCTCCAGCACTCATTTTAAAAGTCTGCTCAAATGCTTTTTCCCATTTTCTGTGCTTTGCTCTCTCAATCCAAAAATCTCTAAAAACTAATTGAAAAGCTTGTTGTTCAGAAATATTATTTTTCTTCAGTTCATTTACTAACACTAGCACCATGAAGGCAGAACCTGTATAATTGCCATCCATTCCTCTTTTATTTGATGTTTTGTGTTTTTCGTAAAGGCTAGGTTCTTTTAAAACCTTTTTACTCCACATTTCTTTTCTTGAAAGATCATTTTTTAAACTGTCTTTTCCATAATATTGTTTCACATACATTTCTTCAAAAACTTTTGCTCCTCCCTCCGTTAACCACTTTGGTGAGTCTCTGTCTGATAGTTTATTTTCTGAAAGTGATATTTGATAAACATGAAAATATTCATGAGCAATTACAGAATAACGGTGTATATATTTTTTTGCTAATTCTTTACTTGGTATTTCTATCTGCATCCATCTAGTTGAGCCATCACCGCAAATACATGAACCTTTCATATTATTCTTAACTTCTGGAAAAGGATTTTTTGTACTTTTCCAAGCATAGATATCCATTCCTGGACTTTTGAGATAATCATTCATATTATTTTGAATAGGTAGAACTTCTTGTAAAACATCCATTATATTCTTGAATTCAGTTACCCATTTTTTTGGTAAATTTTCATGAATATTGTATCTAAACTCAAATTTTTCATTAGCTACTGCAGTATTCAGAGATATTAATAAAGCGATAAAAATTATAAATATTTTTCTCATTTAGATATTTTTTTATCATTTAATTCTATCATCGCTTTTTCTGGAGCAAAAGTATAGTCGTTATCATCCATTAATTTTCCATTTTTCATATTATATAATTTCCAATTAAATTTAATATTGCTGTTTTGTTTTTTTCCCAATTTTAAAATTGTTAATTCAATTTTTCTAGGTTTCCCTCCAGAAGATC
>CABZXV010000018.1 GCA_902529785.1 uncultured Pelagibacteraceae bacterium
TTACATCAACTTTAATGTCATGGTTGCTATTTATTCTTTTAAACTTTTGATCAATTACAACTCTTAAAATTTTAGATTGAGTTTCAAGTGGTATTTCAGTAACTTCATCTATTAATAGAATTCCACCAGATGCTTTTTCAAGTGCCCCATAAAAAATAGAGCCGTCTTTTTTCTCTTCACCAAACAATTCAAGTTCATATTTTTTTGCATCAAGTAATGCGCCATTTATAATTATAAAAGGACCATCTTTTCTAGCAGAATTTTTATGTATTTTTCTGGATATAAGCTCTTTTCCTGAGCCAGTAGGGCCAGTAATAAATATTCTACTTTCAGATTTTGATAGTTTATTTATTTGATCCTGTATCGATAAAATGTTTGAACTTTTTCCAACCAATTCAAAAGTATGAAAAAGTTTAGTATTTAAGTTTTTATTTTCATTCTTTAGGTTAAAATTTTCTACAGCTCTGTTAACAAAATTTAAAAGTCTTTCTTTATCAAAAGGTTTTTGGATAAATTCAAAGGCGCCTGATTTTAAAGAATTTACAGCCATTTCAATATTAGCATGGCCTGATATCATTATAACTGGAAGATCTGAATTTTTTTTTTTAATATGATCTAAAAGTAATATTCCATCATTGTCTCCCTTATCTAATTTAACATCAATTATTGCTACATCTGGAAGTTTCTTATCTATTTCGGTTAATGCCTGATTATAATTAGCAGCAAGTCTAGTTTTGTATCCAGAGTCTTTAATTAATTCGTCAAGAATCAATCTAATATCTGCATTATCATCTATAATTAAAATTTCAGCTGACATTATTTTAAATAAGGAATTATTATTTGAATTTTAGCTCCATTTTTATGATTTAGAAATTTTATTGACCCCTCATGATCACTAATAATTTTATCTACAATTGATAGTCCTAATCCTGTTCCTTTTTCTTTAGTTGTAAAATAAGGTTTAATAATATCTTTTGTTTTTTTATTTTTAAATCCAGTACCAGTATCGATAATATTGATATTTATATAATCTCTTCTTTGTCTAATTTCTATATCTATATTTTTGTCAGTTTTGCTGTCTTTTTGGACTTTTTCTTGAATACTCTCAACAGAATTTTTAATGAGATTAAAAAATAGTCTATTAAATTGCTCATTATCAAATTTTAATACAACATCTTTTGTAAGGTGATTAACTAGTCTGATTTTTACAGAGGTGTCGAATTTATTAACTAAATTTATATTATCTTTTATTACAATATTTAAATTATTTGGTTTGAATAAAGGTTTTGGCATTCTCGCAAAATCAGAAAATTCATTAACCAAATTCTCAATTTGTTTAATTTGTTTAAGTATCGTTTTTAGATTATTTAAATATTTTTCCTGTTTATCATTTTCTATATTTGGTAGATATTTTGTTTTAAGGTTATCGATTGTAAGTTGTATAGGTGTCAATGGATTTTTAATTTCATGGGCTAATTTTCTCGCAACGTTTTCCCAAGCCTCATGCCTTTCATTTGTTAATAATTTTTCTTGTTGATTTTTTAATCTTTCAATCATTGAATTAAAATTTTTATTTAATCTTTCCATTTCAACATCTGCCTTTAAATCAGGAACTTTTGTGTCAAGATTGCCTTTTCCTATATTTTCTGAAGCAGTGATTAAATTGTTTATTGATATAAAAAAACGAGATGAAAATCTTATCGCAATAGTAATTGATAAAAAAAGCAAAAGTGTGACAAGAGTAACATAAATTATAGCAAAAGATATTCTTATACCTAAATTTTGATTTTCTACTGTATAATAAAAATTTACTGCCTCCTCAGACTCTATTAAATAATTTGAGATATTTTTATCAAAATATTTCAATACATATAAAAAAGTGTTATTAAAATTTGATAGTCTTATCACAGCAGCAGATTTATTCTCAAATGTGTTTATTATTTTAAGAGGTCTATCATCGTTTTTTACCATTTCCATTGCTCGATTCTCAATTTTTTTGTATTTTGAGTCTGCAGCAGATCTAATTAATTTTCCCTTGTCATCTATCAAATGAAGTTGATCGATGTCCCTTAAAAATCTTTGTGTATTTAATATAAGCTGAAATCTATCTGGATTTGTTTCAAATAAATCAGAATATTTATTTAAGTCAAAAGCAATTAAAACTATCTCAGACTCAATTTTATTTCTTTTCTCGTCAACATAATTCTTGGCTATTTCGTATGAGTTATTTACAGCAGTGGTAATTTTTTTATCGAAATATTTGTCTAATGCAAAAGAAAAAATAAAAAGTGAAAAAATAGCAATTAAGAGAGATGGTATTAAAGTAAAAAGTGCAAAAGAAATTATATATTTTCTATTTGCTACAGATCCTCGAACATTAATATTATTTTTTATTGAATTTTTAATATCTAGAAAAATTAATATAAAAAGTATTAATACTAATAGGACGTTAGAAATAAGAAGAATTTCTAGATTATTTTCATTTAGTTTAATAAAACTTTTGTCAATAAATGTTAAAAATGTAAGAAAAGCTAGAGAAATAGTAATTATAAATATAACTATTATAAACAAATTTCTTTTTAACAATGCAAACATAATTTAAAAATATATTACAAAAAATTTTATTATAATCATGAGTAATTGTTTTATACTACTAGCAGCAGGCAAAGGTAAGCGATTTAAATCAAATAATCCAAAACAATTTGTGAATTATTTAAATAAACCTTTATTTATGCACTCTATAGATAAAGCAATAAAATCAAAATTATTTAAGTCAATAATAATTGTATCAAACATCCCAATAAAAAATATTAAAGATAAATCAGTAAAAGTAATTAAAGGTGGAAAGGAAAGGTATCAGTCATCACAAAAAGCATTGAATTTTATTAAAAATAAGAAACTTAAAAATGTCTTTATTCATGATGCAGCTCGTCCAAATTTTTCAATTAAATTACTTAAAAGACTTAAATCTAATTTAAAAAATAATAAAGCTGTTGTGCCTTTTGTTAAAACTGAAAACTCTGTAAAATATAAATCAAATAATACTATTAGAAATTTAAATAGAGATAATTTATTCTTTACTCAAACACCACAATGTTTTGATTTTAAATCTTTATATAACCTTTCAAAATCAAATAAAAAACCAATAACTGATGAAGCGGCGTTATTTTTAGAAAATAACAAAAAAATTAAGTTCATTAAAGGTGAAGAGAATAATTACAAAATAACAACAAAATCTGACTTAAAAAAAATAAACGTTAAAACATTTTATGGTATTGGATTTGACATCCACAGATTGATCAAAAATAAAAAACTTTATCTTGGTGGTATAAAAATTCCATTTCACTCTGGTCTTCAAGGTCACTCAGATGGTGATGTTGTGATACACGCCATAATCGATGGACTTCTTGGTGCATTGAGAAAAAAAGATATTGGTACATTATATCCAAGTAATAAAATGAAATTTAAAAATATAAGATCACCCAATATGCTATTCCCTATTTTAAAAATTTTAGATAAAGAGGGTTGCTATATAAATAACATTGATATTAATTTAATATGTGAAAAACCAAAAGTATCAAGATATAGAGAAAGAATAATTGCTTCTCTGTCTAATTTGCTCAGTATAAATAAAGCTCAAATTAATTTAAAAGGTAAGACAGTAGAAAAATTAGGTCTAATAGGAAAGGAACAGGCAATTTCTTGTGAAACTATTATTTCATTAAACTATTATGATTAAAAAAATAAACATTCTTTTTGTTACCATGTTTGGTATTGGCAAATTACCTAGGATACCTGGTAGTTATGCTTCATTAGTTACAGTAATTTTCTTATATGTTTTGTTTAATATATTCCTAGTTCCGGCTGAAGTATTTTTATTCTTTTTAGTAGGTATTTTTATAATTTCACTATTTGCTGTAAATTTATTTATTAAAGACTTAACAAATAAAGATCCAAAAGAAGTCGTTATTGATGAATTTATTGGTCAATCAATTCCAATATGTCTTTATGAGATTGCCCATAGTGAAACAACTAATTCTTCTAGAATAATAACTTTTTACTTCATCATGTTTATTTTATTTAGAATTTTTGATATCACAAAACCCTACCCTGTAAGTTATTACGATAAGAATTTTAAAAATAGCTTTGGTGTTATAATGGACGATGTTTGTGCGGGTTTATATGTTGTAGCTATTCTTGTCTTTTACATGATTATTACCACATGAATGATTTATCTAAAAAAGTTGTAAAATTATTAACAAAAAAAAAACTTACAGTTTCATTTGCTGAGTCGTGTACAGGTGGACTTTTAGCAAGTACAATAACTTCAATCAGTGGATCATCTAATGTTTTTAAAATAGGATTAGTTACTTATTCAAATGATGCTAAAATAAAGTTACTTGGAGTCCCTAAAAAAACTATCACCAATTTTGGAGCTGTCAGCTACGAAACTTGTTTATCAATGGTTAAGAATTTAAGTAAAATTAGTAAATCCAATATTTCAATTTCAATTACGGGCGTTGCTGGACCAAACGGAGGAACTAAAGAAAAACCAGTTGGATTAGTTTATATGGGTATAAAAAAAGGTCGTAAAACAATTATAAAGAAAAATTTATTTAAAAACAAAGGAAGGATTTTCATTCAAAAGGCTACGGCAAAAAAAGTTCTTAAAATGATTTTGAAAACTGTGTAAATTTTTTAAATATTATAAACTTTCAGCTCTTTTTTGAAAAGCATCAGCAATTTTATCAAGACCAAATTGAAAAGATTTAGCCATTAGAATATTTAAAAATTTATTCTTGATTTCAAAATCAACATCAAATGTGACTTCTGTTAGTTCTCCTTGTTCAATAAATTTCCAATTATTTTCTAAATAATTTAAAGGACCATCAATATTAGTTACAAAAATTGTATCTTCTTTCTTATTAAATTTTACGTCGCTTTTATAAGTATCTACAAAAGGACCTTTTCCTATTGTTAGATCTGCAACAATAAATGTTAAATCTCCATCTTCTTTTCTTTCATATACTTTTGATCCTTTGCAAAATGGCACGAACTCTGGATATTTTTCAATGTCTAGAACAAAATCAATAAGCTTATCTTTTTTGTTATCAATTAATCTCTTAACTGATGCTTTGGGCATTAATTAATATTTTTTCTATTACTTTTTAATTTATTAAAATCTTCATCTGCATGGTATGATGATCTTGTTAATGGAGATGAAGATACTAATAAAAATCCTTTAGCTTTAGCTATTTTTCCCAACTCCTCAAACTCGTGTGGATGATAATATCTATTTAAAGGAAAATGTTTAACAGATGGTTGTAGATATTGACCAATTGTCAAAAAATCAACTTCTGCTGATCTTAAATCATCCATAACTTGAATTATTTCATCTTTTGTCTCACCAAATCCAACCATAATTCCTGATTTTGTAAAAACATCTTTATTAAATTTTTTGGAACTTTTTAAAAGTTCCAATGATGCAAAATATCTTGCTCCAGGTCTTACTTTTACATAAAGACTTGGTACAGTTTCAATGTTGTGGTTAAATACATCAGGATTTGCCTCTAAAACTCTTTTATAAGCCTCGCCTTTTCTTAAAAAATCTGGTGTAAGCACTTCAATTGTTGTGTTGGGATTTTTTTTTTTTGTTGCAACAATAACGTCATGAAAATGATTCGAGCCTCCATCAATAAGATCATCTCTGTCTACTGATGTTATTACTACGTGTCTTAGGTTTAATTTACTTACTGCATTGGCTATTTTAATAGGCTCAAATTCATCTAGTTTTTCTGGTTTACCCGTTTTAACATCACAAAAAGCACAAGCTCTTGTACATGTATCGCCCATAATCATTAAAGTTGCATGTCTTTTGCTCCAACATTCTGTTATATTTGGGCAATTTGCTTCTTGGCAAACAGTTACTAGATTATCCTTGTTTACAACAGTTTTGGTTAAAAAAAATTCTTTACTATTTAATAGCTTTGATCTTATCCACTCAGGTTTCTTTTTTAAGGGATTAATCGGTTTATTAACTTTTTCAGGGTGCCTTGGTTTATTTATTATTTTCATTATGCTTAATTATATAAGTAGTCTCGCCCTCTTTTCCAAATAAAAACTTTTCTCTAATTAATATTTCTATGAAATCTAAATCAATATTTTCAGTCAAAAGTGAATTTTTATGCTCTAAATCTGCTATTTTATTTCTTAGGACATTTTGATCATTTTTTAGTTGCTCATAAATTTCTTTCTTTTCCATATAAGAAATTAATCCTCTTTCTCCATCTAACAAATTAAAGAAGAAGTAAATGAAAAGGAAGGTTATAATTAGATTAAAATAATTTTTTCTTAACTTATCTAACATTATTTAATTTTATTCATTTTTGCGAATCTACCAAGGTCTTCTTCGATCCGTATTAATTGATTATATTTAGCTATTCTCTCTGATCTTGCCAAAGACCCAGTTTTGATTTGATTCGAGTTTGTTCCCACTGCTAAATCTGCAATAAATGTATCTTCGGTATCACCTGATCTATGAGAAATAATTGTTTGGAAACCTATTAATTGAGCAAATTTAATAACTTCTAAAGTTTCTGTAACAGTTCCAATTTGATTCAATTTTATCAGAATACTATTTGCTGATAAATTTAGAAAACCTACTTTTAATCTCTCAAGATTAGTAACAAAAAGATCATCCCCCACAATTTGTGTTTTATTTTTAGATTTATTTAAAAATTTAGTCCAGGCTTTCCAATCATCTTCACCAAAAGGATCCTCTATTGACTTAATTTGATATTTTTTAATTAAATTCAAATATTTATTTATTGAATTATCAACACTAATATATTTTTTAGAATGAATTGAGTAATTTCCTTTTTTTACCAATTCATTTGCTGCCACATCTAGACAAATAGATATGTCTGTACCATTTTTAAAACCAGATTTTTTGATTGCTTTAACAATTAGTTTAAGTGCACTTTCATTGTCACTTATCATTGGCGCAAAACCTCCCTCGTCACCAACATTAATAGAGTGACCAGCTTGTTTTAATAATGTTTTTAAATTGTTAATTACCAAAAAACACATTCGAACAGCATCATTAAAAGATCTAGCTTTATCAGGTCTAATCATAAATTCTTGAATTCTAAGACCGTTATCTGCATGCGCTCCTCCATTAATAATATTCATTAATGGAAAAGGAAGTTTGAAGTTTTTTTTCAAAATAAAGTTTTTATATAAAGGTATTTTTTTAACTTTTGCTGAGAGCTTTTTTACAGCCATTGATACAGCTAATATTGTATTTGCGCCTAATTTAGTTTTTTGTTTAGTCCCATCCAATTTTATAAGAATACTATCTATTCTTTCTTGATCATGAATATTAAAATTTTTCAACTTTTTTGAAATTAATCTATTCACAGTTGCAACTGGTATCAAAACACTTTTTCCTAAATATTTTTTATTACTTTTGTCTCTTTTTTCATAAGCTTCAAAAGTGCCTGTTGATGCGCCTGAAGGACAAATAGCCGATGCGCTTAAATTATTAGAAAATACTTCAGCCTCTATTGTAGGATTTCCCCTACTGTCATATACCTGTCTTGCAACGACTCGTTTGATTTTGCTCATTTATTATTTTTTAACTAAATTATCAATTTCTACAATTTGATTAATTAGCTCGTCTAATTTATCTAAAGGCACCATATTAGGCCCATCAGATGGAGCATTATCGGGATCTTGGTGCGTTTCTAAAAAAATAGCTGCTACGCCTACAGCAACAGCTGCTCTCGATAGGTATTCAACAAATTCTCTCTGACCACCACTTTTTTCGCCTAAACCACCAGGCTGTTGGACTGAATGAGTTCCATCAAATACAACTGGGTAGCCATTCTTTGCCATAATTGGAATAGATCTCATGTCTGATACTAATGTATTATAACCAAAGCTTGCACCTCTCTCTGTAACTAAAATATTTTCATTCCCACTTTCTGAAATTTTTTTTGTTACATTTACCATATCCCATGGAGCTAGAAACTGACCTTTCTTTATATTAATAATTTTATTTGTTTTTGCTGCTGCAATTAGTAGGTCTGTTTGTCTACAAAGAAAAGCTGGTATTTGGAGAACATCTACATGAGGTGCAACTATAGAACACTGTTCTTGATTATGTATGTCGGTAAGAACTGGTACATTTATGTCTTTTTTAATTCTATCAAATACAGGCAATGATATATTTAATCCTGCACCGCGTTTTCCATCGATACTTGTTCTATTTGCTTTGTCAAATGAAGTTTTATAAATGAAACCAATATTATATTTAGCTGTAATCTCTTTTATTTTTCCTGCCATATCTAAAGCATGTTGCTCTGTCTCGAGTTGACAAGGTCCAGATATTAAACAAATTTTATTTTTGTTTGAAATCTCTATGCCGTTACAATTTATTACTTTATTTTCCATTAAAAGATTTTGCAGCTTTAATAAATGATGAGAATAGAGGATGGGGACTCAAAGGTCTAGATTTAAATTCTGGATGAAATTGAACCCCAATAAACCATGGATGATTTTTTAACTCAATGATTTCAGGTAATTTATTATCTGGAGAAACTCCTGAAAATATCAAACCTTTTTTTTCAAATTGATGCATTAAATTAATATTGACCTCATATCTATGCCTATGTCTCTCATTAATTACGTCAGATTTATAAATCTTTTTTATGGCAGAATTATTTCTGAGTTTAGCTTCATAAAGGCCTAATCTCATTGTTCCACCAAGATTTTTATCAGTACCTTTGATTATTTTTCCATCTTTGCTCCATTGATCAATCAAACCAATTACTGGAAAGCAATTTTTATCTAATTCACTAGATCCAGCTTTTTTGATTTTCAAAATATTCCTTGCAAACTCCACCATTGCCATTTGCATTCCAAAACAAATTCCTAAAAAAGGTATTTTTTTTTGTCTTGCATATCTAATAGCTTCTATCTTTCCTTCTGTACCTCTCTTACCAAATCCACCAGGTATCAGTATACCTGCAACATTTTTTAATTTTGACTTAATTTCTTCTGATCTAAGTTTGTCTGACTCTATTCTAATTAAATTAACCTTAATTTTATTAGAAATTCCTCCATGAGTAAGAGCTTCATCTAAAGACTTGTAAGCATCTTTTAGATTTACATATTTTCCTATTATGGCAACGTTTACTGTTTTCTTTGTATTAATAACTATTTTAGTTATTTTTTTCCAAGGTAATAAATTTGGTCTTTTTTTAGATTTAATTTTAAAAAATTTTAATACCTGCTTATCTAATTTTTGATTAAAGAAACTTATTGGTGCCTCATAAATAGTTTTAACGTCGACAGTTTCAATTACATTGTCGATATCTACATTGCAGAATAAAGATATTTTTCTTCTTTGATCTAAAGGAATAGATTGTTGAGATCTACAGATAACTATATCTGGCTGAATTCCTATACTTCTTAATTCTTTTACAGAATGTTGAGTTGGTTTTGTCTTAATTTCATCTGACGATTTTAAAAAAGGTACAAAAGTTAGATGAATAAATAAAGATTTTGATTTACCATTATCATTTGAAAATTGTCTTATGGCCTCTAAAAATGGTAAACTTTCAATATCACCTACTGTTCCTCCAATTTCACAAATAACAAAATCTTCATTTGTAATATCCTTTTTAATAAACTCTTTTATTCTATCTGTAACATGAGGAATAACTTGAACTGTTTTTCCAAGATAGCCTCCTCTTCTCTCTTTTTTAATTATATCGCTGTATATTCTTCCTGTAGTAATGTTATCGGATTGTTTAGCTGATATATCAGTAAATCTCTCATAATGTCCTAAATCCAAATCTGTTTCAGCACCATCATCGGTTACAAAAACTTCGCCATGTTGAAATGGACTCATAGTTCCTGGGTCAACATTTAAATATGGGTCCATTTTTCTTATTCTTACTTTATAACCTTGCGATCTAAGCAAATAACCAAGTGAAGCTGATGACAAACCTTTTCCGAGTGATGAAACCACGCCGCCAGTGACAAATATATATCGCGCCATGGAATTATGTTATAGCCAATGAATTATAAAATTAAAAGTATTAATTATTATTTTCAGGTAATTTTGGAGCGTCGTCTGCATTTTCCTCGATTTTATCAATAACAGACGTATTTGAAGGAAGATCTCCTCTTGAAATTATAGTTAATCCTAGGCTACAAATTATGAATAATGTTGCAACTATTGCTGTAGCTTTAGTCATAAAATTTCCAGCGGATCTTGAAAACATAAAGTTATCTTGAGAAACACCGATACCCAGAGCCCCACCTTCGGATTTTTGAAACAAAACAAGCAACACTAATATTGCAGCTAGAATTATATTTATAATTAATAGTATGTTTTCCACGGGGATTAAATAATTGATTTTTTCATTATATCAATAAATATTTTTTCATTAGTGGATGCACCACCTATCAAAAAACCATCAATATTATCAATTCTCATTAAATTTTTTATATTTTTTGGGTTTACAGAGCCTCCATATAAAACCTTTGATTTTGAAAATTTTTTTGATCTTTTTAAAGTATCTTTAATAAATTTAACATTTTTTATTAGATTATGTTCTGTTGGGATAATTCCTGTACCAATGGACCAGACAGGTTCATATGCGATTATAACTTTATTTAATTTATTTAAATTTTTTAATCCCTCAAGTAATTGTTTCTTTAAAACAAACTTAGTTTTATTTTTTTTCTTATCAATTAATTTTTCACCTATGCAAAAAATAACATTTAAATTTTTGTTAAGTGCAGATTTTATTTTTAAATTAATTTTTTTATTATCATTCTCTTCTCTTGTCTCTGAATGTCCAATTATAACAAATTTAGCTCCTAAATCTTTTATCATCTTTGAACTTACAGCTCCAGTAAACGGTCCATAATTTGAATTTATATGACAATCCTGTGCCCCTATCTCAATTTTTGAATTTTTAGTTTTATCAACAAAAGATTTAAGCAAAGTGTAAGGTGGGCAATATACAATCTTGGCTTTGTGTTTGTTATATTTTGAGTAACTAATTACGTTATTTAATGAATTAACTAACTTAATTGACCCAAACATCTTCCAGTTAGCCACGAAATACATATTATTATTTGTCATACTGATTAATATAATTTATATGTTTATTTTTTTTTAGATCAATAAATAAAGACTATATAATATGATTGGCAAATTAAGAGGTTTTTCAAATTCTAAACTAGCTGGGGTGTTAGTTGGAATTATTATAATTCCATTTGTATTTTGGGGAATGGGAAGTGTTTTTAGTGGAGGTAACACTAACAATGTTGCAAAGATTAATAATGAGGCAATTTCATCAAAGGATTTTGTAAATTTTATAAATGAGTCTAGGCTTACAAATGATATTATTAAAGCAAACTTAGATAACAATATTATAGAACAAATTTTATCAGAACTTATATCTGAAAAATTAATCGAAATGGAGATAAAAGAATTAAATCTATCTCTCTCTGAGAAAGCCTTAGCAAATAAAATTAGATCTAATTCTATTCTACTTGATGAAAATAATAAATTTTCAAGAGTGAAATATGAAAAATTTTTGTTAGAAAATAATCTTACAGCCTCTAGTTTTGAGAATTCATTAAAAAACCAAGAATTAAAGAAAAATTTATTCAAATATGTAAGTGGTGGAATTAAATCCCCTTATTTTTTAAAAAATAAAATTTTTATTAATGAAAATAAAAAAATTGATATTGAATTTTTAGACCTTGATTTGGTTCACGATAAGAATGTAACAAATTCAGAAATAGATGATTTCATTAAAAATAATCAAGATATTTTAAAAATGGATTTTATTGATTTTTCATATGCGAAAATAACTCCTAAAAGTTTAATTGAAATTGATGAATTTAATGATGAATTTTTTAAGAAAATTGATGAAATTGAAAACAGTATTCTAAATGGATCAAGCATAAAAGAAATTAATGAGGTTTATAATTTAAAGCCTAATAAGATAAAAAATTTTATATTAAATGACAATTCAGATGAAACACTTCAGGAAATATACTCTAAAAGAAATGAGGATAAAATACAATTAATCGATAAAAATGATTATTATTTAATATTTGAAATTTCAAATCTCAAAAAAAAAATACCAAATTTCAATGATCCTTATTTTTTGGAAAGTTTAAAAAAAAACATAGTTTTGAAAAAGAAATTTGAGTTTAATAAAAATATTTTTGAAAAAATTGATGAGAAAAAATTTAATGACGATGAATTTATTAAAATATCAAAAAATAAAAAAAATATTAAATCTGTCACATTAGAAAATCTTAATGATAATCAAGTTTTTGACTCGGAGTCGGTTAATCTTATTTATACATTGCCAAATAAAAGTTTTACGTTAGTTACTGGAGAAGAAAATAAAGTTTACTTATCAAGAATAAATAGTATTTATTACTCTGATATAGATAAAAATGCTGATAATATCAAAGAATATTCTACTAAATCAAACAATGATATAATCAACGATATTTACACATCGTATGATCTTTCATTAAATTCAAAATATAAAGTAAAAATCTTTAATCAGACAATTGATAGAGTAAAAAATTATTTTAGATAATGTTGAATATTGGTTTAAAATTATTCAAGAAAAATCACTTAAAGAATAAAAACCAGGTTCTTTACTATTCATTCAAATCTAATGGATTAAAAGAAATAGAGAATTTAATAAATAACTTTTTAAATGTAAAAAATAGTTTCATTTTTGAGTCGGTTGAAAAGGGTTTTATAAAAGGCAGATATACTATTTTTGGGAAAAATCCTGATAAAATATGGGAATTTAATAATACTAACTGCGTTTTAAATTATGAAAACAAAAAAAAGAAACTAAAAGGAAAACCAAAGAATAATATTGAAAAAATAATTGAAGATTTTAAGTTTGAAATACCTAAAGAATTGCCGCCTATTAGTTCAATTATTTCGGGATACTTCTCTTATGATATAATAAGATATATTGAAAGAATTCCGAATAGTACAAAAAATGATCTTCAAATTCCTGATGCAAGAATATTAAGGCCTAGGAACCTTATAGTTTTTGATAATGCTGAAAAAAAATTATTTTTTATAGTTAACTGTTTTTCTGATGAAAAAATCAAGAATTATGAGGCAAAATATGATCAAATTCAAAAAGAAATTGAGGAAATGATTTTTTTATCAAACTATAATTTGAAGATTGAATCATCAAATACAAATATCTCTAGACCTAAAATTAAATCAAACATCTCAAAGAAAAAATTTTTAGACAATGTAATTAAAGCTAAAAATTACATTAAAATCGGAGATATTTTTCAAGTTGTTCTAAGCCAAAGGTTTGAAACTGATCTTAATAAAGAACCAATAGATATTTATAAAAAATTACGAATCACTAACCCCTCCCCTTTTATGTATTTTTTTAACTTTGAAGATTTCCAAATTATAGGCGCAAGCCCTGAGATACTTGTGAGACTTAGAGATAATAAGATAACTATAAGACCTATTGCTGGTACAAGACCTAGAGGTAAAAATAAAAAAGAAGATAAATTCTATGAAAAGGATCTTTTAAAAGATAAAAAAGAGCTTTCAGAACACTTAATGCTTCTTGACCTTGGAAGAAATGATACTGGAAAAGTTTCTAAAATAAACTCTGTTAGAGTAACTGAAAGCTTTAAAATTGAGAGATATTCTCATGTGATGCATATAGTTTCCAATGTTGAGGGTATATTCAATAAAAAATTTGGTAAATTTGATACCTTGCTGGCTGGTTTTCCTGCTGGAACTGTTTCAGGTGCACCAAAAATAAGAGCAATGGAAATTATTGATGAGTTAGAAACAACAAGAAGAAAAGTGTACGCTGGTGGGATTGGTTACTTTTCAGCGAATGGCGATTTTGACACTTGTATAGCGCTTAGAACAGCAATTTCTAAAAATAAGAAATTTTATGTGCAATCAGGTGCAGGGATTGTAGCAGATAGCAAACCAATTAATGAGTTTAATGAAACTGTAAATAAAGCAAAAGCTTTAATTAAGGCTTTGGAATAAGGATTATGAAAATAATTTTAATTGATAATTATGATAGTTTTACATTTAATTTATATCACTATCTTTCATCTTTTTCTAAAGTAGATGTTTTTAGAAATGACAAAGTAGATCATCATTTTATTTTAAAAAAAAAGTATAATAAAATTGTAATATCTCCAGGTCCTGGAAATCCTAATCAATCTGGAAATTGTTTAAAGATAGTAAAAAATTTGTATAAAAAAATACCGATCCTTGGTGTTTGTTTAGGACATCAAATCATTGGTCAAATATTTGGTTCTAGGATAACCCAAGCTAAAGAACTTGTACATGGAAAGACAAGCAATATTATAAATAAGAAAATTGGTATTCTTAATAATTTACCAAAAAATTTCACAGCTACCAGATATCATAGTTTAATAATTGATAGAAAATCCTTATCTAAAGATTTAAAAATTACATCTAGTACATCTGACGGTACAATTATGGGTGTTATGCATAAGGAGTATAAAATTCATGGAGTTCAATTTCATCCTGAAAGTATTAAAACTAAATATGGTTTAAAAATTTTAGAGAACTTTGTAAAAGAGTAAAAATGGATCAATTTTTAGAAAAGCTCAGAAACAAAATAAATTTAAATTTTAATGAAAGTAAAAATGCATTTAAGATTTTAATGAATGGTGAAGCTAGCGATCAACAAATTTATGATTTTTTGACTTTATTATCAGATAAGGGTGAGGTTTCAGATGAAATAGCTGGAGGTGTATATATATTAAGAGATAAATCAAAAAGAGTAAAAGTTGAAAATTGCATTGATACCTGTGGTACTGGAGGAGATGGAAAAGATACTCTTAATATTTCAACTGCATCAGCGCTTTTGTTAGCAAGTATGGGTGTTAAAGTAGCAAAGCATGGAAATAAAGCAGTTTCATCAAAATGTGGGTCAGCTGACGTTCTTGAAGCCTTAAATATAAATATCAACTTAGAACCAAAACAAATCGAGGAACAAATTAAAAATGACAATTTTGGTTTTATGTTCGCACCAAATTACCACTCGGCAATGAAATATGTTGGTCCAACAAGAAAAAAAATAGGAAAAAGGACAATTTTTAATATGATAGGTCCATTAAGCAGCCCAGCACTTGTTGAGAGGCAGGTAATTGGTGTTTTTGATAACAAACTTCTTAAAATTTTTGCGAATGCTCTTAAAAATTTAAATTTAAAATTTGCTTGGATTGTAAATAGTGAAGATGGTCTAGATGAAATATCGCCTTATGCCAAAACTAATATTGTGCAATTAAAAAATAATGAAATTTCTGAGTTTATAATTAACCCAGATGAATTAAATATTAATGCTGATAAATTCGAAAATTTAATTGGAAATGACGCTAAATTTAATTCTGATAAAATTTTAAATATTTTTGAGGGTGAAGATAATGATTTTTCAAAAGCTGTATGTTTAAATGCTGCAGCAGGATTAATTATATCTGAAAAATATGATGATTTTAAAATTGCTTATAATTATACTAGAGGTTTTATTAAGTCTGGAGCAGCATTCAAATATATAAAAAGTTTACAAAATGTCTAAAAATATCCTTCAGAAAATAATTGATCAAAAGAAAACTAAAATTGAAAAATTAAAACTTGAAATTGATATAAACAGCTTATTGGATGCAATAAATGAGAAGCACTTTTTTTTTGATTTTAAAAAGAAAATACAAACAGAAAACTCAGAAAATAAAATATCCATAATTGCTGAAATAAAAAAAGCAAGTCCGTCTGCAGGTATTTTGATAGATGACTATGACCCAGTTAAAATTGCCAATATATATAATTCTAAGAATGTAACATGTTTGTCTGTATTAACCGAAGAAGATTTTTTTTTAGGAAATTTATCTCATATTTCTGAAATAAAAAAAAAAATTGAATTACCCATTCTTTGTAAAGATTTTTTTGTTGATAAATTTCAAGTACCTTTAGCAAAAAGTTACGGGGCTGATGCAGTCTTGATTATATTAGCTGGTATTTCTGAAAAAACTGCTGATGAAATTTACGAGGAGGCTTTAAAGCACAATATGAGTGTAATTGTTGAAGTTCATACAGTTGAAGAGGCAGAAAAATCAGTAAAATATCCGGATGCTTTAATAGGTATAAATAATCGAAACCTAAAAACTCTTAAAACTGAGATTAATACAACTTATGATATATATGATGTTGTTTCAAATCACTCTTCCCCTCTAATTTCTGAGAGTGGTCTTAAAACAAAAGATGAATTGCTTGATATAAAAAACAGGACCTCAATAAGTACTTTTTTAATTGGTGAATCACTTTTAAAAGATTTAGAAAATAATAATATTTTTTCTCTTTTGTAGTAATTTTCCAAGATTTATAATGCTTTTTAGCTGTTGTATAAGTTGAGGAACTTTTATAGAACATTGATGTACTTAATTTGTTCTATGTTAACAAAAAAACAAAAAAACCTACTTCTCTTTATCAACAAAAAGTTGAGATCTACAGGTGTGTCCCCTTCATACGAGGAAATGAAAGAATCGTTAAATTTAAAATCTAAATCAGGCATTCACAGACTTATTAGTGCATTAGAAGAAAGAGGTTTTATTAAAAGATTAGCCCATAAAGCGAGAGCATTAGAAGTGATTAAGTTGCCTGAAACTGCATCTGCAAACGATATTTATAATAGTTTTTCTCCAAGCGTTATTAAGGGAGGATTAGATGAGGAAAATTTAAATAATTCTAACGATACTGAAATCCCTGTTCTTGGAAAAATTGCTGCAGGAACTCCGGTTGAAGCTATACAGAATGAAGTTTCAAGAATTCCACTACCAGCAAATATTGAAAAAGATGGAGAATTTTTTGGTTTAAAGGTTCAAGGGGACTCTATGATTGAAGCTGGAATTAATGATGGCGATACTGTTATTGTAAAAAAAGCAGATACTGCAGATAATGGAAAAATTGTAGTAGCTTTAATTGATGATCATGAGGCTATGTTGAAAAGAATTAGAAGAAAAGGTAAAACTGTTGCATTAGAAAGCGCAAATAGAAATTACGAAACAAAAATTTTTGGCCCAGATAGAGTGAAAGTTCAAGGAATTCTTGTATCTTTATATAGAAACTTTCAGTAAAATAGTCTAAATAAATTCAATGAAAAAAGTAGCAACTAGATTTGCTCCTTCTCCTACCGGTCCTCTTCATATTGGTGGAGTAAGAACAGCTCTATTTAATTGGTTATATTCAAAAAATAAATCAGGTAAATTTTATTTAAGGATAGAAGACACTGATAAAGAAAGATCTAAGGAAGAACATAAAATTCAAATAATTAATTCTCTAAAATGGATGGGAATTGAACACGATGGTGAAGAGTATATTCAATCAAAAATGATTGGCGAACATGTAACTATTGCTAAAAGATTATTAGAAAATGGAAATGCTTATAAATGCTTTTGTAGCGCAGAGGAAATAGAGGAACAAAAGAAAAGAGCCAAACAAAAAAAAATTCCTTATGTGTATAATCGAAAATGGCGTGATATTTCTGAAGATCAAGCCCCAAGGGGAATAAAACCAGTTATAAGATTTAAAAGTAAAATAGAAGGCACTTCTCTACTAAAAGACTTAGTTCAAGGAAACGTGGAGATTGAAAATAATACTATTGAGGATTTTGTTATTTTAAGAAATGACGAAACGCCAACATATAATTTATCTGCATCAGTTGATGATCATAATATGGAAATGACTCATATTATAAGAGGGGATGATCATAAAATTAATACTTTCAAACAAATACAAATATATGAAGCACTAGGATGGGATATTCCACAATTTGCTCATATACCTCTTATTCATACAATAGATGGTAAGAAATTATCAAAAAGAGACAATGCCTCAACATTAGAAGATTACTCAAAAATTGGAATTCTACCTGAATCACTTAGAAATTACCTATTAAGGTTAGGATGGTCATATAAAGATAAGGAAATTTTTAACTTAGATGAAAGTATAAAACTTTTTAATTTAGAAGGAATAGGTAAATCACCTTCAAAACTTGATATGAGTAGAATTCTTTCTATGAATGAATATTACATTAAAAATAGTGATGAAAATGTATTGTACAAAAAGTTAAAAGAATATTGTGAAATGTATAAATATAGAATTAAAGAAGATAAAGAAAATACAATAAAGAGGTCTTTAACATTTTTAAAAAATAAAGCAAAAACACTTGAGGATATATTTAACAATTCTAAATATATATTAAATGATAAAGTTATTTTTAACGAAAATGATAAAGAACTGATAAACGATGAAGCAAAAAAAATAATTCATTTATTTAAAGACAAGATTTCAGAATTAGAAGTTTTTGATAGAGAAAATTTAGAACAAATCATTAATGATTTAATAAAATTAAATGATACAAATTTTAAGGGTATTGGACAGCCATTACGAATAATGTTAACAGGATCTAAATTTGGTCCAGGAATATATGATATAATATTATCTCTTGGAAAAAACGAGGTAATAAAAAGATTAGGAAATATAGGATAAGATAATATTTGATGCCTCTTCAGACGAAGAGCTAGGAGAGGTCAAAGTTTCAAGAGTTTTTTTTATTTCATCTTTTTGTTTGGTAATTAAATCTGGTTTTTTTAAAAAATAGTAAACACTTTTAAATATTTCCTCAGCATTGCATTCGGATTGTATCAACTCTGGAATAACTTCTCTATTATTGATAATATTTATCATATTAACAAATTTTATATTTAATAGAAATTTTGCTAAATAAAAATTAACAAAATTCATTTTATATATAATTATTGATGGAACATTCATTTTACAAACTTCTAAAGAAACTGTTCCAGATTTTACTACCGCAAAAATTGATTTTTTTAAAACTGCAGTTTTAATTTTATCATCATTAATAATTTCTAGATTTTGCATGTGTTCTTTTGAAATATAATTTGATATATGTTCTTTATTTTGATCAGTTCCATGAAATATGAAATTATAACTGGGATCCTTAATATTCATTTTTTTAATAAAATTAATTAGAATTGGCATATGATGTTTTATCTCAGAGGTTCTGCTTCCAGGAAAAATCGATATAATTTTTTTTTTATCTAAAAATTGGTCTATATTGATATTTTCATTAATTTTTTTGTCTAACAATGGGTGACCAACAAAAGTGTTGGTTAGTTTTTCTTTATCAAAATATTCTTTTTCAAACTTAAAAAGTAATAAAATATGGTCTAAAAATTCTTTCATTTTCTTTACCCTGCCCTCTCTCCATGCCCAAACTTTAGGAGCAATAAAATGAATTATTTTTATTTTTGGGTTTTTTTCCTTTACTAGTTTTGCCACTCTTAGTGTAAAATCCGGACTATCAACACTAAATAAAATATCTGGGTTAAATTTTAAGACTTCATTGACTGTATCTTTAATTTTACGTTTTATTTTAAAAAAGTTAAATAAAATATCGGTAAAAGCTATATAGGTTATTTCTTTTTGGTCATAGATTGTCTTTATACCTAATTTTTCTAAGTTTGTTCCACCAACACTTAAGAACTCTAAATCAGCTTTTTTTGTTTTTATATGTGATATAACTTCTGACGCTAATTTATCCCCCGAAGGTTCACCTGTAATAACAAAAATTTTTTTCATATTGCGATGAGAAAGAGTTTATTTTGATTAGCGTATTTAATACAGGCTTCTTTGTTCAATATAATATTTTGATTTGATTTAACAACAATTCCCTTGATGCCAACCTCATTACAATCTTTAAATGTATCAATTCCTATTGTGGGTAAATCTACCCTTAAATCTTGTTTTGTTTTAGGTAGTTTTATTAAAATACCTTTTTTTATTTTAGACTTAGTAACTGATTTTATCATTACTTTTGTGCCTTTTCTTGTTTCTCTAGAAATGATTTTATTGTCTCTTATAATCACTGCTTGAGTATGATTATGCGAATTTATCTTTTTTAATTCTTTAATTCCTTGAACTATCCCTTCCTTTTCAAATAAAGTTGGTTTAGTTTTTGTATAAATTCCTTTATTTAATGTTAACTCAGGATTGAATGTATTTAATTTAATAACTTTAATTTTATTTTCAGACAAAATTTTAATTAAAACTTTTAAAATAGCAGCATCACCTAATTTTGAAGCTTTAATTACTCTCGTGATATAAAACAATCCTTTCAAATCTAACTTAAGTTTTGAAATGTTTGGTTTAATAATATTTCCTGCAAATATAACTTTTTTGCATTTTTTTGACTTAATTAATTTTAAAATTTCACCAAATTTTCCAATGTTAATAAAAAAACAATTTTTTTTTTTTTTGAATTTATTTTTTTTCGTAAGATCAATGATGAAATAATTAATATTTTTTTTTTCTAATTTTTTTAATATCTCTATAGGTAGATCGTTTTCGCCTAAAAATAGCCCTATCATTTTACATTTATAGGAAGTGAAATTGGTCTTTTTTTATCAGCCTTAATAAAGTTGATTATTTTTTTTACAAATTCATTTTTATTTAAATCTTCATTTAAATTTTTCATATTTTCTCTAAAATGTTCAGATTGAAATATAGTGTCATACGTTAATTGTATTTTTTTTATATTTTCATTTGAAACCTTTGATCTTCTTAATCCAATTAAATTTATTCCAGTTAGGTTATTCCTATTTCCCATTGACAATCCAAATGGAACTACATCACTTAGTACTCCAGTCATTCCACCTATCATTGCTAATTCACCAATTCTTGAAAATTGATGAATTGCACAACTTCCTCCAATAACAGCATTATTTTCGATTTTAACATGTCCACCTACCTGAACATTGTTAGCTAAAACTATATTGTTAGATATA
>CABZXV010000019.1 GCA_902529785.1 uncultured Pelagibacteraceae bacterium
TCCTTTTTTTAAATTAGATATTCTGCCCTCAATTTTGCCTATTTTACTAATATATTTTCCGTTTGGCCAAAAGATGGTAAGTACACATATAAATCTTGCATTCAATTTCTTTTTTTTCCAATTTTTGTCTTTTTTAGAAATTTCTCTATAAACTTTTTTAATAGCTAAATTGAAATTTCTTTTTTTTCCTGACCAATCTGCTGAAAATACGCCAGGAGCTTTATCTAAAATATCTATCTCAATTCCTGAATCATCAGACATACAAATTTTATTAGTTTTTTTCGAAAAGTATTTTGCCTTTAAAAGAGAATTTTGTTTAAATGTAGTCCCTGTTTCTATTGGGCTAGGTATTTTAAAGTCTAAATTTGAGTAGATTTTTAAACCTTTAGGTAGAAGATCTGCTATTTCCTTAAGTTTTCCTTTATTATTTGAGCCTATGAATATCTCTTCAATTTTTTTTATGGACATCTAGAAATTATACTTTTTCTTACCATATAAACAATATGGATAAGAAAGAATTAAAAGAAAATATAGATAAAAGTACGCCCGAAGGTGAGGAGTTAGATACTCTAGAAACAGAAAATGATAACGCAGATAAAGAAAGTAAAGATAAAAATTTAAACTCTGAAAAAGAAAATAAAGAAGATGCAAAACTTACACCTGAGGAAGAATTAGAAACACTCAAAGATAAGTTAGCTAGAACTTTTGCTGAGATGGAAAATCAAAGACGGAGATTTGAAAAAGAAAAAGAAGATGCTTATGAATACGGTGGATATTCTTTTGCAAAAGAAGCATTAAACTTGTTAGATAATCTTGAGAGATCAAAAGCTGTATTAGAGAATGATGAAAAATTAAAAGAAACAGATGCACTTAAAAAAATCGTGGAACATTTAAATATTATAAATAGTGATATGCTTTCGATATTCAAAAAAAATAATATTGAGCCTATTAAATCTATTAATGAAAAGCTTGATCCAAATCTTCATCAAGCAATGATGGAAGTGGAAGATGATACGAAAGAGCCTGGAACAATCGTACAAGAAATACAAAAAGGATTTATGATGAAAGATAGATTATTGAGACCATCTTTAGTTGGTGTTTCAAAGAAAATTGTAAAAGAAGAGCAAAGACAAGAGCAGAAAGAAGATCATAAAGATGAAAAAAATCAATAAAATCAGCCAAAATTTAATTTTTTTTGACGGTTGTAGTCTAAAAATTAGCACTTATATGACGGAGAGGTAATAAAATTATGAGCAAAGTAATAGGAATAGATTTAGGAACAACAAACTCTTGTGTAGCTGTAATGGAGGGTACACAGGCTAAAGTATTAGAAAATGCTGAGGGTGCAAGAACAACTCCTTCTGTAGTTGCATTTTCTGACAATGATGAAAAATTAATTGGACAACCTGCAAAAAGACAAGCTGTAACAAATCCCGAAAATACAATATTTGCTGTTAAAAGATTAATTGGAAGAAATTTTGATGATCCATCTGTTAAAAAAGATGTTGAAACTGCACCTTTTAAAATTATTAATTCAGACAAAGGAGATGCTTGGATAGAGGCTAAAGGTAATAAATATTCTCCATCTCAAATCTCTGCATTTACGCTTCAAAAAATGAAAGAGACTGCTGAAAAATATTTAGGTCAAGAAGTGTCTCAGGCAGTGATTACAGTCCCGGCTTACTTTAATGATGCACAAAGACAAGCTACAAAAGATGCTGGTAAAATTGCAGGGTTAGAAGTTTTAAGAATTATCAATGAACCAACAGCAGCTTCACTTGCTTATGGTTTAGACAAAAAAACAAATAATAAAATTGCTGTTTATGATTTAGGTGGTGGAACATTTGATGTTTCAATACTTGAATTAGGGGATGGGGTATTCGAAGTTAAATCTACAAATGGTGACACCTTTTTAGGTGGAGAAGATTTTGATAATACAATTGTTGACTATTTGCTTACAGAATTCAAAAAAGAGAATGGAATAGATTTAAAATCTGACAAATTAGCATTACAAAGACTTAAAGAGGCTGCAGAGAAAGCAAAAATTGAATTGTCATCTGCTGCCCAGACTGAAATAAATTTACCATTTATTACAGCAGACAAAACTGGTCCAAAACACATAAATATGAAAATGACTAGAGCAAAACTAGAAGCTCTTGTTGAAGATCTTATATCAAGAACGATACCACCGTGTGAAACTGCACTTAAAGATGCTGGTTTAAGCGCAAGTGAAATTGATGAGGTGATACTTGTTGGTGGAATGACTAGGATGCCAAAAGTTATTGATGAGGTTAAAAATTTCTTTGGTAAGGAACCTAACAAATCTGTAAATCCTGATGAAGTTGTTGCAATGGGTGCAGCTATTCAGGCAGGAGTTTTACAAGGAGATGTAAAAGATGTTCTATTATTGGATGTAACCCCACTTTCACTTGGAATTGAGACTTTAGGTGGAGTTTCAACTAAATTGATTGAAAAAAATACAACAATACCAACTAAAAAAAGCCAGGTTTTCTCAACTGCAGAAGATAACCAACCCGCAGTATCAATTCGAGTTTTGCAGGGTGAAAGAGATATGGCTTCAGATAATAAGATTTTAGGAAATTTTGAATTGGTAGGTATAGCACCTGCTCCAAGAGGAGTTCCTCAAATTGAAGTTACATTCGATATTGATGCAAATGGAATTGTAAATGTCTCTGCAAAAGATAAAGGAACTGGTAAAGAACAAAAAATTCAAATTCAAGCATCAGGTGGTTTAAGTGATGAAGAAATAAATCAAATGGTTAAAGATGCTGAAACAAATAAAGAAGCTGATAAAAAGAAAAGAGAAGCAGTAGATGCAAGAAATCAAGCTGATACTCTTCTTCATTCCACAGAAAAGAATTTAAAAGAGCATGGTAGTAAAGTTTCTGATGCTGATAAAAAAGCTATTGAAGATGCATCGGCTAATGTGAGAAATGCCCTAAAAGGAACTGACGTAGAGGAAATTAAAAAGAAAACTCAAGATTTGGTTCAAGCTTCAATGAAACTAGGAGAGGCTATTTACAAATCACAACAAAGTACTAAACCTGGTGATGCACCTAAAGATGCAAAAGATGAAGGGAAAAAAGACGATAATGTTGTTGATGCAGACTTTGAAGAAGTAAAAGACGATAAAGAAAAAAGCGCCTAAACTATCAACCATTTGTCTATAACTAGTTATGGCAAAAAGAGATTATTACGAAGTATTAGGTGTTGAAAAAAGTGCCAGTCCAGACCAAATAAAAGCAGCATATAGAAAACAGGCAGTAAAATATCATCCTGACAAAAATAAGGGTGATAAAGCAGCAGAAGAAAAATTTAAAGAAGCTTCTGAAGCTTATCATGTTCTATCAAATTCAGAGAGAAAACAAAATTACGACAACTTTGGACATGCAGCTTTTGAAAATGGCGGAGGTGGCAGAGGAGGCTTTGCAAACTTTGACTTTTCAGGATCATTTTCAGATATTTTTGAGGATTTTTTTGGTGAAGGTTTTGGTGGTGGTGGAAGAAGATCGAGAAGATCTAACAACCGAGGTTCTGATTTAAGATATGATCTCTCTATAAGTTTAGAAGAAGCCTACACTGGAAAAAAGCAAGACATAAAGTTTTCAACATCTGAAAGATGTGATATTTGCAGTGGCTCTGGCTCAAAACCAGGTCATAGTGCAAGTTCATGCTCTATGTGTGGTGGACATGGACAAGTTCGATCTAGTCAGGGTTTTTTCACAGTTCAACAAACTTGTCCGCAATGTGCAGGTTCTGGTGAGGAAATATCACATCCATGCACAAGTTGCAGTGGACAGGGTAAAAAACAAGCTAATAAAAGACTTTCAGTAACTATTCCAAAAGGAGTTGATGATGGCACAAGGATAAGATTGTCAGGAAAAGGTGAGGCGGGATCAAGAGGAGCAAGCAATGGTGATCTTTATTTATTTATTAATGTTGAGGCACATGAACTTTTTAAAAGATCGGAAGTGAATTTATTTTTTGAATTTCCCATTTCATTGACAGATGCAGCATTAGGAACGACTATTGAAATACCTACAATAGATGGTGGTAAAGCGAAGATAAAAATTCCAGATGGAACTCAAAGTGGAAAACAATTTAGATTGAAAGGTAAAGGAATGCCATTTATGAGAAGGGGTGATTATGGAGATTTGTATGTTCAAGTAAATACTGAAGTTCCAGTGTCTTTAAACAAAGAGCAGAGGGAATTACTTGAGAAATTTAGAAAAATTGAAAATGAAAGATCAAATCCTAGTATTAAAAAGTTTTTTCAAAAGGCTAAAAATTTTTGGAAAAAATAATCAATTTTTGCATTTTTATATCTATTATTATTAGCTAAGAACTTATAAAAACTACTATATGAAAATTTATATAAAAATTTTGCTGATATTTCTAATTTTATTCACTCAAGGTTGTACAACAGCTGTAACAGTTGTTGATACAACAACAACGGCTGTGGTTAAAACAGCAACAGGAACTGTTAAAGGTGTAACCCACATTATAACTTGTCCTTTTACAAAAAAGGATTGTTTTTAAATAAAATGAAAAAAAAAATTAAATATATAATATTTAGTGTAATTTATATTATAATAATATTACTTTTAGGAGCTTATTTTTATAAAGAAGGAATAAGTATAATATAATTATTTTGGAAGAAATAAATAAACTTATCAATACTGGTTTCGAACTTCATAAAAAAGGTGACTTTAAAAATGCTTTGAATTGTTATTTAAAAGCTAATAGAAACGATAACTCACAACTATTATTTCTTATTGGAAATACATATTTACAATTAAATCAAATAGATAAATCTGTAAAATTTTTTAAAGACTGTATTTCAATAGACCCAAACAATATTGCTGCATTAAATAATTTAGGAGGAGCTTTTCAAAGTCTAAAAGATTACAACAAAGCAATTGAAATTTATGAACAAGCTATAAAAATAAAACCTAATTATCTAGATGCACTAAGAAATTTAGGAAATTGTCAGTCTTATTTAAAAAAATTTTCAGATGCATTAAATTCCTATCAAAAAGCACTAGAAATTGATCCTAATAATTATGTTATTTATAATAATTTAGGAATTGCCTTTGAGAAATTAAGCAATATTGAAGAGGCAATAAAAAGCTATAGAAGATCAATTAAGTTAAATCCAGATTATTATTTCTCATATAATAACTTAGGTAATTTATATCAAAATACTAGAAATTATCTTGAAGCTTCAAAATATTATAAAAAAATTTACAGCATGAAGCCAGATTTTGATTACATCTTTGGTAAAGTCATACATACAAATATGTTAATTTGTGAATGGACTAACTTTTATCAAGATATTGAAAATTTAAAAATAAGTTTGAAGAAAAATCTTAAGGTTATTAGTCCTTTTACGATTTTAAGTTTAATTGATGACCCAGAGTATCACAAAATTTGCTCTGAAATTTACTCAAAAGAAAAATTTACAAAAACGAAAAAAGAAATATTTTCTAAAAAAAGTAAGTCAAAAATAAAACTAGGGTATTTTTCACCAGATTTTCGTAATCATCCAGTATTAAAAATTACAAAGGATATTTTTAAATATCATGACAAATCAAAATTTGAAATATTTGCATTCTCTTTTGCTCCTAAAGAAGATGAAATGACTAAAGAAGTGAAGAATTATTTCACAAAATTTATAGATATAAGTAAAAACTCAGATTTTGATGTTAAAAAATTGTGCAGAGAAATAGGCATAGATATTGCTATAGATCTATGTGGGTATACAGGGTGGAATAGAGCTGAGTTATTTTCTCATCAAGTAGCACCTATTCAAATAAATTACTTGGGATTTTCAGGAACAATGTCTTCTAAATTTATTGATTACATGATTGCTGATAAAACAATTATTCCATCCGATTTTAAAAAATATTATTCTGAAAAAATTGCTTATTTACCAAATTGTTGGTTACCAAATTTAAAAAATAGGAGTATTTCAGAAAAAAAATTCAAAAAAAGGGATTTTAATCTTCCAGATAATGGTTTTATTTTTTGTAATTTCAATACAAATTATAAAATAACGCCGATAATTTTTGACTCATGGATGAATATTTTAAAAAATGTTCCAAAAAGTGTCTTGTGGTTATTTGAGTCAAATTCAGAAGCATCCATAAATCTACGTAAAGAGGCACAAAATAGGGGTGTCGATGAAAATAGACTAATTTTTGCAAAACACTTACCAGATAAAGAACATCTTAAAAGACTAAAGCTTGCTGATTTATTTCTAGATACTTTTCCCTATAACGCACATGCAACTGCTGTAGATGCTTTAAGAGTGGGATTGCCTGTTTTAACTTTATCAGGCAAAACTATTGCATCAAGAGTCGCTGCAAGTATTTTGAAACAGTTAGATTTAGGTGAATTAATTTGCGATAATATATTAAGATACGAAAAAAAAGCCATAGAACTAGCTATAAATAAAAATGAATTATCTCTAATAATGAAAAAATTAAAAGATGAAATAAAAGTTTCACCCCTACTTGATAGTGTTGAATTTACAAAAAATTTAGAAAGTATTTATACTAATTTAGTACAAAAAAAAGCTAGTTAATAAAATTCACCTTGCCATTTTAATAAAAATATCACCCATACCGCCTTCAACCTGTTCTAATGGTGCATTATTTCTTAATTCACAGTAAGATCCAGTGTACTCATCTTTATCAATAGCCGCAATACTCTGTTCATTACATTTTGAAGAATTGTGTAATAGACCAATAACAAGTCTATTATCTATTGAAACAACTTGATTATTGTCAAGGACTTCACCTTTACAAAAATAATTTCTATTTACTTCTCGAGGAAAATCTTTTTTTCCACAAGGGTTTTTAATAGTTAAAACAGTAAATTCTTTTTCTCCATCTGAGAATTTATATTTCATATTTTTAACTTGAGAATATTTCATCAAATCACATGAGCATGGAAAACAGCATTTATGATAAAAACCACAAATTTTTTCTCCATTTTCAGCACTTTTTAAATAAACAAAATCTGGTCTACTGTTTGGAGATATTAATGAACCAGAGACAGCACAGTATAGTTTGTTATATTCTATAAAATCATCATAAGTGATTTCTTTATCCAAAATATGTTTAAAAAACTTCGGGCCAGCAGAATTCCTATTTTGGTCAGGAAAGATTTTAATCCAATCTTTTACAAGATCCTCATAGTAATTAAAGTCTTTTGAGTACGAAGGTTTTATAAAACAAAAAATAGTTATTAATAAAAAAATAATCAAATTTTTTAAAAGTTTAATTTTTTTATAAAATATATTAGGTATTTCTCTCATATTATTTTTGTCTTATTTCTATTGTTTTATTAAGTTCATTTACATTAAATGTCTCTAATAATCCATTTGTCCAAACAACATCTATAGATATATCTTTTTCTCCATCCCTAATTCCGTAATGAGCAACTGGTTCCATTTGACATAAATAACCTGATCCAGCATCTATAGTTTTAGCATGTTTTCTCAAATTAGAACTTAAGATTACAGTTGCTCCTCTAGCAGGAGCTCCGAATTCATTTAATGGCTTTATTCTTAAATAATTAAAATCTTTTTTTATGTCAGCTTTATACATTGTTAATGGTTGCATTCCAGACTCACCGTGAGCAATCAATAATTCTAAAATTCCATCATCATCTATATCTGCAACTGCTGCACCTGTTCCAAGACCATTTGCTTCATAAGCATTATTAATATTAATTTCTTCAAAAAATCCATCTTCTTTTATTTTGAATAGTTTATTTGGTTCACCAATGTTATTCATAAATATCTC
The DNA here is from genome assembly GCA_902529785.1 of uncultured Pelagibacteraceae bacterium. Taxonomy (GTDB): domain Bacteria; phylum Pseudomonadota; class Alphaproteobacteria; order Pelagibacterales; family Pelagibacteraceae; genus Pelagibacter. Next base: position 7,833 of record CABZXV010000019.1, read on the forward strand.
ATCGTAACCATCATTATCAAAGTCTGCTGATATTACAGTTCTAATTCTAGTTGGGATATTGTAAGTTGGAGTAGCGATATCTCTAAATTTGTTGTCTTCTAAAACGAAGACCCTATGATAGCCATTCCAATTAGATGTAACTATATCTAATCTTCCTCTATAAAATATATCAGTTAAGGTTGTACCTCTTCCATTTTCATACTGATCATCTACTTTATAATCTTCGGCAATGTCCTGAAAATATCCATCAGAATTATAATATAAAAAGTTTTTACCTCTCTCATTTGCAGCAAATATGTCAGTTTTTCCAGACAAAATATTTCCTGCAACCACTGCTCTTCCACCAGTTATTTTATTGATGTTAAGTTGTTCAGCTAAATCTAAAATTTGTCCAGTACGCAGTTCATAAAATCTAGTAGGACCTCCATAATTAGCAACATATATTCCATATTTTCCATCACCATTTCTATCAACACAAACTACTGATCTGCCAGCAGTTAAATTCAAATTCTTTTTATTGATCTCTTTTTCAAACAAATCTACAAAACCATTGCCACTATTATCAATCAATCTATCTGAATATTTTTTCTCTCCACTATATGTGTCGGTGTTTAAAAAATAAATTTCCTCAAAACCATCTTGATCTATATCACACGCAGCTACACCAATTGTTTTTCTTTTAGCATCATCAAAAATTTCATTTTTATTAATATTTACTATTTTACCATTTTGATAAGTAAGTGATAAATTTGAAAATCCAAATCCAGTAACCACAAATTCATATTTGTTATCTTGGTTTATATCTGTTACGGAAATACCATAACTAAGTCTAAAGTCATTATCATCAATTTTAGATGTAATATCTTTAAAAAAGTCTGCTTTAGAATGATTATGCAAGACAAAAAAAAATAAAACCAGAAAAAATTTTAATAGGTATTTAATAGCCATAATTGTTGTATATTGGTAAAAAAATATATTAAAATAATTTGATGAGCAAAGTAAAATTAGCGATATCTGGTTGCATGGGACGAATGGGCCAACAACTGGTAAAATCTTCTAGAATTGACAAAAGTTTTAAACTGACAGCACTTACAGAAAATAGACTAATAAAAAAAAATATTGCTGGGATAAAACCTAGTTTAAACCATAAAAATTCTTTTAAAAATGTTGATTTAATAATCGATTTTACAATTCCTAAATGTACATTTGAAATTCTTAAAATAGCATCTAAGCTGAAAAAAAGAGTAGTAATTGGAACAACTGGATTCTCTAAAAAAGAGGAACTCCAAATTAAAAAATTTTCACAAAAAATACCTATTTTAAAAGCTGGTAATATGAGTTTAGGCATAAATCTATTGATGTATTTAACTGAAATCACCTCTAAATCATTAGGTAATAATTTCTTAAGTAAAGTATATGAGGTACATCATAAGCATAAAATAGATCATCCGTCTGGTACTGCATTGATGCTTGGGAAAGGTATAGCAATTGGTAAAAATAAAAATTTTTATAATTTAATTGGAAAAAAGTATCTTAACAAAAAAAGTTTTCCTTATGGAAAAAAAATTAATTTTAATTCAATTCGTAAAGGTAAGACTGTTGGTGAACACGAGGTAAAGTTTTCTAGTGGTAAAGAAATTATAACACTAAATCATGAAGCTTTTGATAGAGCTTTATATAGTGAAGGGGCTTTAACAGCTGGAAAATGGTTAATGAATAAGAAGCCTGGTTTATACTCTATGCGAGATGTTTTAAACTTTAAATGAACGAAGAACATAGAGCAAAAATTGTTCTTAAAATATTAAATAAAATATATCCAAAAACACCGATACCTCTTAAACACAGAAATATGTTTACTTTATTAGTTTCTGTTCTTTTATCTGCACAATGTACGGACGTAAATGTAAACAATGTTACAAAAAATATTTATCCAAAATATAATAAACCAGAACATTTTGTTAAGCTTGGAAGAAAAAAAATTGAAAAGCTAATAAGAAGTATTGGTATTTTTAGAGTTAAGGCTAAGAGTATTTATAATTTATCAAAAACTTTAGTGGAAAAATATAATGGTAAAGTTCCTAAAACATTTGAGCAACTTGAGGAGTTACCGGGTGTTGGACACAAAACAGCTAGTGTGGTGATGTCTCAGGGATTTGGTTATCCTGCTTTTCCAGTAGACACCCATATACATAGACTTGCACAAAGGTGGGGTTTAACAAATGGAAAAAACGTTGTTCAAACTGAAAAGGATTTAAAAAGACTTTTTCTTAAGAAGCACTGGAATAAGTTGCATCTTCAAATAATTTACTATGGTAGAGAATATTGTAAAGCAAGAGAGTGTTATGGTTTATCTTGTAAAATCTGTACTACTTGTTATCCTATGAGAAAAAAACCACTAATAACTAAGAAAGCATAAAGAATGAAAATATTAGGAATTGGAAACGCAATTGTAGACGTAATTTGCAAGGTCGAAGATAATTTTATCACTAAAAATAATTTAACAAAAAGTACTATGAAATTAATTTTTGATGATAGAGAGTTTAAAGAATTGTTATCAAATCTAAAAATAGAAAAAACTGTATCAGGAGGATCGGTAGCAAATTCAATTGTAGGTTTATCTCAACTTGGTAATGAAGTAGGTTTTATTGGTAAAGTAAATGATGACGAACTTGGTGGAAAGTACGAGGAAGGTCTAAAAAAAGAGAATGTAAAGTATTTTTATTCTAAGAAAAAGGAAGAATTACCAACAGGCACTTGCTTAATTTTGGTTACACCAGACTCTGAACGAACAATGTGTACATTTCTAGGGACCGCAGGAAAAATAAATGAAAATGATGTTAGTTCAGACGCAATTACCCAAAGTGAAATAATACTTCTAGAAGGATATCTATGGGATGAGGGAGAACCAAAAAAAGCATTTGAAAAGTCAATTCAAAGTGCAAACAAAGTAGCCATGTCTTTGTCTGACCAGTTCTGTGTTGACCGACACAAACCTCATTTTTTAGAATTAGTTAAAAACAAATTGGACATAACTTTTGCGAATGAGCAAGAAATAATGTCTTTAATTGAAGCAAAATCTTTTAATGAGGTGGTAGATTTTTCAAAGTCACTTAGAAAAATAATTGTTTTAACAAGAGGTGAAAAAGGTGCTGTTGCAATTAACGGAGATGAAGTTGTTGAATGTGGAATAAAACAGGGTCTCAAAATAGTTGATTTGACAGGTGCAGGGGATCTTTTTGCTGCAGGTTTTTTACATGGATACGTTAACAATATGTCTTTAAAGGAAAGCTTAGATAAAGGCACTGAAATGTCGTCAAAGGTTATTCAGCAAATAGGTGCTAGACTTTAAGGATATTACTTTTTTTTCTTTTAAAACTCCCCTTACCTTTTTTTGGTTTAACTACTCGTGCTTTATATTTTGGTGTCAATAAATCTTTGGCAATAAGATTTTTTTTTTTCATTGAATAATATATCCAGATTTTGAGCTTTTTATGAAATCTTTATCATCAAACACATTAAGTATTTTTTTTCTTAATCTATATATATGAGTTTCGACTGTATGAGTTTCTAGTTTAGAATTATGACCCCAAACCTCAGTTTGTAGCTTGGTAATATTTACTGGCTTTTTTGAATTTTTTAAAAATATAACAATACTTGCCTCTCGTTCTGTTAAATCAAGTTTTTTTTCATTATTAAAAATTATTCTAGAATTTAAATTTAGTTTATAAGATCCTAAATTTATTTCAGATTGTTGATTATATTTTTTTTTTAAAAATTTAATATTAATTGTTTCGACTAGCCTATGTATATCAATTGGAAATTGATTTATTATAAGTTGTTCATCAATATCTTTTCTTCTATTTGACAAAATTAGATAGTTTTCTTGCATTTTTAAATTAAGTTCTGAAATTTTTTTAATGTTAATTAAATTAAAATTTAAATATTCTTCTATTTCACTAAGAATATCATATAAAATTTTAAAATCATAAATTACTAAAGTTTGATTCTTCATATATGATAAAGAATATGACAATTATTCTAAAAAATAAAGCAACTCTTGTTTTTGATAATTTTATTTTTAAATGTTGTATTGGCCAGAAAGGTCTAATTAAAAATAAAATTGAAGGGGATAAAAAAACCCCAATTGGAACATTTTCATTAGGAAATTTATACTACAGACAAGACAGAATTCCTAAACCTTTAACAAAATTAAAGTGTATACCAATTAAAAAAGAAATGGGTTGGTGTGACGATACTCGAAGCAAAAGATACTACAACCAGCTTATAAGAATAAATAAAAAAGGTCTGAATCATGAGAAGCTGTTCAGGCGAGATTATAAATATGATTTAATTATACCAATTAATTATAACACTAAAAAAACAAAAATTGGAAGAGGAAGTGCAATTTTTATTCATATTACGAAAAATTTTAAGCCAACGTTAGGATGTGTAGCACTCAAAAAAAAAGATCTCTTGATTTTGTTGAAGCTTATTAAAAAAACAACAAAAATCAGATTGTCTTAATTAACTTCTTTGACCAAATATATTTGATCCTATTCTTAAATAACTAGAATTAAATTCTATTGCACTCAAATAGTCTGAGGACATACCCATGCTTAATTCATTTAAATTAATTTTTTTATTTAACTCATTCATTTTTGAAAAAAATTTAGCGGAGTCCTCTTTAAAAGGTGGTATACACATAGTTCCAATAATATTTAGACCTAAATTTTTTGAAAAATTGTAAAAATCATGTAAATTTTCAGCAAATATTCCTGATTTTTGTTTTTCTTCTCCAAGATTAATTTGAATAAATATTTTGGGTTTTACATTTTGTTTTTTTTGTTCTTCGGCAATTTTGTTTGCTAATTTTTCACTATCTAAAGAATGTATATAATCAAAAATTTTGACTGCAAATTTGACTTTGTTTGTTTGAAGTTTGCCTATTAAATGTAAGTTTATATTGTCATTTCTTTTTTTTACATCTGTCCACTTTTCGATAGCTTCTTGAACTTTATTCTCACCATAATCTAGATGGCCATATTCAATAAGTGGTAAAATATGATTAATTTTAAAAGTTTTAGACACAGCTATTATTTTAGGTATTCTTTTATTTTTTTTTTGCTCTATTAATTTTGATTTGATTGAAGATTGAATAGATAATAGATTTTGGACAGTTTCATGCATAAAAAGTTTTTCAAAAAATACTACTTTATAGATAAATTTAACAAAAGTAACTTGGTTAAACAATGTGAAAACACAATAATAATATATAGAAATTACAGAAAAAATAGTAATGAAGCAGAGATACTTCATTTAAAAAACTATTGTAGGAAAAAAAATCTCCAATTTGTGATTTCGAATAATGTAAAACTTTCAATAAAATTAGACTTAGATGGAGCATATATTCCATCTTTTAATAAAAGTTATAAGCATCTTAGCTATAATTTTAAAAAAGACTTTCTATTAATTGGATCTGCCCACAATTTAAATCAAATTAGAATTAAAGAAATGCAAGGAGTAAATGAAATATTTTTATCCTCTATATTTAAAAAAAATACTAACTTTCTTGGTATTAATAAATTCAGAATAATTTCAAACTATTCAAAAAAAAAAATTATTGCTTTAGGCGGTATTTCAGAAAGAAATATAAAATTGTTAAAGCTTACAAAATCTATCGGATTTGCTGGAATTTCGTATTTTAAAGGTAAAAAAAAAGGCCCCTAAAAAGGGGCCTTTTAAATAAGTATTTACAAACTAATTAGAATGCAAATGCAAGATTTAACTCGTAACCACTATTGTCAGTTGTAGCAGTACCACCTACGTTATCGATGCTACCGTATGAACCTGAAATAGTCATTCCACCTTGTGTATGTGAAAAACTTACTGCAGTTGCTTCTTGGTCATCTAATGAAGATGATTCGAAGTCAATTGTAGATTGGTTAATTGAAACTGAAGTATCGTCACTTACAGCGTAAGAAAGACCTATTGCAGTAAAGTCTCTATCTACACTACCAGTTCCGTAGTCAACTTCGTTCGCTTGGTAACCAATTGTCATAGCTCCCATTGCATATTTAATTGCAAAGTTTGATGCGTCAGCTCCATTTGAAGTGTCGTTGTTTTCACCCATTGCAGCATATATATCTAAACCTTCTATTCCAGTGTAGTGTACACCATAGTCAACTGAACCTTCTACTGCTCCAGTTGTATGTGATGGTACATACGCAGCTTTAATAGCTACACCATCCATTAAAGTATAGTCATATATAAATATGTTGTGAGTTACAGCAGAACCACCATCAGCGTTTCCAATAGTTCCACCAACTGGTATACCCCATGATTCTTCATTTGCAGATGGCGTTAAGTCATCCCAAGAACCAATTACTGAAGTGTTTGAACCTCCAGCAAATGTGATTTTACCTAAGTCTCCAGTATCAATCGCTATGCTGTGACCATCCATATTTTCATGGTCAAGTTCAAAGCTAGTTGAAACAGTCATACCATTGTCCATTTCACCACTTGCACTGAAAGTAACTGAGTCACCCATTGACCAGCCGTTACCAGTATCTTTGTTGTCTGAACCAACAAAAGTGATTGAGCTAGATCCTGAAATTGAGTAGTCAGCAGCTGTTGCTGAAGTTGCTACTAATGCAGTACCTAATGCTGTCAATCCTACTTTTTTTAGATTGTTCATATTATTACCTTTCGTTTATGTTTTGTTTAATATTAAACACTGAATATTTACCAATTTATTTAAATAATTTACTGTTAAAACGTAAATAAGAAGGTAATTTTATCTGAGTGTTGTATTTTTACATCACTAAAAATTCATATTTTAAGCTATTTTTTACGTAATTTAAAAAAAACTTTTAATTTTTTGTCTTTTTCATCTACAAATGATTTTAACATGTTTTTTTTGTCAAAAATTAAAAAATCCACACTTTACTTACTGATTGGATTAATTGTTTTATCATTAACCTCTTGCAAAAGTATGCCTGGAGGAGATGCAAGAGAAAATCCACCAGATCCAAAAGAAAGAGTTAAAAAGAATCTTGAAGAAGGCAGAGGGTTTAGACTGGATAGGGACTTACAAGGAGTTGGCAAAGGTGGAGATTTTTTATTTGCTAGCGCAAACGTGCTTTGGAGAGCTTCTTTAGATACAATTGATTTTATGCCACTTTCATCTGTAAATTATAGCGGTGGAATAATAATTACTGATTGGTATTCAGATGGAAATAATTTTGATGAGTCAGTAAAAATATACATTCGTTTTTTGACAAATGAAGTTAGATCTGACGCTTTAGATATTAAAGTTTTTTACAAAAAATGTAAGGAAGTAATAAATTGTAAAGTAACACAAAAAACAGGTACACTAGTTGCAGAGTTAAGAAGGGAAATTTTAAGCAAAGCCTCAATTTACAAAAAACAGAATAAAGATAAAAATTTTAAGCCATATTCAGGTAAAACTGGCGACCTAAATAATTAAAAACTAAATTTAGAAAATTCAATGGAAAGATATAATTTTAAAACTGTTGAAATTAAATGGCAAGAAAAGTGGCAAAATTCAAAATCTTTTAAGGCAAAAATAGATAAATCGAAGGAAAAATTTTATTGTCTAGAGATGTTTCCTTACCCGTCTGGAAAAATTCATATGGGTCATGTAAGAAACTATACAATTGGTGATGTGCTATCAAGATATAAAACATTGAAAGGTTTTAATGTTTTGCACCCAATGGGCTGGGACGCATTTGGAATGCCAGCCGAAAATGCAGCGAAAGAGAATAAGTTAGATCCAAAAGAATGGACTAATAAAAATATATCAACGATGAAAGGACAATTAAAAAGACTTGGGCTTTCAATTGATTGGGATAGAGAAATATCGACCTGTTCTGAAGATTATTACAGAAATCAGCAATTATTATTTTTAGAACTTTTTAAAAAAGGTTTGGTTTATAGAAAAGAGAATTATGTTAATTGGGACCCAGTAGATCAGACAGTTCTAGCCAACGAACAAGTAATTGATGGAAAGGGATGGAGGTCAGGAGCTGTTGTAGAAAGAAAAAAATTAAATCAGTGGTTCTTTAATATATCTAAATTTTCTCAAGAATTATTAGATGATTTAGAAAAATTAGATAAATGGCCAAATAAAGTAAAAGTAA
>CABZXV010000020.1 GCA_902529785.1 uncultured Pelagibacteraceae bacterium
ATATGATATGAGAGCTGTGGACATGGGAGCTTGGGGTGGAAAAGATAACTGGGATAAATGTATAGTTTTACCAGAACAAGAATGTGGAGACCCTAAAGCAACTTCATGGACAAAATCTGAAGTTTACACAATCGTAACTGACAATTTCAAAAATACAGCTGGAAGTGCTGGTATGGATTATTTCAAAAAAAGAACTTATCCAGGTCCAGTAATGAACGGTATGTTAGTTTGGATGGGTGAAAACCAAGCAGAGGGTGCTGATGCTGCAATTGAATTCCTAACAAACCAAGAAGATGTTTGGTCTAAGTGGGTTTCAAGTGAAGCTGCTGCAAAAATAAAAAAAGCACTTTAATAAAATAAAATATTGCCAAACCCACTCTTTAGTGGGTTTGGTTGAGTAAAATTATGGATTTCTTTAATAAAATTCCTGTAATGGATCGAACAGCTTTAAGAGAGCTTAAAAAAGGAATAGACTCTAGTTTTAAAGAATTTTCAAGAGCCTATGGAGATGGAATTGAAGGTTTTTTTGATCCACTTTTGCATTTTTTAATTTGGTTGGAAAAATTATTAGTCAATAGTCCTTGGCCATTAGTAATAGGTGTATTTGCTTTGTTGGCATGGATTGGATCAAGAAGTATTAAACTGGTAATAGGTACAATAGTTTGTTTTATGATTATTGGTTATTTTGGAATGTGGAAAAACTGTATGGCTACTGTTGCAATAATATCTGTTTCAACATTAGTTTGTATTGTAGTCGGTATTCCAATTGGTGTGTTAATGTCTAAATCAAGCAGAGCAGAAAAAGCAATTTTACCCGTTTTGGATATGATGCAAACTATTCCAAGTTTCGTTTACCTTATACCTATAATTATGCTTTTAGGTATTGGAAAAGTGCCTGGTTTATTGGCAGTTTGTATTTATGCTTTACCACCGGTAGTAAGGCTGACAAATCTTGGAATAAGAGAAGTAGATAAAGAAACACTTGAGGCAAGTGAGGCTTTTGGTGCAACTCCAATGCAAAAATTAAAATCTGTACAAATACCATTGTCGTTACCGACAATTTTTGCTGGAATTAACCAAACAATTATGATGGCTTTAGCTATGGTGGTAATTGCATCAATGATAGGCGTTAAAGGTCTGGGGGTGCCTATTTTGCAAGCTATTTCTAATCAATATTTAGCACTTGGAATGATGAATGGTTTGGCAATAGTAGCTCTAGCAATCATCTTTGACAGAGTTACACAGCAGTATGGTCAAAGAATTCAAAAACACAGAGGTCAGAAAAAGTAACCCTGACACTTTGATCTAATATTTTTCTAGACAGTTATTTTAAAATAAATAATTATTCATTAATGAATTTTTCATTAGAAATTGGACCTCACACTGATCTTGATACTTTACCAAGTGTGAAAGATGTATATGTCACAATGCTACCTGGAGGTGATTATAGGGAGACTGCTGACAAGTCTGGAGATTTGGTAAAAAAAGGTTTTAACCCAGTTCCTCATTTTCCAGCTAGATCAATTAATAGCGAAAGTGAATTAAAAGAGTATGTTTTAAGATGTAAAGATTTAGGTGTAAAACAAGTTCTTGTTATTGGAGGTAGTCGTGAACCAATTGGAAAATTTGATAGCTCCTATCAGATATTAGAAACAGGATATTTTGATGGGATAAAGATCGGAATTGCTGGACATCCTGAGGGGAGTCCTGATATATCCGATTCAGATTTAGAAAAAGCTATGATAGATAAAAAGCCTTATGCTGATTATATAGTCACTCAATGGTTACTTGATGCTCAGCCTATCGTTGATTTTATTTCTAAACAAACGATACCAGTTCATGTTGGGATAACTGGGCCAATGAAAATTTCAAGCTTAATAAAGTTTGCAAATATTGTAGGGGCAAAAAATTCCATTAACTTTCTTAAATCTAATTTTACTAAGGCATTAGATTTATTGAAACCTAAAGACCCTAATGATCTAATTGGGAAAGTTAAATCGCATACTGATTATTTTCACATTTATACATTCGGCGGCTTGAAGGAAACAAACAAGTGGTTGAAGGAGAATAACTATGTCTAAAGAATTTGACTATAGTAAGCTAAGACACATAACATCAGTAGATCAATCTGATAGAAAAGTGCCTTATAATTTAAGACAAAGCGGACCAACAAAAGTTGAAATGTTAATTTCAACACGTGTAAGAAAATCACCATACTGGCATTTATCAATGCAAGCTGGTTGTTGGAGAGCAACTGTATACAATCGTATTTATCATCCAAGAGGCTATGTAAAACCTGAAGATGGTGGTGCAATGGTCGAGTACGATGCAATTGTTAATCATGTAACAATGTGGAATGTTGCTGTTGAAAGACAAATTAGAGTAAAGGGTCCTGATGCAGAAAAATTTGTAGACTATGTAATAACAAGAGATGCTACAAAAATCTCTCCAATGAGAGCAAGATATGTAATTCTTTGCAATGCATATGGCGGCGTATTAAATGATCCTATACTTTTAAGAATATCAAAAGACGAATTTTGGTTCAGTTTATCTGATAGTGATATAGGACTTTATTTACAAGGGGTTAACTCTGATGAGAGATTTAATGTAGAAATAGATGAAATAGATGTAAGTCCGGTTCAAATTCAAGGACCAAAGTCAAAGGCATTAATGAAAGATTTATGTGGTGATCAAGTTGATTTCGATAATATGCCTTTCTATGGTTTAGCTGAAGCTAAGGTTGGGGGAAGAAGTTGCGTGATATCTCAATCAGGGTTTTCAGGTGAGGCCGGATATGAGATATATTTAAGAGAATGTACTTTATATGCAGAGGATATGTGGAATGCAGTTCTTGAAGCAGGAAAAAAGCATAACCTAATGGTTATTGCACCTGCGCACCACAGAAGAATTCAAGCTGGAATTCTTTCTTGGGGTCAAGATATGGACAATCAACACAATCCATTCCAATGTAATTTAGGTTATCAAGTTTCATTATCCGGTAAAGGTGAATGGAATAAGAAAGCAGATTATGTTGGAAAAAAAGCCCTTGAAAAAATGAAAGCTGATTTAAAAGCTGGACATAAACCTTATAAACTTCAATTGGTTGGATTAGAATTAGGTGGAAAGCCAATTGAGGAATACGCTCCTGATTTTTGGTTAATTTCAGATGAAGGTGGTGGTGAGCCAATTGGGTTTATTACTTCGCCTTGGTATCACCCTGAAAAAAAACAAAATATTGCAATGGGTTATGTGCCTTTTGATGGAACATTGAACGCAAATGGTTTTCCAAAAGGAAAAGTAGGATCTAAATTCAAGGTACACTTGCCTGAAAAATATTCTGAAACTCCAGGCAAACCTGTAGATGCAGTAGTTGTTGATATACCATTTAAAGAGTCTTACAACGCGAATACAAGAGAAGTTGTAAAAGGTTAAATAATTATAAGGGAGGAGCAAAACTTCTCCCTTAAAACTTATGCTAGCACAATTTCTAGAGATTTTTTTTAAATCATTAAAATTAGATAGAAGCTTATACAAAGATAATAAATACTTTGGAGAAGCTGCAATATATTTTGCAGGTCTTGTAATGATACTTGATGGAGTTGCAGGTGCTGTAGCGGCAAATTCAATAATAAAAACCTCAATTGGCATATCTGGTTTGACAGCTTTACTAACATGGTTTGTTTGGGCAATTTTTATTTTTGTAATAGGAGTAAAAATCTTTCCAGACAAAGGCAGCAAGGTTCCATTTAAAAAAGTATTAATCGCCGTAGGATATGCACACGCACCAGGTTTAATAAGATTTTTTGCAGTTACACCAGACTTAGTTTTGCCTATAATTTTTCTTACACAGTTTTGGATATTTGCTTCTTTAATTATATCTACAAAGCAAATATTGAATTTAAAGTCTAATCTAAAATCTTTTGGAGTAGTGTTTTTATCTTTTCTTATAATCGCTTTTCTCTCAATAACATTCATTATTAATAGAATGAATTCAATCCCAGTCAGCAATATAAGTTAAAGAGGAAATACAGTCTTTGAGGTTCTACAAGATTTACACAATTTGTATCCTGTCATAATTAAATTTTGTGTAACGCTTTCATCTTCTTTATGACATTCTTCACAAATCTCGTCTAAATCTTTTAAATTTTTCTCCAAAAAATCATCTTTTTTTTTATCAGTCATTATCTGTTAAACCAGCCCCTGCAGTTCTTGATTTAGACTCCTCGCTTTCCTCAACATAAGTTTTAATTGAAAGTTTATGCATTTCTAACCAATCATCCTCGGAGAAGTTATTTTTATTATCTAAAAATTTAATATTTATTTTGTCTGATTTTTCTAAAATATCTCCACTTAAATAATTAGAATAAATAGATTCATTAAAATTAAACAAAAACTCTTTATTGTCCATTTTTAAGAATATTCTTTTACCAATAATCTCTGACGCCCTACTTAAAAAAGATAAAAATATGAGAGGAAAAGCTATTTTATTAATTTCAATTTCATTAAATTTTGAAATTACAGGTGATTGATCATAAAAATTTAACCCACAAAATATCGGACAATAATATCCTTTTGCTGTATTTGAAGGTGAAATTTCTCCAATATTTTCAAAGTTACTAATATTATAAATTTTAAAGTATTGGTTAAGATTTTTAAGTCCTGGCAAACCAAACATTTCAAGTAATCTTATATTTTTTCCAACTTCCTCAGAAATACCCCATGAAAAACCTATAGCCTTAGTTGCTCTTTTAATTGTAGTTTCTATTTCGCTATAACTTCTCATACGAAATTAATTATACATCCAATAATTATCAAAATTTGAGAGTTCTGATGGCAAAGGTGCACCCTGAAACATGCAAATACGTAACCACTTGTCTGATCTAGGATCAAATTTTATTGCACCAAAAAAAGACAACTTAAGCCTTAACATATCAATAGGCATTAATTTTGAACCAATTGTATTATCTTGAATTTCTGCATAAGGACATTTTTCAGAAATAAATACTCTCCTTACTACATGTCTTAAATGATTATTATCCAATAAAAATTTTCCAATTTTGGAACTATTTTTTTTTGAAAATACTATGTCATAAAGCTTTTTGATATCCCTTGCGATTGCAAGTGGTTGTTCTAAATTTGATCCATCATCGATATACCTATCCCCTATTCTTGGCTCCTCTTTATTTTTTGAAATAAACCAGAAATTTTTATTATTTTCTTCCTTACTAAAATCAATTTTCAAAATTTCAGAGTAATTCTTTTCAATTATATTTCTTAAATCCTCGATAGTTCTTTCAACAGGAATATTGAAGTATTTTTCTTCATTTGAACTCATTTTAGATACTAAAGGATCTACTATTTTATCATATGGCTCCATCATCATAGAAACAATATACTCAATACACTCATCATTTAAATTCTCCTCAGCCCACATATAAATATTATTAAATTGATAAGAATTTTCAAATTTAAATTCATCTTTCATAAATTTTATAAATTTTTTCAAATCAAATATTAAATTTTTAATTTTTTCTTTTTGAAATTCACTGTCAGTATGCCAGCTGGTGATATTTTTTAGTGATTTAATTAAACACTGATAAAAAATATCTAAATCATTTTTAGAAACTTTTTCTATTTCTCTTATTTTTTTTAAAACTGTTTCTCTAGCAGTTATCCAGTTATTAAGTAAAGTGGGATGGTTTACTATAAATGGTGCCATACCTAGTCCTGTAGAATTTCCTATACCTAGAGTTCTGCTGATATTGTTATCTAGTTCAACAGCATTTTTAGGACTTATACTTTTTGCAATATGGTTAACTTGGTCAAATGTAAATTGTCTAACTAAGTAAACCAACATCATCTCTAGTCTAAATGGCCCACAAATTTCATCCCTATTTTTAATCCTAAATCTATCAGCTAAACCAAACTTACCTGAACCGTAAACTGCAGTGGTTCTATAAAGATAACCAACTTTAGATAGATATTCTTTATCTGGTTGTTGACCTTTTGATAAGTTTTCAACCACATGATTAAACAACCTGACAGATTTATTAGCTCTTGATAGGGTTAATTCTTTGTAAGATAGCCTTCCAACCTCTTGTTTTGGCACATTATTACTAAGTCTATCAACATCTTCTTTTGTTGGGATTCCATCAAATAAAGTAAATGCGGCATCCCATTTAGTGGCAATAACTCTATCTGACCTTTCGTCATCATTTATTTCATTAGCAAAACAAATTAAAGAATAAGTTTTTTTTTCTTTAGTGAAAGAATAAATCGCCCTACCAAATCCTTTGTCATTTAATTGAAATAAATCTCTACTATATCTCCAATCTTTAAATTCTTTTAAGAAAGATCTTAAAAAAGAGAGTTTTGATTGATGAAAAGAACCAAGTTTAGACAACTTCATCAGGGATTTAGGGTCTCTTAACTTAATTTCCATTAATTAATTCCTTTATAAAAGTTAAACCAATTGTTTCCTAAAATATCATTTACTTCATTTTCATTAAAACCAATTTTTTTCAATCCTTTTTCTAAATTACTAAAACCTCTTGCATCAATAAACCATTCGGGTTGATCAGGAAATTCAGGTTTACTTTTACTTCCCTCACCATAATTTTTTGTTTTACTCCACGTTCCATTCCTCATCCACTCAACGATACTATTTGGTTGATTTAAACAAAGGTCAGAGCCAATACCTATATTTTTTACGCCCATTATTTCAACGGTTTTTGCAACCATTTCACAAAAGCTATCTAATTTACAATTTGTTCCATCTTTTAGATGATGTGCATATAAAGAAAGCCCAAGCATTCCTCCACTGTTTGATAAATGTTTTAAAAGTGTTTCAGATTTATTTCTTAAAGCACTATGCCAAAAATACGGATTAGCATGAGTAATCGCAATTGGTTTTTCGCTAATGTCTATAGCATCTAATGTACTTTTTTCACCTGAATGCGACATATCAATAACTATTCCAATTCGATTCATTTCTTTTATAGCTTCTCTTCCAAAATTTGTCACACCAGAATCGTTTTTTTCATAACATCCTGTAGCTAAAAGAGATTGGTTATTATAAGTAAGTTGCATAAATCTGCATCCATGAAGATGAACTTTCTCAATTAAGTTAATATCGTCCTCAATTGGAGAACAGTTTTGAAAACCAAAAAATATTGCAGTTTTATTTTCTGACTTAGCCTTTATAATATCTTCAAAAGTTTTTCCCAAAAATATTAGATCTGAATTTTCATTAAATAAGTTTTCCCATTCTTTTAATTTAATTAAAAATTCATCATAGTCTTCATGATATACCACTGTTGCATGTACTGCGTTCAGTCCAGCATCTCTGTTGATTTTAAAAATATCTCTTGACCAGTTGCAATATTGAAGATTATCAATTCGATAATTCATATTAATAACACATTATAATTATTACAAATTTTGTCGACTAGTTTTAATTTTAAGACTATATTGATTATATTAATTCAAAAACTTAGCATGAAAAAGAAAAGATATAGTCACAGAGTATCCATTGTAATGGGAAGCAAATCTGACTATTCCACAATGAAATTATGTGAAAAAACTCTTAAAATACTCAAAGTTAATTATGAAACTTATATTGTTTCTGCTCACAGAACACCTGAGAGAATGTTCAATTATGCAAAATCAGCAGAGTCGAAAAACATTAATGTTATTATTGCAGGCGCAGGAGGATCTGCACATTTACCTGGCATGATTGCTGCATTAACAAGAATACCAGTAATAGGCGTTCCTATTGAAAGTAAAAAACTAAAAGGTCTAGATAGTCTTTTATCTATAGCCCAAATGCCTAAAGGTATTCCGGTTGGAACAGTTGCAATAGGAACTGATGGTGCCATAAATGCTGCATTGTATGCAGCATCTATAATTTCTAATTTTGATCCTAAAATTAAAAACAGCTTAATAAAATGGAGATCTAAACAATCTAAATCTGTTAAGAAACAACCAAATTAAATGAAAAATCCTATTTTAGGAATTATAGGTGGAGGTCAACTTGGAAGTTTGCTGTCTGTAGCTGCTAACAAAATTGGCATTAAAACTGTTATTTTAAGCGATGATGAGAATGCGCCAGCTAAAAACTTTACGGAAAAATTCATATATGGAAAATATGATAACAAATCAATTACTCAGGAATTTATCGATAGTGTCGATTTAGTTACTTACGAATTTGAAAATATTCCATTTAATATTCTTCAAAGTATAAATAATGAAAAAACAGTTTTGCCTAAACCTGAGATTAATAATTTAATCCAAAATAGATTAAAAGAGAAAAATTTTCTCAATGATATAAATATTCAAACCACCCAATATGTTTCTATAAAACATATAGACGAATTAAAAGAAAATGAAAATTTTTTGCCAGGATTACTAAAAACAACTACATTAGGATATGATGGTAAAGGTCAATACAAATTAAATAGCAAAAAGGATATAACTAATGAAATAGATTTTTCTAAAGAATATATATTAGAAAAATTCATTAATTTAAAAAAAGAAATATCTGTTATCATTACAAGATTTGGTAATCAAAAATATGAAATATATGAACCAATTGAAAATGTTCATGAAGACCAAATTTTAAAGCACTCTAAAATCCCTGCAGACGTTTCGAAAGAAATTATAATTAAATCCACTGAGTGGTCAAAAAAAATTGTAGAGGATTTAGATTATATTGGAACATTATGTGTAGAGTTTTTTATTGACAAAAATGATAATTTATATGCTAACGAAATAGCTCCCAGAGTTCATAATTCAGGACATTTGACAATTAATTCTCACAATATAAGTCAATTTGAAAATCATGTTAGGGCTGTATGTGGTTTAGAAAAAATTAAAACAAAGAAAATATATAATGCCAAAATGATAAATTTAATAGGTGATGATATTTCAATATATAGAAACAAAAAATTTTCTCAGAATGAATTCTTTTTTGACTATCTTAAAAAAGATATAAAAAATAAAAGAAAAATGGGTCATATAACAATTATTGAAAAATAGTATCTTAAATTTGTTGAATTAATGAGGCGCTATTATTTGTTGGTTTATTTACATCCTTAGATATTTCGTGAAAAGTCAAACTTACTTTGTTACAATCTTTTAAAAAAGTTGAGCCAAAATGTTCAATGTTTAAATATTTATCAATATCTTTTTCATAAAGTATTACTGGTTGTCTATGATGAATTTCTGAAATATTTTGGCTTGCCTCCTCAGTTATCATGCAAAATTGGCCTTCATCGTAAATTGCAGCTATAAAAATTGTCTTTTTATCATTTCTGAAAAAATAATATGGAATTTTGTTATCTTTTGTTCTTTTCCACTCGTAGAAGCCATCGGCAACAACTACACATCTTTGTGTTTTTATAAGTTTTTTAAATGAAACCTTTTCATCAATTGTTTCTAATCTTGCATTTATCAAGGCTTTAAAGTCTTTCTGTTTTGCCCAGGATGGGATAATTCCCCATTTAAGATTTTCAACAGTATTGCCGTTTTTATATTTTTTGACTACAGGAAGATTTTGATATGGGTGTGCATTATAATTATCACTGTCTTGAACATTAATTGCAGTTTTTACAATATTTTTTGTTTTTGCGACAGCATTAGTAACTACGTATCTTCCACACATATATTTAATATTGGTTTAATTTGTTTTTAGATTATATGTTCTTCAAAATGATTAAATCAATAGAAAATAACTTTGATAACCCACAAGTAAATGAACTTCTTAGAATTCATTTTATTGAATTAAGGTCTGTATCACCAGAAGGCAGTTCACATGTATTAGATGTACAAGGTTTGAGAGTTCCCAGTATAAAATTTTGGAGTTTATGGGAGAATAATGATTTAATTGGATGCGGAGCTTTAAAAACCCTTTCAGAAGAACATGGGGAATTTAAGTCAATTAGGGTTGCAGACAAATTTAGAAAAAAAAGATATGGAGAGAAAATTATCACACATTTAATAGATAAATCAAAAAAAATTGGAATTAAAAAATTAAGTGTTGAAACAGGAGCTGGAGAATTTTTTGCCCCAGCAAGAAAATTATTTAAAAATTTTGGATTCAAAAAATGCAAACCTTTTGCACATTACAAAGAGGATCCAAATTCGTGTTATTATAGTTTAAATTTATAATTTCATGAAAAAAAATTTGACCAAACCTTATATACTTTATGTTGCAGAAGTTATTTATTTGGCAATATGTGAAATTAAAAGTAAAGAGCAAAATATAAGTAATATTGATGCTATGGAAAGATTCATTGGTTCACCGCTATATGAAAAAATAAGTAGTGGTAAGTATCATGATGATTGGTTTGAAGAGTTAAAAAAAAATAATTATATTGATAATAATTCTGGAGAAAAAATCTCTGCTGAAGTAATTCGGCTTTTAAATCTTCAAAAAGAAGCAATGATGAAGCAATTAATTAAATTTCCTGATTTATACTATGCAAAAAGCCATTTTCCTTTAGATATTTCTCAAAGAGCTATTAACCATCTGTGGAGAGTGTGTGAAAGTTACGAGTTGTGGTGTAATGAGACAAAGAATACTAAGTTAATAAAATTAAAAATAATTGAATAAATTTATGAATCAAATCTCCAAATTTATCGACTCCACTTTACTAGATTTAGGAAGACAATTTAAACTATCTTATTTACCACCTTTAATGATTTATCTTGCAGCTGGAATTTCAGGTTTAACAGGAATAGTGGGTACATTTTTTGTTAAAGATTATCTTAATTTATCAGCAGCCTTTCTTGCTGGGCTAGGGTTTTGGGCTGGTATTCCTTGGGCACTAAAAATGCCATTAGGTCATTTAGTAGATCTAATTTGGAACAAAAAAAATTATATGGTTTATGTAGGAGCTACACTAATTGGTTTAAGCTTATTGATAATGTATGGATTAATTATCCATACGGAATGGATGTCCACAATTCTAAAAGTAGAGACTTGGTTTGTAATAAGTGTTCTTTTAGCTCCCATTGGATATGTGGTTCAAGATGTTGTTGCAGATGCAATGACAGTAGAAGCTGTTCCAATTGTTAATGAAGAAGGTCAAAAATTTTCACAAGATCAGATTAAAACAATGCATACTACAATGCAGACAC
This sequence comes from uncultured Pelagibacteraceae bacterium, assembly GCA_902529785.1. Lineage (GTDB taxonomy): Bacteria > Pseudomonadota > Alphaproteobacteria > Pelagibacterales > Pelagibacteraceae > Pelagibacter. The sequence continues at coordinate 11,140 of CABZXV010000020.1, forward strand.
TTGGACGATTTGCAATTATCGGTGGTACTGTTCTAGTTGCTTTAGTAAATGTAATCTTATTTAAAGGCGTAGATACTTTAGAGCAAGCGGACAAAATAGAACTCTATGGATCAATTTATATTTATGCACTAGTAATACCATTTGTTTCAATTTTAGGAGTAATTTTTGCTAACTATCTTAAAAATAAAAAAAAAAATAAATTAATTGGTCAGGGTTTAGTCGGTAACGAAGATAATTACGAACATGAAAAAACAGAGATTAATTGGTGGATTTTAGGTGGTAGTTTAATTTTTGTAATTTTTACACTCAGCGTTGGTTCCTTCGGAGTTCCTTTCGCTCAAGAAATAGTTTTTTTAGGATCTATGGTAATTATTTTGTTCCTGATGAGTAAATTGATAAAAGAACTGCCTCAAAATTTAAGATCTACGATTGTGGGGACGGCTGTGATTATATTTGTATTTAGAGCAATGCCAGGTCCAGGTCCAGGACTATCTTGGTTCGAAATAGATGAGCTAAAATTTAACGAGCAGTTTTTTTCTATATTATCATTACTAGCTTCGGTCTTAACATTGTTAGGAATTATTTTGCTTAGACCTTTTATGTCAAATAATTCAATAGCAAAAATTATTGTAGTTTTGTCAATTGCTGGTGCAATATTATTTTTGCCAAGTGTTGGGATGTATTACGGATTTCATAATTGGACTTCATCAATAACAAATGGAATTGTTGATGCTAAATTTATTGCACTAATTAATACAGCTTTAGAGTCACCTTTAGGTCAGGTCTCAATGATACCTTTACTAGCATGGATTGCTAAGAATGCGCCTTCGCACTTAAAAGCTACTTTTTTTGCAGTTTTTGCGTCTTTTACAAATTTGGCGCTATCAGCAAGTGCTTTAGGAACAAAATACTTAAATGAAATTTACACAATTACTCGTGAAGTCAAGGATAAAGTGACTAATGCAATATTGACGACTGCTGACTACTCAGAATTGGGAATATTATTAATAACTGTAACATTGCTGACTTTAATTTTACCAATTTTATTCGTATTTATTATTCAAAAAACAAGATTTAAAACTTTAGAATAGTTTCTAGATACATTTATAGCCATATTCTAGTGAAGCATCAGTTATTGAGTGGTACATAGATTCCCCAAAACTACGAAGTGAAAAAATTCGAGCTTTTTCAGGATCATCTTCAACCATATCAACTAAAAAAGATATTCCGTTATATGATGAGTTGATGCACATATTTTTAGTAAATATATTGAAATTAAACGGACAACCTTTTTTTAAAACCTCTTTAACATTAGGTCCTTCTATTTCTATAATTGCTTTTGAGTGTGAGAGATCTGTAACAGCAAAGTCGCTATCATTAAAATTTTTTAAAATTTCACTAAAAAGTTCTTTTTTTTTAGAAACAACAAGCCAATTATTTGGTGAATTCCACAATATTCTTAAATTTTCATTTGCGACAACTTTTTGTGCTTCATTAACAAATTGCAAATTATCAAGTTTTATATCATTTATTTTAATTGAAGAATTTTTGTATTGAACTATTTGAACAATTAATAAATTTTTTAACTCAGAAATTTTCAATAATTCATTTTCAGTTTTATTTTCAAAATTTCCATAAGAGCCCTCTGAATGAATGTTCTGCAAAGGTGATATCATCGTCATGATCTAACTCTCTTTCCTTCAGGATCTACATAATGAGAAGAGACAATCTCTACAGGTATCGTTTTGTTTTTTAAAGGTGACATAGCAAAGAGTTTTTGTCCTATCATATTTTTACCATCTTTAATTATTGCTAAAGAAAATGGGTTATCATATTCAACACTCCAACACGAAGCCGAAACATGACCTAATTTTGGATTAGGTAATTTTGCTTTTGGATCTTTTACTATGTAAGATCCCTCAGGTATACTTGTAGTTTTATCAATTGGAACTACGCCAACTAATTTTTCTCTATCCGTAGATGTAAAGGCAGATCTGTTTAAAGATCTTTTGCCTATAAAATCTTTTTTCTTACTAACTAGCCCTTCTAAAGATGCATCGTAAGGGATTGTTCTTCCATCTAATTCAGATCCTGCAACATGGCCCATTTCTATTCTTAGAGTTGATAAAGCTTCAGTTCCATATGGCTGTATTTGAAATTCTTGTCCAACTTCCATGATTTTTTCCCACATGAAATATCCATTATCGGACTCAACATTAATCTCATATGCCAACTCACCAGAAAACGAAATTCTGTAAATTTTTGCAGGAACTCCAAATAAATCAGCTTCTTTATATCCCATAAATGGTAAACCTTCGTTTGAAACATCTAAATTAGGGAATAATTTCATTAATAATTTTCTAGAATTAGGTCCTGCGATTGCTGCACCTGCCCATTGCTCTGTGGTTGATACAACGTTTACATTTAATTCTGGCCACACTAGTTGTAAATAATATTCTAAATGAGATAGAACATTTGCTGCTTGAGCTGTTGTAGTTGTCATGTGATAATGATTTTCGGAAATCCTTGTTGTTGTTCCATCATCCATTACAATTCCATCTTCTCTTAACATTACACCGTATCTTGCTTTACCTACTGGAAGTTTAAGCCAAGCGTTAGTATAAACTCTATTTAAAAATTCTGCTGCATCTGGTCCTTTAACATCTATTTTACCTAATGTTGTAACATCACATACGCCTACATTTTGTCTTACATTCTTTGCCTCTCTTTTTGATGCTTCAAATAACCCTTCATTTCCTTGCTTGTAATATCTTGGTCTTAACCAAACCCCTGCATCAACAAATACTGCATTATTTTTTTCATGCCATGAGTGCATAGGTGATTTCCTTGTTGGTTTAGAATGCTTACCAACTTCTCTTCCTACAATTGCTCCAATTGAAACTGGGGTATAAGGAGGTCTAAAAGTCGTATGTCCAACTTGTGGAACAACTTTATTCTCAATATCAGAAACTAATTGTAATCCATTTAAATTACTCGTTTTTCCTTGGTCGGTAGCCATACCAAGTGTTGTATATCTTTTTACATGCTCGATAGACCTAAAACCTTCTCTTAAAGCTAGCTCAATATCAGAAACTGCTACGTCATTCTGAAAATCTAAAAACCTTTTATAAGATTTACCTTTTGGTAAAGGAACACACCAAAATTTGTCATGATCTGTTGATT
>CABZXV010000021.1 GCA_902529785.1 uncultured Pelagibacteraceae bacterium
TCAATCACAATTAAAATCAATTATTCTTAATATTAAAAATATATACGAAGATAATTGGAAGTCCGTCAATAAAATGAATCCAGCTAGTTCTGTTCCAATTCGTCTAATAGTAGAGTCTTTTAATATTAATAAATCATTAAAATTAGAACACGCACTTTCAAAGTTGGATTTTATAAATAACTACCAAATTGAAAAATTCGATAATCTCAATACCGTATATAAAATAAACTATAGTAGTAGCCCGAAAAGATTTTTGAAGGATATTTTGGCTCACGATATAAATGTTGATACCTCATCATCAAACTGGAAAGTAAAATGAGCGAACTCAATCAATTACTTTTAGAATTAGATTATAAGATTAATTTTAATGAGCATGACTTTTATCTTTCAAAAAGTAATTCCGATGCATTTAATTTAATTAATAAATGGCCAGATTGGAGTAAAAAAATAATTAATATATCAGGCGAAAAATTTTCTGGCAAAAGTCATTTAGCTAATATTTTTAAGTTAAAATCAAAAGCACTAATAATTAATGGAAATGAAATAAACAACACTATTTTTAATAAGATAAAACTTTATGAATCCATAATTATAGATGATTTTGAAAATTGTGATGAAGAAAAATTAATTTACTCAATATTTAATTTGATAGATCAAGATAATAAATATTTACTTATAAATTCAATTAGACCATTAAATGAAATAAAATTTAATTTGCCTGATTTAACATCCAGATCAAGAAATTGTCTTTATGCTAGAATAGAAAATCCAGATGATGAATTGATATTTGCTATAATATTAAAGAATTTTTCTGATCGTCAGATAAAAATTGAAAAAAAAATTATTAATTTCATTATTGGCAGGATTGATAGATCTTATAGAAAAATCGATGAATTTATATATAAGATTGACGAATTAAGTTTAAAAAAAAAAAAACCAATTAACTTTAAAACAATAAAAGAGATTTTATAAATTGAATAAATACAGAACCCATAACTGTGGAGAATTAAATAAATCGCATAAAGAAAAAGAAATTTCTTTGTCAGGCTGGATAAATAAAAAAAGAGATCATGGAAATCTTTTATTTATAGATTTAAGAGATAATTATGGAATTACACAGTGCGTTATTGATAAAAGTAATGAAGTTTTTAAAAAAATCGAAAAATTATCTTTAGAAACTGTAATTAAAATATCAGGTTTTGTAATTGAAAGATCAGATGAAACAGTAAATAAAAGTATTTCTACTGGCGAAATTGAAGTCAAAATTAAAAACATAGATATTTTAGGCGAAACAAAAGAATTACCATTGCCAGTTTTTTCTGATCAAGAATACTCAGAAGAAATAAGACTTAAATATAGATTTTTAGATTTAAGAAGAAAAAAGATACATCAAAATATTATCTTAAGGTCAAAGGTAATCTCTTTTATAAGAAATGAGATGCTAAAACTTGGTTTTTTGGAATTTCAAACCCCTATACTAACTTCATCTAGCCCAGAAGGTGCAAGAGACTTTCTTGTTCCCAGCAGACTAAATCCAGGAAAATTTTATGCTTTACCACAAGCTCCTCAGCAATTTAAACAACTTACAATGATATCTGGTTTTGATAAATATTTTCAAATAGCCCCATGTTTCAGAGATGAAGATGCAAGAGCAGACAGAAGCCCTGGAGAATTCTATCAATTAGATGTCGAAATGTCTTTTGTTGAACAAGAAGATGTTTTTAAAGTAATTGAAACATTATTTTTAAAATTATTTAAAACATTCAGTAACAAAAAAATTCTACATGAAAAGTTTCCAAGAATTACTTATGAAAATGCAATGCTTAAATATGGTTCAGATAAGCCTGATTTAAGAAATCCTTTAGAAATATCAGATTTAACAAATATTTTTGAGAGAGAAGATGTAAAATTTGAAATTTTTAAAAAATTAGTGAAAAATGGATCTGTAGTTAGAGCTCTAGTTACTAAAAATACTTTAGATAAACCTAGAAGTTTTTTTGATGGAATTGATAAATGGGCAAAAAATCAAGGTTCATCTGGTCTTGCATATTTTACGATAGAAAGAGGAGATAAAATTAGTGCAAAAGGTCCAATTGGAAAATTTTTTTCGGAAAACTCTTTATTAGAAATAATGAAAAAAACCAATGCAAAATCTGGTGACACAGTATTTCTCTCATGCGGAAAAAAAGATGATGTAGAAAAAATATTAAGTTCAGCAAGAGATAAAATTGCTGAGGATTTAAATTTAATAGACAACAATTATTTTTCATTTTGTTGGATAGTTGATTATCCTATGTATGAAATTGATGAAACAAATAAAAAAATTAAATTTAGCCACAATCCTTTTTCTATGCCACAAGGTGATCTGAAAAAATTAGATTTATCAAATCCTTTAAATCTTAAAGCATACCAATATGATATTGTATGCAATGGAATAGAATTATCATCTGGAGCTATAAGAAATCACATTCCTGAATTAATGTATAAACTATTTGAGGTTGCTGGATACTCAAAAACTGACGTAAATAGTAAATTTAGTGGAATGATTAATGCATTAAGCTATGGAGCTCCACCGCATGGTGGTATTGCACCAGGAATTGACAGAATAGTAATGCTGCTAGCTAACGAAAAAAATATTAGAGAAGTTACTATGTTTCCTATGAATCAAAACGCTCAAGATTTGATGATGAATGCACCATCCGAAGTTTCTGATGATCAACTTAAAGAACTAAATTTAACAATCAAAAGAAAAAATTAATTACTTTTTTCCTTTAAGATTTATCCTTATATCAGATAAATCTACAAATTTTTTCTTGTAATTGCTTCTTACAAACCCTTTACTAGTAATATCTTTTACTAGTTTTAATAACTGAGTTTTTTCCTCACTATTTTCTTCTGTAGCAGACTCATCTAAGGCTTCAGACCCACCAATTGATGGGGTATGTGCTAGATCTTCTCTATTTAAGTAAGATATTGCTAACTCTCTAAATATGTAATCGAGAATTGATGTGGCACTTAAGATTCTGTCATTTCCAAACACCTTTCCAGAAGGTTCAAATTTTGTATCAACAAAAGCATTAACAAATTCATCAAGTGGAACACCATATTGCAGACCAAGAGATACTGCGATTGCAAAGTTATTCATAGTAGCCTTTACTAATTCTCCTTCTTTGCTAGTATCAATAAATATTTCTCCTATTTTACCATCTTCATATTCCCCAGTATGTAAATAGACTTTATGGTCACCTATTGATGCTTTTTGTATATATCCTTTCCTTCTATCTGGCATACTAAATCTTCTACCATTATTATCTTGAATATTTTTGGTTAAGATTTCTTTATTTAACTTCAATGCATTTCCTTGATTTGGATTAGGAAGATCTTTTTTAACAACATTTATTTTATTTTTATCAATTTTTTCCAAATTTTTTGTCTTACGACTGTCTAATTTTACATCTAGGATTTCGAATTTCCCGTCTTCCCTTTTTTCAATATTTTTAACATTTTCTTCATCAATATTGTCTAAATAGTGACTGACCTTGAAGCTACATGTGTAATATGTTTCTACTAAAAATTTTGCCATTTAAATTCCTTATTTTTTATAAAATTGAATCTTAAAGAATTAATGTATATATAAATTAAAAATTTAAGTCTAATTTAATTTTTACAATTTTAAATTGAAAAAATAATTTTTTTTATGTTGACAATATTTAAACAAATTTTTACTTGGTGGAATCATCAGACCTTTGGAACAAGATTACAAATATTATTCTCTGGAAAATTAATTGGTAAAGACAAAAATGGAAATAAATACTACGAAAGCAAATCAGGAAGAAGATGGGTAGTGTACAATGGAGAAGTAGAAGCGTCAAAAATTCCTAACGAATGGTATTCCTGGATGCACTATATGAACAATAAAATAGAGAATAAACACGATTTAGAAAAATATGATTGGCAAAAAGAGCATTTGCCTAATCAAACTGGATCTAATAATTCATATCATCCTAAAAAATATAATAATGAAATTAAAAAAAAATATAAAAGCTGGAAAAAATAATTTTTTGTTATTTACGATTTTTTTTTATTTTATTTTTAATAATTTATTCGCAGACTCCTTTCAAATAAGTGAGACATTCGCTGAATTGAGCGTTCTTGATAAAGTTAGTTCAAAAAATACAATTATTAAAATTCAAGTTGGAGAAGAATTTGCTTTCCAAAATTTGATTATAAAAGTATTAAAATGTTATAATTCAAAATTTGATGATGACCCAGAAATTACAGCATATATGCAGGTAGCGGACAAAACTCTAGAAAACAATGATAAAGTTTTCGTTTTTAACGACTGGACGTTTGCCTCAAGCCCATCAATAAAACCTTTTGATCATCCAGTTTATGATGTTTGGCTAAAAAAATGTTATAGTTAAATAACTTTTTCTTTATCAAGCCAACTTACATTAAAATTAGAACTTATAAATTTTTGGTTTTTCAGCAATACTTTGTGTAGATCAATAGTTGTTATTATACCTTCAATTACGAATTCATCAAGCGATCTCAACATTCTTTGAATTGCCTCTTCTCTATTTCTTCCATGTGTTATAACTTTGCAGATCATGCTATCATAATAAGGAGTAATTTTATAACCTTGATATATAGATCCATCAACCCTAGTTCTAAAACCTGATGGTTGATGACACATTCCTATTTTACCCGGAGAAGGTTGAAAATTATTACTTGGATCCTCAGCATTAATTCTACATTCAATAGCATGGCCCCTAGGATTTATGTCAGACTGTTTTAAAGCTGTATCACCTGAATAGGCAATCCAAATTTGCTCTTTAATTATGTCAATACCAGTTACCATTTCTGTAACTGGATGTTCGACCTGAACTCGAGTATTCATTTCTAAAAAATAAAATTTGCCATCTTCATATATAAATTCAACTGTTCCCGCTCCCTCATAACCAATTTTACTAACCATGCTTACAGTTTTTTCAAATAAATCTTTTCTAATGCTTTCGTTTAAGATAGGGCTAGGTGTTTCCTCTATAAGTTTCTGGTGTCTCCTCTGAACTGAACAATCACGTTCATGTAAATGTACAGTTCTGTTTTTACCTGAAAGAACTTGAACTTCAATATGTCTAGGATTTTGAAAGAATTTTTCTATATAAACTTCATCATTTCCAAAAAATTTTTTTGCTTCCTGTTTTGCAGTTAAAAAAAGGTTTTCAAAATCTTCTATTTTATTAACAATTTTCATTCCCTTTCCTCCACCTCCTCCTGATGCTTTAATAAGAATAGGAAAACCAATTTTCTCACATATTTTTTTTGCTTCATTTATGTCTCTAATTCCTCCATCAGAGCCTTCAATTACTGGTAGACCATATTGTTTTGCAACTTTTTTAGCTTCTATTTTATCTCCCATCATTTTTATTAGATCAGAAGGGGGACCAATAAATTTAATATTGTTTTCCTCTAATATTTTTGCAAACTCAAAATTTTCTGACAAAAAGCCATAACCAGGATGAACTGCTTCAGATCCAGTTAGTTCAATAGCTGACATGATCGCAGGAATATTTAAATAACTTAGGGTTGGTTGGTGAGGACCCACACAAATACTTTCATCTGCCAATCTTACATGCATGCTATCTCTGTCTACATTAGAGTGAATAGCTACAGTTCCAATCCCCCATTCCTTACAGGCTCTAATTATTCGAACCGCTATTTCACCTCTGTTGGCTATTAAAATTTTCTTAAACATTAATTTTAATCAAGGATCGCAATAGTCTGACCAAATTCAACTGGTTGTCCATCTTCAACTGTAATTTCTTTTACTATTCCGTCTTTTGGACTCGGCACATGATTCATTGTCTTCATTGCTTCAACGATCATTATAGTATCTCCTTTTTTAATTTTTTGACCAATATCAATAAATTTTTTACCACCCGGCTCTGGAGCTAGATAGGCTGTGCCGATTATTGGAGAAGTTATTTTTTTTGTATTATCAATTGAAATTTCTTCTTTTTCGATTTTATTTTTCTGAATTGGTAATGAATTTTCAATATTTCTTGAAACTCTAGATTTTGAAACTTTTACTTTAATATCATTTTCTGTATACTCAATTTCTGTTAAATTAAACTCATCTAAATAGTCGTTTAACTCTTTAATAATATTTTTATTAATTTTCATTTTTTATTATCTCTTGCATAGAATTTATGGCTAAAATATAGCCATGAAACCCTAATCCACAAATTATTCCTGTTACCACTGCACTTATTAGTGATTTGTGTCTGAAATCCTCTCTTTTATAAATATTTGATATATGTACTTCGATAATGGGTTTTTTAAAAATACTTAAAGCATCCCTTATTGCAACTGAGGTATGACTATAACCAGCAGCATTTATAATAATTCCATCATGAGTTTTACGAGCATCTTGTATAATATTTACAATATCTCCCTCAATATTTGATTGTTTAATATCTAAATTAATATTTAAATCACTCGCTTTTTTTTGACAAATTTCTTCAAGATATTTATAGTCATTGCTACCATATTGAGTTTGTTCTCTCTCACCTAATAGATTAAGATTGGGTCCATTAATAATTAATATTTTACTCATTAAAACTTTATATTATATGAATAAAAAAAATAAAATAAAAATTCTAGTTAATGGTAAATATTTAACTGTAAATTTAAAATATTCTTTAAAAAATCTTATTGAAAAGTTGAAAACCCCAATTAATAAAGTTGCAATTGAACTAAATGAGGAAATTGTAGATAAAAAAAAATTAAATAAAATATTTTTAAAAAATAAAGATAAAATAGAAATTGTTCATTTTATAGGTGGAGGTTAATTAAAATGGATCTTCTAAAAATTGCAAATAAAAAATTTAAATCAAGACTTATTGTTGGTACAGGTAAATATAAAAATATGAAAGAATGTGCCAAGGCAATTAAGATTTCTGGTGCTGAAATAGTTACTGTGGCTGTAAGAAGAGTGAACATTCTTGATAAATCAAAACCTTTATTGATGGATTATATTGATCCTAAAAAAACAATGTATTTACCAAACACCGCTGGATGCTTTACATCAAAAGATGCTCTTAGAACTTTAAGACTCGCCAGAGAAATAGGAGGGTGGAAACTTGTAAAGTTAGAAGTTTTAGGAGATAAAAGAAATTTATTTCCTGATATGATAGAAACCCTCAAATCTACTGAGATATTAACAAAAGAAGGTTTTAAAGTAATGGTTTATTGCAATGATGATCCGCTAATGTGTAAGAGATTAGAAAATTCTGGCGCGTCTGCTATTATGCCTTTAGCAGCACCGATAGGTTCTGGATTAGGTATTCAAAATAAAACAAATATAAAAATTTTAAGAAAACAAACAAAAGTACCTTTAATTATTGATGCTGGCATAGGACAAGCTTCAGATGCTGTTCAAGCAATGGAGATGGGGTGTGATGCTGTTTTGATTAATACTGCCATAGCTAAAGCAAAGAACCCATTTCAAATGGCAGACTCTATGAGGCATGCAGTTATATCTGGAAGGAAATCATACCTTTCAGGAAGAATTTCTCCTAACTTGTATGGTTCTGCGTCGACAACAAAAAAAGGAATAATTTAATTTTTTTTCTTGAAAGTTTTTCTTTTTTTAAACTTTTTTCTTTTAAAACTAGTTTTTTTTTCTTTTGCCAATTCTTGACCTGTATCAAGTATTTCTTCAACAATTTTATTTAAATTTTCAACTTTTTCGATTTTTTCTAATATTTTGTTAGACTTTGATTTAAATTCTATAGTATAATCTTGTAAACCTAAGTTATTACCTGAAATAAGATTGATTTTAATTTTATTCTTCTTTTTAAAATAATTTAAATCATCTAAGAAATATTTTTCAATAAAGTTAAATATTTTTTCATTAATATTTACTTCAACTATCTTAGCATTAGTCTCAAAAATTTTTATTTCAATCAGTTTTATTATTTTTAAAGCTAATGTCTCATTTGTTAATTTTATCGACCATTTAATATTACTTTCTCTTAATCTCTGTCTTGACATTTCAAGCAATCCAAAATTACTTATTCTTCCTATTTGAATTCTTGCTCTATCATTTCTACATCTCTCTTTTAGCTTTCGCTCTACTTGTTTACGATTATTAAAACTGAGCATATCAATAAAATCAATAATTATTAAACCAGACAAATCTCTAATTTTAATTTGTCTTGCTATTTCCTCAGCAGCCTCAAGGTTTGTGTCTAAAGCTGTGCTTTCAACGTTTTTTTGCTTTATAGATTTTCCAGAATTTATATCAATTGATACCAAGGCCTCAGTTGGGTTAATTACAATATAACCTCCTGAACTTAGCTTTACCTCTGTTTTAAATATTTCAAAAAGTTTTTTCTCAATATTTTCTTTAAAAAATAATGGTATTTTTTCTCTATATTTTTTTATTTTCTTTAATTGTTTTGGCATCATTAATTTCATGTAATTTTTTGCTTTTTGATATCCTTCGTTACCTTCTACTATTATATTTTGGGTTTCATCATCATACATATCTCTTATGCTTCTTTTGATAATATCACTTTCTTGATGAATTAAAGATGGAGCAATAGAATTTAATGCGTTATCTTTTATGGAATTCCAAATCGTAATTAAATTTTTAAGATCACCATCAATCTCATTTTTAGTTTTATTTGAACCTGCAGTTCTTACAATTATTCCCATTTCTTTTGGTATCTGAATTTCATTTAATATTTTTCTTATTTTTTTTCTGTCTCCGGGATTAAAAATTTTCCGAGATATCCCTCCTCCTTTAGCTGTATTTGGCATCAGCACAATATATTTTCCTGCAATACTAATGAAAGTACTTAGAGCGGCCCCTTTAAATCCTCTTTCATCCTTAAGAACCTGAACCAATATAACTTGATTAGGTTTTATTACTTCCTGTATTTTATATCTTTTAGATGGAAATTTTTTAAGACTGGTTAACTTATCTTTATTTTCATCTTCAATTTTTTCAACTGGGTCATTTAACTTAATTTCTTCATTACCTTCTAGGATTTGATTTTCATTGTTTTCACTTTCTTTAGAAAGTTCCTCTCTAACTTTTTCTTCCTCTTGTTTTATTCTTTCCAAATCACTTTGTGGAAGCTGATAATAATCTGATTGAATATCATTAAAAGATAGAAACCCATGACGATCTCTACCAAAGTCCACAAATGCTGCCTGAAGTGAGGGTTCTACTCTGCTTACTTTTCCTAAATAGATATTATTCTTTATTAAAGTATTATTTACACTCTCATATTCGTAGTCTTCAATATGATTATCTTTTTTGAGAACAACTCTAGTTTCATTTGGATGCGATGCATCGATGTATAAATTTTTTGACATAAATATTGATTATTTTTCATTTATTTAATTTTTAAAATTCTGTGCCTTAACTTTAACAAATTCAAACAATAATTTAAACTAAAATGAGTAATCTATTAAAAAAAATTCTGATAACTTTAACCTTTTTTTCGTTAGTTGGTTTTATATCAATTTTTTCAATTCTTTGGTCATATTCAAACAAGTTACCTGATTATAAATTCTTAAAAAATTACAAGCCTCCAGTTTCAAGTAAAGTATACTCAGGAAATGGCGTATTAATAAGTGATTTTTCAACAGAAAAAAGAATATTTGTTCCTTATAATGCAATACCAAAAAAAATTGTTTACTCATTTTTGTCCTCTGAAGATAAGAATTTCTTTAAACATCCAGGCGTAGATGCAAAAGGAGTATTAAGAGCAATAAAAAACAACATTTTTAATTTGATTAAATCAAACAGATTAGAGGGAGCATCAACAATTACACAGCAAGTTGCAAAAAATTTTCTCTTATCCAATGAGGTAAGTTTAGACAGAAAAATAAAAGAAGCTATTTTAGCATTCAGAATTGAAAGAACTTTATCAAAAGAAAGAATTTTAGAACTTTATCTAAATCAAATTTATTTAGGGGAAGGTTCCTACGGAATAGCCTCAGCAAGTCTAAGATATTTTGATAAACCAATTAGTGAATTAGATTACGCAGAATCAGCGTTATTAGCAGCACTACCCAAAGCCCCAAGTAAATATAACCCATATAAAAATAAAGAATTAGCAACATACAGAAGGAATTTAGTCATAAATAATCTATTTGAAAATTCATACATATCCAAAAATAAATATGAGGAATTAATAAATTCTAAAATTGTCCTAAAAAAAAGAAAAAGAATTTTTTTAGAAGATACAAGATACTTTATTGAAGATGTTAGAAAAAAAGTAATCAAAGATTATGGGTATGAAAAAGTACATAAACAAGGCTTTAATATAAAAACCCCAATCAATCTAAAACTACAAAAATTAGCATCTAATTCATTAAGAAAAGGGCTATTAGAATTTGATATGAGACAAGGTTGGCGTGGGCCATTAGATAATCGAAAAAATAAAAATTGGTATAAAAATATTGAGATGTTTAATTTAGAAAAAACTATTGGTTGGGAAATAGCAATTATTAAGAGAATAGATAAATTTGAAACTGTAATTGAAACATCAAATAAAGAAGTTGGCGTGATAAATTATGACGATATTAATTGGACTAGAAAACAATTTAATCAGATATTCAAAATAAATGATATAATTTATGTAAAAAAAATTTCTGATGGAGTTTTTAGCCTTAGACAGTTACCAAAAGTAAATGGTGCGATCGTTGTTATTGATCCATTCAGTGGAAGAGTATTAGCTATGTCTGGAGGATTTAGTTTTAAAAAAAGCGAATTTAATAGAGTTTCACAAGCAAAAAGACAACCTGGGTCTGCATTCAAACCATTTATTTATGCTTTAGCTTTAGAAAATAATTATACTCCATCCTCACTGATACTTGATGCTCCTATTGTACTTAACCAAGGAGAAGATCTTAAAATGTGGAAACCCGAAAATTATGGAAAGAAATTTTATGGACTCTCAACGTTACGAACTGGAGTTGAAAAATCTAGAAATTTGATGACAGTAAGAATATCTCAGGAATTAGGAATAGATAAAATTATAAATTTCTCAAAAAAACTTAATATTTATGAAAATCCTGATGAATTAATGTCTGTTTCATTAGGATCTGCCGAAACTACTTTATTAAATATTACAAGTGCTTACTGCTCATTTGTTAATGGAGGTAAGCTAGTTGAGCCAATTATTATTGATAGAATTCAAGATAGTGAAGGAAATACAATTTTTAAAAATGAAAAAAGATTTTGTGAAAATTGTGATAAAATCTCTTATGAAGGTAACAATATACCAATAATAAAAAGTGATTTTAAACAAATATTTTCACCACAAACAGCATATCAAATGACATCCATTTTAGAAGGTGTCATTAAAAGAGGAACTGGAAAAAAACTACGGGATTTAAATTTACAAATTGCTGGAAAAACTGGAACAACTAATAATAATACCGACACTTGGTTCATTGGATTTACATCTAACTTAGTTATTGGTGTATATGTAGGATATGACAATCCAAAGAGATTAGGAAAATACGAAACAGGCTCAAAGACAGCCTTGCCAATCTTTAAAGATTTTGTAAAAAAAGGCGTAACTAGTGAGGAAGCCAGACCTTTTAAAATTGCAAAAGGTATTAAAATGATGGTTATAGACGAGGAAACGGGAAAAAAAGCAGATTTTGGCTCAAAAAAGACAATAATTGAGTCATACAAAAAAGAAAAAATTGAAAATGAAGTATATATTAGTAATGATAAATTAAATTCAAGCAAATTAAAAAAAAATATTTTAAAATTTTACTAATGGAACAAGAAATAGAAAAATATAAATCTGAAGTGATTAAAATAAATCAGAGAATTAAGGAGTTTCTTTGAAACACAAAATATTGATTCTAAATTAAAAAAATTAAATAGCTTTATAGAAAACCCAGAATTCTGGAACGATAGAAAGCGAGCTGAAAAAATATTAAAAGAAAAAAAAAACTATGATTTTTTGTTAACTTCTCAGAAAAAGTCTGAGCAAGATATTAATGAATTATATGATATTTTCAGATTAGCAGATGAAGAAGATGATAAACAGCTTGTACACGAAACTTTAGAAAAATTTATTAATCTTAAAAAAGATTTCAAAAAATTAGAAATAAAATGCTTTTTGTCAAATGAAAATGACTCTTTAGATAGTTATTTAGAATTCCATGCTGGAGCAGGTGGAACTGAAAGCCAGGATTGGGCACTAATGTTAAGAAGAATGTACATGAAGTGGGCATCTGATAAGGGTTATAATATAAATTTGATAAGTGAACATAAAGGAGATGAGGCAGGAATAAAATCTTCAGTGATAAAAATTTCAGGTGAATATATTTATGGTTTTTTAAAATCAGAGTCTGGAATTCACAGATTAGTTAGGATATCTCCATTTGACTCGGGAGCTAGAAGACACACAAGTTTTGCAAGTGTTTGGGTTTATCCAGTAATTAGTGAAGATATAGATGTTGAGATATTAGATAAAGATTTAAGAATTGACACTTATAGATCAAGTGGAGCAGGTGGGCAGCATGTAAATACAACCGATAGCGCTGTAAGAATTACACATATTCCTAGTAAAATTGTAGTTCAATGTCAAAATGAGAGATCACAACATAAAAATAAGGAAACTTGTATGAACATGCTGAAGGCAAGACTTTATGAGCATGAAATCCAAAAAAGAAAAAAGGAAAGTGAAAATATTGAGAACTCAAAATCAGAGATAGGTTGGGGGCACCAGATTAGGTCATACGTATTACATCCTTATAGAATGGTTAAAGATAACAGAACTAACTATGAAAATTCTAATCCAGATAAAGTTTTAAATGGTGAAATTGATGAATTTTTAGAGAGCTCTTTATATAAAACAAATGCGTAAAAAAATATTATTTGTAGGTGTATCAATTTTAATTATTTTAGTTATATTTGTTAGTTATTTAAGCGTTTATGGAATTAAAACTAACACTTTTAATAATTTCATTAATAATAAAGTTAAAAATTATAATTCAAAATTAGCAATAGAAGTAAATGACGTTTATATAAAGTTAAATTTAAGTGAAATTGCTATTAATATTAATACTAAAAAAGCAAAGTTAATTGCTGAAACCTACCCAATTAACATTTCAAATATTGATATAAATTTAGATTTAACAAATTTTTTAAAAAATGAAAATTCAATTAAAAATATCAAAATAAAGTCTTCAAATAATTTAATAAAAGATGTTACCTCCTTTTTAAATGTAATTGATTATAATTTATCAAGATATGTATTTTATAGTCAAATTGATACAGGATTTTTAAATTTTGAATTAGATACCAAATTTGATGATATCAATAACAAAGTTATTTATTATTTTATTTCGGGCTCTGTAAATAATGCAAAATTAAATATTCCAGGGTACAAAAATCTTGATAACATAAATTTTAATTTTCAAGCACAAGATAAAAATATAAAAATTTCTGATTTAAATTTTATTTATCAAAATATAGATTTTGTATCCAAAAGATTAGAGCTTAATGAGGAAAAATCAGGTGTATATTATATTAAAGGAGATATTGAAAATACCAGAGCGTTAATAGATCCAGAATTAATATTTAAACTTATAAATATAAAAAATGACTATCTTTCAAAGAAAGATATTTTATTTACAAGCAAAAATTTTTTTTCTTTTCAGCTTAATGATAACAAAAAAATAAGTAACATTAAAATTGACTCACTTATCAGTTTTGACAAAATTTATTTTAATAATAAATATAAAAATGTAATTTTTTTAAAAGAAGGTACAATTAATTCTAAATTTGAAAACAAGCAATTTTCAGCAGATCTTTTATCAAAATTTGCTTTTTCTGATGATTTAAAATTAAATAATGAAATTGAAAATAATAAATTAAAACTATCACTAAAAGGTAAAAAAAATCAAAAAATCCTTGTAACAGGGAAAATAAGCAATGGAAAAATACTTATAAATCCTAAAATTTTTTTAGGTTTTTTAAATTTGGATACAAAACTAATATCTGATGAAAAAGTAAATTTTGAGACAAATAATAAATTTAAAT
>CABZXV010000022.1 GCA_902529785.1 uncultured Pelagibacteraceae bacterium
ACTGGTTATATTTTTTTAGCTTTAATAGTCTATGAGAATATTCCATCTTGGTCTAACACAAAAATAATAAAAGATATAAATGATGAACAATATGACACAAATCGAAAAGTAGTTTGGATAATTTTAGATGAATATGATCCTCTTATTGCCGATGAACTAGAAAATAAATTAGATTTAAATTCCTATCAGTTTTTAAAAAGTAATTCTTATATTAATAATAAAACATACCCTGCCGGTGAATATACAATGGTTGCTTTACCTCAAATTATAATGGAGTTAAAATCACCTCTTGAAGCAGCAACTACAAAAAAAAAAACTTATTATTTAATTGATAAGAACAAAAAAGAATATGCTTTTGATTATTTTAATTCAATTTTTCATAGTTTGAGTCAGAGAGGAATTACATCCTCAATATTATCTTCTTCACTAGAATATTGTTCAGTTTATTTTATAGAAAATAAATTCGAAGTTTGTAAAGATAAACTTTCAGAAATACACAAAAAAATTCAATTTAATAAATTGATTAGCGGCATAATTTATACTTTTAAATTAAAAGCTATTCTTGATAAATATGAAATAGAATTAAGTGAAACCGATAAATTTTTACAAAAGCAAAAAATTAGTAAAACAACATCGTGGAATAAAGACTATTTGTTTAATAATGAGATTGTATTCAATAAGCTTAAAAGTTTAAAAAATTATGAAAATATTTCAGATTTAGATGGTTATGAAACTGTTTTTTATAATGATTTTTTAAAAGCTTTTGAGACTTCTAATTTTATTTTTGTACACTTGATCTTACCGCACATACCAGCTGATTATGTGATAAAAAAATTTAAAATAGATGTTTCAGACTCCTACGAAGAATATCTTTTAAACCTCAAGTTTAGTGACTTTGTAATAAAAAAACTATTAAATGGTGCATTAGAAATACAAGATGCAAAAACATTGATACTATTTCAATCTGATACAGGTTTTAGAATTCGTGATAAAGCAAATATATCAAATACAAGTAAAGAAACCAAAAAAATTGCAAGAATTCTTAATATTGCACATTTTTTAGGTGAGAATCAAAGTAAAATAATTGACGAAAAAAAAACTACTCCTATATATTTTAATGGAGAAATTATTAGAAATTTTTATAAAGGAAAAATTAATAATAATAGCGATATTTTGAAATTTAACTATGATTTACCATTTGTAGATACCTTTATCCCCGTTAGAAGAAATTTTAAATATGAATAAATTAACTTTTATAAATCATGCTTGTTTTTTATTAGAAGATGAGAATGCGTTATTTTTGTGCGATCCTTGGTTTGAGGGCAAGGCATTTAATAATGGATGGTCTTTAATTGATGAAAGCTACGATAATGAGCAAATAATTAAATTTTTAAAACATAAAAATAAGAAACTATTTATATGGTATAGTCACGAGCACAGTGACCATTTTGCAACTAATTTTATAAAATGTGCAACTACAAATAATTTAAAATTTGAGGTTATTTATAAAGACTCTTTAGATCAAAGAGTAAGTAATTATTTTAAAAAACAAAATATTAAAGTCCATTTAGTTAGCAAAGAAAAACCTATTTATAATGTTTCAAAAAATATCATAATTTCAGCACATGCATTTTCATATTCAAAAAAACATACTGATGATAGTTTTGCATTAATAAAGTTTAATAATCTTTCAATTTTGAACCTTAATGATTGTGAAGTAAATACTGAGGAGGATTTAAATTTTATAAAATCCAGAGTAAAAAAGGATACAAATCAAATAGATATTATTTTTTCTCAATTTGGCTATGCAGGATTCTGTGAACCTAATAACAAAATAAGTGATAGAAAAGCTACTGCGGATAATGTTATTTCAAGGATTAATAGATTAATAAATTTTTTTAATCCATCAATTTTTATACCATTTGCGTCTTTTATGTACTTCTCAAATTCAAAAAACTTTTTTATGAACGATGTACAAAATAATCCAACTACTCTTGTTAAAAAATTAGAAAATACTGAATATTTTAAAAAAATTTCATTATTATTACCTATGAAAGATTTCAATACTGATGATGACCTATATATAAAAATAATTAATGATAAAGAAAATGCAATCAAATATTGGTCTGATAAATATAATCATAAAATAAATTCTTTTAATCAAAACCCAATAAATGATCAAATAAAAGTAAATATGAATGAACTCTTAAATAGTTTTAATAACTTTAAAAAAAAAATTTTTAAAAATTATTACCTTTACCTATATTTTTTTAAATGCCTGCTTTTTTGCAGAAATAATATGCCTAAGATTTATGAATATTTAATACCAAAATTTTTGATCAATATTTTTAAAAAAGATCAATCAATTATTGTTAAAATTGATGATTTAGACAAACTTTACGAATTCAATTATTTTGAATCAAAAGAAGTCTATAATAAAAAACCAGATATTTCATTAGATGCAAATGATCTTAAATATTGCTTTGATTTTGAATATGGGTACAACACATTAGAGGTTAACTGTAAGGCAAAAATTTTCAATCAAAAAAAAATGTTTAATTTTTTTCGATTTTTTTACTATTTAAAAGATGGATTTACACAATCAAAATTAATTTCTAATAAAATTGCATTAAAGTAATATAAGCTTAATTATACTTATATATACTTAATACTTGTCATAATTTGTTGACAAAAAATAATTTGGTCTTTAATTGTATTTCAGGAAATTAAATCATAAGTAATTGTGAATTCTGAAATAAAAATTATTGCTGAAATTGGATGGAACCATATGGGTGACACTGATCTTGCAGAAAAAATGATTAGTCAAGCGGCATCTAGTGGAGCTGATTACTGCAAATTTCAAACTTGGAAAGTAGATAGCCTTAAAAGTGGTCCATGGGACAATGATGGAAGACTGGAGATATATAAAAAAGCAGAGCTAACAAAAGATAAACATAAAAAATTATTAGAAATTTGTAAAAAAAATAAAATTAACTTTATGACATCTGTATTTAATATAAAAGATTTAGAGTTTGTTGCCTCATTATCTAATGAAATTGTTAAGATACCAAGTCATGAGGTATATAATATTGAATTAATAAAAGAAGCACAAAATCTTTTTAAAACTGTAATAATTTCAATTGGAGCATGTGATTGGTCAGAATTTTTGGATTTACATAAAAAAGTTGATTTAGGAAAAGAAATCTATTTTTTGCATTGTGTTTCATCTTATCCATTAAAAGCAGAAAATGTTAATATGCCAAAATTAAACGAGATCTTAAAAATCCATAATAAAGTTGGATATAGTGGACATCTCTCTGGAATAGAAGATGCAATTCTGGCTATTTGCAATGGAGCAAAATTTATAGAAAAACATTTTACAATTGATAATGAACTACCAGGTAGAGATAATAAATTTGCAATAAAAGTTGATGAAATGAAGAAACTTGTGCAATTCAAAAATATCTACTCCAAAATGATTTTAAATAAAGGATTGGATGTTCAAGAATGTGAACAAGATATTTATAAAAATTACAGAGGTAGATGGTCAAAAAACTAAGTCAATTCTCTATTATAATTAGAACTAAGAATGAGGAAAGATGGATTGGCCACGCCATTCAATCAGTATTAGATAATATATCAAAACCAGAAATAATTATCGTAGATAATAATTCAACAGATAAAACACTGGAGATTGTAAAGCATTTTGTAGAAGATCCCTTGCTTGATACTAAATCAAAAAAATATACTAATATTAAAATAATTAGTATTAACAATTACTCCCCAGGAAAATCTTTAAATTTAGGTGTAAAAAAATGTACAAGAAAATATATACTAATTTTGTCTGCACATTGTATTCTTAAAAATTTCAACGAAAAATCTCTAATTTCAGATTTGAAAAATAATGTTTGTGTATTTGGAAATCAAATTCCAGTTTGGAATGGAAAAAAAATTTCAAAAAGATACATTTGGAGTCATTTTGGTGAAAAAAAAATAAAAAATTTATATTCTAAATTAGAAAATAGATATTTTTTACACAATGCTTTAGCTGCATATACAAAAAAAATTTTGATAAAACATCCTTTAAATGAAAATTTAACTGGTAAGGAGGATAGATACTGGGCAAATAAAATTGTAAAACTAAAATATAATTATTTATACGATCCTAATCTTATTGCAGAGCATCAGTATACCGAGAATGGAAATACCTGGAAAGGAATAGGTTGAAAATTAATATATTAGGGATTACGTTGGCAAGAGCTGGCTCAAAATCAATTAAAAATAAAAATATTACTCTAATTAATAGAAAGCCACTTATTTATTATACAATTAAGGAAGCCAAAAAAAGTAAATTATTAACCAATTATGTTGTTTCTACAGATAGTATTAAAATTAAAAAAGTATGTGAAAAATATAAAGCTGAAGTACCCTTTTTAAGACCTAAAAAATATTCTACTGACAATGCTTCTTCTGCGAGTGCCTTGAAACAAGCGTTAATTAAATGTGAAAAAATATATAATAAAAAGTTTCATTACGTTGTTGAACTAATGTCGACAAATCCACTTAAAACTGTTTCAGATATAGATAACATTATAAAATTGATACTGAAAAATAAAGCAGATAGTGTGATTGCAGTTAACCAGTTACATGATCACCATCCAGCAAGAATTAAAAAAATTCAAAATGGAAAATTAGTAGATTTTGCAATCAAAGAAAAACTAGAGAGCAGGAGACAGGATTTAAAACCTAAGGCTTTTATACGATCTGGATCTATTTATGCTATGAGTAGAAATTTTGTTTTAAAAAATAAAAGATATGTCTCTAATGTAAGTGTGCCATACATATTGTCACCTAATAAGTCAATTAATATAGACAATAAATATGATTTAATGTTAGCTAAAATTAAAATAAATGAAAAATAAATTACTTGTTATTACACCTGTAAAACATATTGAAAATTTTGAAAAAAAAATCAACAAGAACTTTAATTCAACTTACTTCCCATTTATATCAAGAAAAAAATTAAAAAAAATAATAAACAAATTTGATTATTTATTTACAAACCCAAATATGTCAAAAGTTTTTATAGACAGTGAAATATTATTTAAAAGTAAGATAAAAGCAATATGCACAGCATCTACTGGAGTTAATCATATTGATATTAATTATTTAAAAAAAAATAAAATTAAACTAATATCATTAACTAAAGAGAAAAGTTTGATAAAAAAACTATCTTCCACAGCCGAGTTAGCTTTTGGTATGACATTAAATTCGGTAAGAAATATATATTTAAGCTCACAATCAGTTAAAAAAGGAAACTGGACTTATTTACCTTTCATAGGGAGAATGATGAAAAATCTGAATATTTGCACTATCGGATACGGAAGATTAGGAAAAATATACGCTAAGTACTGCTTAAATTTTGGAGCTAAAGTATTTGCTTATGATCCTTATATTAAAATTAAAAATAAAAGAGTTAAAATCATAAAAAATTTACAGAAAGAACTGAACAGATTTGATGTAATATCTTTAAATATTCATGCTACAAAAACTAATATTAATTTTCTGAATAAAAATTTGTTAAATTGTCTAAAAAAAAATGTGATTATTATCAATACTTCTAGAGGTGAGGTAGTTAATGAGGGACATTTGTTATCCTTTTTAAAAAAAAATAGAGACGCACAATACTCTGCTGATGTTATAAGTGGTGAACAAAAAAATTATCAGGAAAACATAATGTTCAAAAAATTTAAAAAAAAAACTAATCAAATTCTATTAACACCTCATATTGGAGGAATGACTTCTGACGGACAAAAAATGGCATATAATCATGCTTTGGATATGTTAATTAGATTTGATAAACAGAATGTCTGACATTGCTATTATTGTCGGGCGTAAAATTTCATCAAATATCAATAGAGAATTAGCTCTATCAAAACACTTAAAAGAACATAATTTTAAACCACATTATTTAATTCCAGGACCAAACATTTCTAAAATTTCTTTAAATGAGTTAGATATTAAAACATTTCAAAATGTCAATTTAACAAAATTTAATGATTTAAGTAGTTTTGAAAATTTATCAAAAAATTTCAATAATTTTTTAGTAGCATCCTGGAGAGATTATGACTCATTAGTATCAATAATTAAAAAGCAAAGAAGTAAAGTTACAGTTTACAGCGATGCAGGAGGAATAGACTTTTGGGATCTTGGATGCAAAAACTTGTTAATCAAATCTCAAGCAAATATAGATTTATTTTGCAATTCAAGAAGAAATTTACTTGTTAATTTATATAGAAAGAATTTTCTTAATTTTCAAATTACAGGAAGTCTTCGATATGAATATGTTGATCATCTTTCATTTCAGGACCTAAAAGGTAAAAATAAATTATTAGTTTTTTTTCCTAAATCAATTTCAAAATTAAGAAAAGCAATTAAAAGTTGGTTTCCATTTAAAAATGAAGATTGGTATCAAGATTATATTGATAAAGTAGAAAAAAATTATCTTTCTTTGGGTAAAAAAATTACTGATCTTGGTTTTAAATTTTTGGTTAAGTTGCATTATGCGTCAGAGGATAAATTTTTTAGTGATAATAGTGACTATGATAAAAAGTTTTGGGAGTCTAATGGTTTCCATATATTCTCTGGAGATGAAAGAAATATTTATAGTCAATTAGATATAGGATTGGGATATGAGACCCATTCTGCTATTGATGTTAATTTTCATAATAAACCATTTATTTATTTATTACCTGATATAAATATGAGACCTCAAGTAAGAGGTTTTTGTCTAGAAAATTTTTTTCCTAAAAATAAATTAAACTGCGTCGGTTTTAGCGAAAAATATAAAATAAAAAAAAATTTTCAAAATTATTTGTGGATCCCTTATTGGTATGGTTCAGTTACAAAATTAAATGATATAGATGGATGTGTCGAAAATATACTAAGTACAGATTTTAATAAAGATTTGTGTAATGAGGTATCTAAGTACTACTGGGGAGAATTATCTAGTTTAAAAGCTAGTGAGAACATTATAAATAATGTAATTCAAAACTAATATGAAGATAGGCATTATTACTTACAATAGGTATCATCATAAAACCTTTCAAATTATAAAGGGCTTATTAAAAAAGAAATACGAAATAACTCTTATAATTTCGAAGTATAAGCCTTATAAAAAAAGAAAAATACATCACAAACACAGACCAAATCAATTCAATGGAAAAAATATTAATCAATCAATCAAAGGATTAAATTTGAAATTAAGAAAATTAGAAGATGGCAATATTTATGATGATTTAGATTATGTTTTGGTAGGAGGTTCAGGAATTTTAAAAAAAAAATATATTAAAAAAAACTTTATAATTAATTGTCACCCTGGACTTATACCTCAAACTCGTGGTTTAGACTCAATTAAATGGGCACTTTACAACAATGAAATTGTAGGTAACACTTTACATTTCATAGACGAAAGAGTAGATGCAGGAAAACTAATTGCACATAAGGTAACTAAATTGTACAAGTCAGACAATTTATCGAATTTTTTTCAAAGACACTATAAAAATGAAATAAATTTATTAATAAATTTTGAAACATACTTAAGTAGTAAAAATAAAATAAAGCTTAACAAAAAAAAGGCACATATGAGAATGCCATATAAGCTAGAAAAAGAATTAGCTACAAAATTTAAAAATTATAAACGAGATAAACTGAAAAATGCATAAAACATTATTAAAAAAAATAAATTCAAAGAACCTGAGTGTAGGAATATTTGGACTTGGCTATGTTGGTTTACCTTTAGCATTGAGATTTGCAGAAAAAAAATTTGAGGTTTATGGATATGATGTCAATGTTAATAAGATAAATAAAATAAAAAGGGGAAGATCCTACATATCTCAAATTCCAAATAGTAAAATAAAAAAATACATTAATAAAAACCTTAAAGTTTACAGTGATTTTAGGTCAATAGATCAATTAAATGTTCTTATATTTTGTTTACCAACCCCAATAAAAAAAAATAAATCTCCAGATTTGTCTTTTTTAGGTAATACACTCAAACAAATAAAAAATAAATTAAAAAAAGGTCAAATATTTATTCACGAAAGTACGTCTTATCCAGGAACAACGGAGGAATATTTTGAAAAGATTTTTAATGAAAAAAAATTTGTTGTAGGAAAAGATTGTTTTTTAATATTCTCTCCAGAAAGAGAAGATCCAGGTAATAAAAAGTTTAATATTAAAAATATAACTAAGGTTGTATCAGGTAAAACAAATAATTGTTTAAATGTTGGAGTGAAGTTGTACGAAAAAATTGTAAATAAGGTCTTCAAAGCAGAAGATTTAAAAACTGCAGAAATGTCAAAACTTATGGAAAACATATATAGATCTGTAAACATAGCTTTAGCAAATGAAATGAAAATAATCGCAGAAAAAATGGAAATAGATATTTGGAAAGTAATAGAGGCTGCGAAATCTAAACCATTTGGTTTTCAGCCATTTTACCCAGGTCCTGGTGTAGGTGGACATTGTATACCCGTAGATCCTTATATTCTAACATGGAAAGCCAAACAATTTAAAATGGATACTAAATTTATTAATTTGGCAGGAACAATTAATAATTCTATGCCAAATTTAATTGCTCAAAAGACATATAAGGTAATTAAAAGAGTAAATAAAAATACAAAAAAAATAAACGTTTTGATATTAGGAGTAGCATTTAAGCCTAACGTTGATGATTACAGAGAAGCACCTTCACAAAAAATAATTCAAATATTAATTGATAGATACAATTTTAATGTTTCTTATTGCGATCCATACGTTCCTATTTTAAATAAAACCAATCTAAACAGTCACAAAATGAAAAGTATTAAACTTAATTATAAGTCTTTTAAAAAGTATGATTGTGTTATCATTGTTACAAACCATAAGTTATTTAATTTTGATAAAGTTAAAAAATATTCAAAATTAATTATTGATACCCGTGGAATATATAAAAACCAAAAATCAAAAAAAATAATATCAGCCTGAAAATGAAAAATTTTGTTTTAATAGGCGTCTCAGGTTATGTAGCAAAAAAACATCTTCTTGCAATTAAAAATTCTAATAATAATTTAATTGCTGCTTATGATGTAAATAAAAATATAAGTATTTTAAAAGATTTGTTTCCCAGATGTAAATTTATTAATAAATTTAATTCATTTAAAAAATTTATTTTAGAATCAAAAAAAAAAATAAATTATCTTACAGTTTGTTCACCAAATCACCTTCATTATAAACATATTAAGTTTGGGATTGAAATGGGGTTAAATGTAATTTGTGAAAAACCAATAGTGCTTAATCTAATTCAGTTCAACAAGTTAATAAAACTTACAAAAATAAAAAATAATAAGATTAATTCTATTTTACAATTAAGACATCATCCTTCACTAATAAATTTAAAAAAAAAAGTTAAGCAAACAAATAAAATTCATAAGGTTGATTTATTATATTATACTGAAAGAGACCAAAAATATTTTAAAACTTGGAAAGGAAATAACAAAAAGTCAGGTGGTATAATGCTTAATGTGGGAGTACATTTTTTTGATTTATTAATGTGGATTTTTGGAGGAGTAGAAAACTCAAAAATTTTTTTATTAAATAAGCAGAACGCTAAAGGTTTATTAAAACTAAAAAAGGCTGAAATTACATGGAATTTATCAGTTAAAAGTATAAATAATAAAAATAATAAAAATTTAAATGTATTCAGGTCTATCAAGATAGATGGAAAAGAAATAAAGTTTTCTAAAACTTTTGATGATCTCCATTTACTAAATTATAAATATATTTTAAATTCTAAGAAATCAAATTTAGAGGAAGCTTTTAAGTCTATTCAATTAATTAATGAACTAAAGAAAAAATACAGTGCAATTTAATAAAATTAATAAATTTCCTAAACAAATAGATAATGAAATAAAACGAAATATTTCTAAAGTTATAAAGCATAATAGGTTTATAATGGGTCCAGAGGTTCAAGAGCTAGAAGCTAAATTGAAAGGTTTAATTGGAGCGAAATTTTGTTTAGGTGTTTCATCAGGGACAGATGCATTACTTATCTCTTTAATGGCACTTGGAGTAAAAAAGGGAGATGAAATAATTGTACCTTCATTTTCATGGATATCTACAGCGTCTGTAATCAAATTATTAGACGCAAAACCTATTTTCATAGATATAGAAAACGAAACTTGCAACATAGATATAAAAAAATTATCAAAGGCTATTACAAAGAAAACAAAGGGTATTATATTTACTTCGTTGTTCGGAAATGTTCCAGATGTAGATAAAATCAATAAAATTGCAAAAAATCATAAATTATTTGTAATTGAAGACGGAGCCCAAAGCTTTGGTGCAAAGTATAAATCTGGTTACAGTTGTAATTTAACAACTATCGGATGTACTTCTTTTTTCCCATCAAAGCCTTTAGGAGCTTATGGAGATGCAGGTGCAATATTTACAAATAATAAAAATTTATTCAAAAAAATGAGAGCAATAAGAATACATGGACAAATTAAGAGACATAAACACGATTTACTTGGTTTAAATGGACGAATAGACACAATTCAATGTGCAGTACTGCTAGCTAAAATTAAATGTTTTAAAAATGAGTTAAATTTAAGAAAAAAAAAATATAATTATTACAAGACCTTTTTTTTAAAAAATAAGTTCAAAAATCTATCAATTGTAGAATATGAAAAATTCGGAAAAAGTGCTTTTGCTCAATTTTGTTTATTAACCAAAAAGAGAAATTTTTTGATAAAAAAATTTAAAACTAATAATATACCATATGCAATTTATTATCCAAAGACCATGGATCAACAAAAATTATTTGGTCTTAAAAATTATAATAAAAACTTTATAAGTATTAATTCTTCAAAACAAATTATAAGTATTCCTTTTAGTCCATATATTTCTAAAAAAGAACAAGATAAAGTTTTAAATGTATTTATAAAATATAAAAAATACCTATGAAAATTTTAACAATTTTAGGCGCAAGACCACAATTTATAAAGTCATCAGCAATATCAAATATTATCAACCTAAAATATAAAGACAAAATAAGAGAAATAGTTGTTCATACTGGACAACACTATGACTATGAAATGAGTAAAGTTTTTTTTAAAGAATTTAAATTAAAAAAGCCAAAACATTTTTTAAAAATATCAGGGCTTAATCATCTTGAAATGACTGGAAAGATGATTTTTATGCTTGATAGAGTAATATTAAAGGAAAAACCCGATTTAATATTAGTTTATGGAGACACAAATTCAACTTTAGCTGGAGCAATTGCTTCTGTAAAAAAAAGGATTCCAATTGCTCATGTAGAAGCTGGATTAAGAAGCAAAAATAATATTATGCAAGAGGAAATTAATAGAATTATAACAGATAGAGTGAGTAAATTATTGTTTTGCCCAACTGTTGGTGCAAAGAAAAATCTGTTTAAAGAAAAGTTTAATAATTTTAACGAAAAAAAGATATTTAACTTTGGGGATGTAATGCTTGATATTCATAAAAGGTATTCATTCTCAATGTATAAGAAATCAAAATTAAATGATTACTATCTTGTTACAATTCACAGAGAAGAAAATTGTGAAATTAAAATAATTGAAAATATAATTAATAATTTAGAGCAGTTAGCAAAACATAGAAAAATTTTGTTTCCAGCACACCCAAGAGTTAAACAAATATTAAAAAAAATAATTAAATCTGATAAAATTATAATTACTGAACCAATGAACTATATAAAATTTGGAAAAGCAATATATAACTCATTTGCAGTAATTACAGATAGTGGAGGAGTTCAAAAAGAAAGTTTTTTTTTTAAAAAAAATTGTTTTGTTTTGCGTAACGAAACTGAGTGGTCAGAATTAATTAAAAAAAATTATAATGTTTTAATTAATCCACTTAAAAAAAATTTTTATCGGGATATTATTAGTATGAAATTAAAAAAAATTAACATAAATTATAAACCATATGGTAATGGCTATGCTAGCAACAGAATAATAAAAAGTATTTATAATAATCTTTTGAAAAAAAACTAAAAATAATACTTCTTGAAGAATTTTATTAGGAGATTAAAAGATCAAAAACAAAAAACGTTATGAAATTATTAATAACTGGTTCAGCAGGCTTCATAGGAATGTCAACATCAATGGCATTCTTAAAACAAAATTATACTGTAATAGGAATTGATAATTTAAATAGTTTTTATGATATTAGACTAAAAATAGATAGAAATAATGAGTTAAAAAAATTTAAGAAATATAAATTTTATAATTTCGATATTTCAAAAAACGATGAAAAACTAAAATCAATAATAAAAAAACATAAAATAAAAATAGTACTACATTTAGCAGCACAAGCTAATGTTAGATATTCCCTGAAAAATCCTAGAGCTTACATAAGAAATAATATTGTAGGTTTTTATAATATTATTGAAGCATGCAGAGAATTGAAAGTTGAAAAATTTATATTTGCTAGCTCATCTAGTGTTTATGGTAAAAATTATAAAGTAAAAAACTTTTTTAGTGAAAATGATAAAACTGATACGCCAAAAAATCTATATGCTGCAACAAAAAAATCAAACGAGGTTATAGCATACGCATACTCTGATTTATTTAACATCAATACCGTAGGTTTAAGATTTTTTACAGTTTATGGGCCTTGGGGACGACCAGATATGGCTCCATTTATTTTTTTAAAATCAATACTTGAGAGAAAAACTATAAAAATTTTTAACTCAGGAAAAATGTTTAGAGATTTTACTTATATTGATGATGTTGTAAATGCTATTGTAAAAATTACACAGAGAAGGCTTACAAATAAAAAAAATTTTTATAAAATATTAAATATTGGAAGAGGCAAAAGTGAAAATTTGATGAATTTTATTAAAATAATGGAGTCAACAATAGACATGAAGTCAAAAAAAAAATATCTTCCTTTACAGATGGGTGACATGGTTTTAACTCAAGCAAATATTAAAGAGTTAAAAAAATTCATTAAGTATACTCCTCGAACTGAACTCAAAGTTGGATTAAAAAAATTTTGTGATTGGTACATAGATTATTATAAATATAATAAAAAATTTAGCTCTTAGTGCCCAATAGTTTAAAAAAAAAATTAATTAGAAGTATTAAAGTTACCCACATTTCTTATTCAGATTATCTTGGTGGTGCAGCAATAGCCTCAAAAAATATAAATGACTGTATAAGAAAAAAAATTAATTCAAGTATTTTAGTTTTTGACAAAAAAAATGAAAAAAAAAAAATGATAAAAAAATTTATTTTATTTTTGAGAATTATAATAGGAAAACTACCAAAAATATTCTCTATTAAAAATTTTTCTAAAACTCAGTCATTTGCATTAATCCCATCACAGTTTCCTGAATTAATAAATAAAAGTAAGAATAAATTTTCAATTACAAATTTACATTGGGTTAATAGAGAGACATTATCAATTGATGATATTTATAGGATTAAAACAAAAATTGTATGGTCATGTCATGATATGTGGCCATTCTCAGGCTCATATCATTTATACAGCAAAAACGTTACGAATTATAATTCATTTAAATTTAAAGATAAATTTTTAAATTTTGACTACTGGACTTGGCAAAGAAAAAAAAAATTATTCAACAAAAAAAAAATATATTTCATTGCTCCAAGTAGATGGATTAGAGATCAAGCATTAAGGAATAAAGTTATTAAAAAAGAAAATATAACAGTGATAGGAAATCCCATTGACTGTAAATTCTGGAAAAAAACAAATAAAAATCTTAGTTATAGAAAATTAAATATTGAAAAAAATTTTCAATA
>CABZXV010000023.1 GCA_902529785.1 uncultured Pelagibacteraceae bacterium
ATTATAAACCGAATTTCATTCACGGGTGAACTTGGTTATGAAATATATGTTGCGCCACATTTCCAAATAAAACTTTATGAGGAGTTAATGGAGGCAGGAAAAGAATTTGGTATTAAACCTTTTGGTGGAAGAGCTTTAATGTCTATGAGACTAGAAAAAAATTGGGGTGCATGGACTTTAGACTACCGACTAGATTTTACTGCTAAAGAAACTGGATTAGATAGCTTTATTAATTGGAATAAAGAATTTATTGGCAAAGAAAAAGCTAAACAAGACGATAGTTCGAATAGATTAGTTCCTTTAATAATTCAAACAAACGACATAGACGTCACAAACAATGAAGCAGTAATGAAGGGAGATAATAGCATTGGGTATATAACTTCAGGTGGATTTGCTCATTTTGTAAATAAAAGTGTTGCTTTTTCGTATCTAGATCAAAAAAATTTATCATCTGAAGATGGAATACAAGTAGAAATTAATGGTGATTTATTCAATTGTTCAATTATCAAAGAACCACTTTATGATCCAAGTGGAGAAAAAATGAGAGGGTAATGGCCCAAAAAGATGTAGGTAACAAAGTTCCAATTTATAAACTAAAAG
The DNA here is from genome assembly GCA_902529785.1 of uncultured Pelagibacteraceae bacterium. Taxonomy (GTDB): domain Bacteria; phylum Pseudomonadota; class Alphaproteobacteria; order Pelagibacterales; family Pelagibacteraceae; genus Pelagibacter. Next base: position 601 of record CABZXV010000023.1, read on the forward strand.
AAACAAAAGAGGTGATGGATTTTTATGACGAATGGGGTCTGGATAATAAATATGATAAAGATATGGTTGAATGGAATTATACTGGCCCAAAGGAAACAGTAGAAGTTTTCAATAAACATCAAAAAGAAAAAGATATTAATATTTATGATGCTGGATGTGGAACTGGATTGGTTGGTGTAGAATTGAAAAAGTATGGTTTCACTAATTTTTTTGGTGCCGATCTATCCCAAAAACTTTTAGATTTGGTTCCAAATAACCTTTATAAAAAATTAGATAAAGTAGATTTAAATAAACCAATCAATGAAACTGATGATCAATATGATGCTTTAATGTGTGTTGGCACATTTACTTTTGGACATGTAAAACCACCTGCGTTAGATGAGTTTATTAGAATTACTAAAAATAAAGGTCTAATTTGTTTCACTATTAATGAGGGAATATATGAGGAATATGGATTTGATAAAAAAATTAAACAATTAAAAACTGAAAATAAATGGAAAGAAATAGAGTTTTTTAAATCTGATTATATTGCTAGTAAAGATGTAAATGCATGGCTTGGTCTTTATGAAGTGACAAAATAAAATGTCAGCAATTTATAAAATTATAGATAAAAAAAAATTAGATATAGTCAAGAGACCAATTTCTAAAGCACATGGACTCCCCAACGAATGTTATACAAGTAAAGATTATACTTTAATAGAAAGAGAAAAAATATTTGAAAATAAATGGACGGTAATAGGAGTGGCAAGTTCTTTGCCAAATATCGGCGATGTAAAACCATTTAATTTATTAGGACTGCCATTATTTTTAGTAAGGAATAAAAAAGATCAGATAAAAGTTTTTCATAACGTCTGTAGTCATAGAGGAGTAAAGCTAGTAAACAAAAAAGGCAATATTAGAAATGTTATCAGATGTCCTTATCATTCATGGTCATACACATCAGATGGAAAGCTAATTGCAACACCTCATATAGGTGGGATGAACCAACATAGTAGCCTAAAATTTAAAAAAAATAAAAACAATTTAAAAGAAATAAGATCATGTGTTTGGTTAGATTTAATTTTTATTAATATTAGTAACAACGAAATTCCATTTGAAAAATATATTAAACCTTTAAGTGATAGGTGGGCTAAATTTTGGAAAAAAAAAGATAGAAAATTAATTAATCATGCAAATGATTTTGGTTATTTTAAACTAAATGCAAAATGTAATTGGAAATTTGCAATTGAAAATTATTGTGAAAGTTATCATTTGCCATGGGTTCATCCAGGCTTAAATTCCTATTCAAAAATAGAAGATCACTATCATATTCAAGGATTACCAAACCGCTTTGCAGGCCAAGGCACAGTTGTCTATAATCCAAAATTTAAAGGTAAGAAAAAGTTTCCTTGCTTTCCTAACTGGCCTAAAGAAAAAGAAAATATTGCAGAATATGTAGCTTTATTCCCCAATGTTATGCTAGGTATACATAAAGATCATTTCTACGCATATTGGTTAGAACCTATTAGTCATAAAAAAACTTTAGAGCATATGGAAATATATTATGTAGGTGAAAAAGCCTCAAAATCATTAGAATTTAAATCATTAAGAAAACAAAACCATAAATTGTGGGAAGATATTCAAAAAGAAGATGTTGGTATAATTCAAAGAATGCAATTAGGCCGCAACTCACATGCATATAATGGTGGAAATTTTTCTCCTGATATGGATAATCCGACACACCAATTTCACAAGTGGGTGGCAACTAACATTGTGTAGAAAGTGCAGATTATATGTATAGACCTTTACCAGATGAATTAACAATCAAAAGTTCACCAATTGAAGGTTTGGGATTATTTGCAACAAAAGAAATTAAAGCTAATACTTTTATTGGTATTACTCATATAAGAGATGAGCAGTTTGAAAATAAATATATTAGGACTCCATTAGGTGGTTTTTATAACCATTCTGATAATCCAACAGTTCAAAGAATGGTATCTAATATTTTACCTACATTAAAATTTGGTGATCCAATTGATCCAACTGCAAAAGCAAAGAAGTTTAATGAGAACGATGATAACCTAGAAAACATGTATTATAATTTAAGAGAGAAACCAGATGCAAAATATTTTTTTATGGTTTCAATAAAAGATTTGAAACCAGGAGATGAGCTTTGTGCAAATTATAATTTATACACCTATCCAAAAACAGGAGTTGGTGTACAGATGTTATAGGGATGAAATTTAACAGAAAAATTCTTTCAGAAAACCAACCAATTAAGAAATATATTTCAAAAAAAAGATTAAGAGAAGATGAAATAGATTTTGACGAACTTAGATCTTATAGACTTGACAGATTAAGAAATGAATTAAAGAAAAATAATATAGAGGCATGTATTTTATTTGATCCAGTAAATGTAAGGTATGCATTAGATACTGTGAATATGAGTGTTTATAATATGCATAATCTTACAAGATATTGTTTTATCTCTGTTGATGGTCCAACAATATTATATGAATATTTTAACTGTGAAATATTATCTAAAGGTCTCAATTTAATAGATGAAATAAGACCAGCAATTACTTGGGATTATTTTAGCAATGGTGACCAATCAGAGTTGCAACTTAAAAAATGGGTCAATGAAGTAAATGATTTATCTAACTCTTATTTTAAAAGTAAAAAAATCGCAATTGATGTAATCAATGGTCCAGCCGTAAATGAGCTCAATAAAAAAGGAATTCAAGTTTTAGAAGCGAAAAAAATACTTGAACAGGCTAGAGTTATTAAATCGTCTGAAGAAATTAAATGCATGCGAGCAGCTTTAGATGTTGCTGATATTGGAATAATTAAAATGAGAGATTATTTGAAATCAGGAATTACTGAAGATGAGTTATGGTCGATTTTACATAAAACGAACATTGAAAATGGTGGAGAGTGGATAGAGTGTAGAATATTATCTTCAGGCTCTAGAACCAATCCTTGGATGCAAGAAAGTAGTAATAAGATTATTCAAGATGGTGAGATCGTATCCTTTGATACAGATATGGTAGGCCCTTATGGATATTGTGCAGATATTTCTAGAGCTTTTGTTTGCGGAAATAAATTTAATGAACATCAAAAAAAAATATATTTAACAGCAGTTGAGCAAATTGACTATAATTCAAGATTAATTAAAGATGGAGTATCATTTAGAGAATTTACTGAAAAAGCATGGATACTTCCTGAAATATATTATGGAAATAGATATTCAGTTATGCTTCATGGAATAGGTTTATGTGATGAGTGGCCAGCAATTAGATATCCGACTGATGGTGGAGAAAGAGGTGGTATATTTCAAAAAAATATGACAATTACCCTAGAAAGCTATATCGGCGAAGTTGGAGGTCATGAGGGTGTGAAATTAGAACAACAATATTTAGTTGGTGAAAATGGATTAGAATTAATGTCTCATCATCCTTTAGAACAAATTTAATGAAAATAATATTAATTATGGGTTTGCCCGGGGCCGGCAAAACAACATTGGCAGAAGAACTTGCTCCAAAACTTAATGCAAAAAGATTAAATGCTGACGAAGTTAGAAAACAAGCAAATGATTGGGATTTTTCTGAAGAGGGTAGAAAGAGACAAGCTAAAAGAATGGCATTCTCTGCTTTAAAGCTGAAAAATCAAGGAAATTATGTTGTGGCAGATTTTATTTGCCCAACACCAGAAGCAAGAAGTTTATTCCCTGCAGATTTTGTTATTTGGGTAGACACCATTAAAGAAGGAAGGTTTGAAGATACTAATCAAATGTTTGTTAAACCTGAAAAATATGATTTTCATGTAACTACTCAAGATGCTAAGGTTTGGGCGGATAAAATAATTAAGGAGATATCATAATGAGTTATGAATGGGATAATAAAAAACCAACAGCACAAATGCTTGGAAGATGGCAGCCGTTTCATGAAGGTCACTATACTTTATTTAAAGAGATCATCAAAAAGACTGGTCAAGTGTGTATTCAAATAAGAGATGTTCAAGGAGTTGATGACAATCCATTCGACTTTGAAACAGTAAAAAAAAATATTGAAAATAAATTAAATCCTGAGTTTGAAGGAAGATTTAAAATAATGATGGTGCCAAATATTACAAATATTTGTTATGGAAGAGGAGTTGGTTATAAAATTGAGGAGATAGTATTATCTGAAGAGATACAAAAAATTTCTGCCACAAAAATTAGAGCTAAAATGCGTGAAGATGGTGAGTTAAAATAACTTCAATATGAATGTTAAAACAACAAAATTAGGAAGCGGAATTACAAATGTAATAATAAATGATCCTAAAACTTATAATTCACTGTCATTTAAAACTTTAAGAGATCTTTTGAGTACTTTTACTCGATTAGATAAGGATGATGATACAAGAGTAATAATATTAGAGGGATCTGGCAAAGGATTCAGTGCTGGTCATAATCTTAAAGAGGTTGGTGGAATTAAAAATAGATCGAATCACTTAAAATTATTTAATCTTTGCTCAAAATTAATGATGAAAATTGTTGAAGGAAAGAAACCTGTTATTGCAAAAGTGCATGGTGCAGCTTATGCAGCTGGATGTCAGTTAGCTGCAAGTTGTGACCTTGCTTACAGTACAACAAATGCCACCTTTGCAACACCAGGAGTAAATATTGGACTTTTCTGCAGCACTCCAATGGTTGCTGTAAGTAGAAAAGTAACTCGTAAAATCATGATGAAGATGCTTCTGACTGGAGACCCAATAAATGCAAAATATGCTAAGGAAATTGGTTTGATTAATGATTATTTTTCAAACAAAAAACTAAATGCAGAAGTTTTAAAAATTGCAAAAAAAATTTCTTCAAAATCAAATTTAACAATTAAAATTGGAAAACAAGCATTTTATAAACAATTAGAGATGCCACTAAGAGATGCTTATAAGTTTACAAGTAAAATGATGACTGTAAATATGGCTTCGCAAGATGCAAAAGAGGGAATATCAGCTTTTTTACAAAAAAGAAAACCCAGTTGGAAAAATAAATAATAGTTATTCAGAAAGAAAATAATGAACGATAATGAAATTAAATCTATTTTAAGAAAATCAAAAACCATAGCTATGATTGGAGTGAGCTCTGAAAAAAAAGGAGAGGATAGAAAAAATCTTAAGAGAAAACCAGCAAATGTTGTTATGAAATATATGCAAAATTTTGGTTATAAAGTTATTCCTATTAACCCTTTTGCAGTTGGTGAGATTGTAAATGGGGAACAAATGATTGAAAGTTTAGATAAGATAAAGGAAGAAATAGATATAGTTGATGTTTTTAGACCCTCAAAAGAGGCTGAAGGAATTGCAAAAGAAGCAATTAAAAAAGGAACAAAAGTTCTATGGTTACAATACGGAATTCACAGTGAGGAGGCAAAAGTTTTAGCAGATAAAGAGAATATCCAATTTATTTCCAATAGATGTATTAAACAGGAGTATCAAAAACTTTTTCAAAAATCTAATCCAGTTTTCCCAGTCCTTAAAGATTAATGAAAAAAGTATTTTTGGTATATGGGCATTACAACGATAAATCTTTTAATTTTGCTATAAAAGATAATTTCATAAAATCCGCTAAAGAAAATGGTCATTTAGTTGAATGTGTAGATTTATATAAAGAAAAGTTTGATCCAGTATATGCTGGCGAAAATGCTGATGATATTGTTTTGGATCACAGAAGAAAAATTGACGATTCTGATTTAATTGTTCTAGTTGCTCCTATATGGAATTATAGAATGCCTGCTATTGTAGAAGGTTGGATCGATAAGGTTTTAGCACCACCTTGGGCTTTTTCATTTAAGAAACTTTTTGGTAATTATGGATATGCTGTTGGGAAGCTAAAAAGCAAAAAGGCTTTGATTTTTTGCACATATGGATCACCCAGATTCTCAATTTCAGATTTTTTTTTAAATTTACCCCTGAGAAGAATTAAAAAAGGTATTTTTAATAAGTGTGGTATTTATGACATTACCTATAAACGATATTTTGCTGTACCATTTGTATCAAATGAAAAAAGAATTGAGTTTTTGCAAGATGTTAAAAATACAGCCAGACATTTATAGAATTTTTTTTGTATTTATATTTTTAATTTTTTATACAAATGAATTAAAAGCTGAAATAAAAAAACCAAATCCAGATATTAAACCTAGAGAAGTAATTGAAATTCAACTTAATGCTTTGATGAAAAATGATACTCCCAGTAAAGATCATGGGATAATTCAAACATGGTTTTTTGCGCACCCAAACAATCAGAGAGTAACAGGACCTATTGAGAGATTTAAAAATATGATCAAAACAGATTCTTACTCAATGCTTTTAAATCACGAGAATTATGAAATTGTTGAGGTATATAAATCAAAGGGCGTATCGACTTTTGAAGTGACAATTATGGACAAAGACAAAAAGTATTATAAATTTAAATGGCAAGTTGAAAAATATGAGCTCGATGGATTTTTAAAAAATTGCTGGTTGACCACAGCAGTATCTCAACCTATGCCGATGGGTTCATCTATCTAATGAAAAAACCAAGTTTTCCAGTTAGAATTGCAATATTAATGGCTATTCTTTGCATCCCGCCAATTGGCGCAACCCAAATTGGATGGTACTATTTTGGACAAGAGATGGGGGTAAATTTTGGTATGGTTGCAGGTGTCATTAGTGTAATAACCGCAGCTTATCTGATGTATCAAATGGGATGGAGAGATGACGATGATGACGATTATGACTATTAGAATTATGTTTTGTTTATAAGAAAAATTAGGTAAAAATCGCATGATGAAATCAAAAGCAAAAGTCGTAGTAGTTGGTGGAGGCGTTGTTGGTGTCAGCGCGCTTTATCATTTAGCAAAAAAAGGTTGGTCTGATGTTGTATTAGTTGAAAGAAAAGAATTAACTTCAGGTTCCACATGGCATGCTGCGGGACTTCTTCCATTATTTAATATGAGTTATTCAGTAGGACAACTCCACAAGTATGCAGTCAATTTATATAAAAGTTTAGAAGAGGAAACTGGAAAGAATGTTGGATTTAGCGTTGTATCAAATATTAGATTAGCAAGCAATAAAGACAGGATGGATGAATACCATCAGTATGCGGGTGTTGCTAAAACAATCGGAGTAGATGTAAAATTTTTAACTCCAGAACAAGTTAAACAAATTTGGCCATTATGTCATACAGATGATCTGGTTGGAGCAATACAACATCCTGAAGATGGCTACATTCAACCTGCCGATCTAACTCAAGCGTTAGCAACAGGGGCGAGAAATAGAGGAGCTGAGATATATAGAAACACTACAGTTTTAGCGATGAGACAAAATAAAGATGGTTGGATTGTTGAAACAGATAAAGGGTCAATAGAATGTGAACATGTAATCTCATGCTCAGGAAACTTTGCTAGACAGACTGGAAAAATGGTAGGTTTGGATATTCCTGTAATACCTGTTGAACATCAATATATTGTAACAGAGCCACATCCAGAAATTCAAAAAAGAAAAAAAGATGGATTGCCCGAGATGGGAGTTTTGAGAGACAGTGATAGTAGGTGGTATATGAGAGAAGAGGCTGGTGGTTTAATATTAGGTCCCTATGAGGATGGAGCTCCAGCATGTTATGTTGATGGCCCTTCCAAAGAGTCTGAATACGAATTATTCCAAGAAGACCTAGATAGACTTGCACCACATATTGAAGGTGCGATACACAGAGTCCCAGCTTTTGGGGAAGTAGGAGTTAAAAAAGTTTATAACGGTGCTATCTGTTATACACCTGATGGAAATCCCATTGTTGGACCAGCATGGGGTTTGAAAAATTTTTGGATAAACGAAGGTCACAGTTTTGGAATTACTGCTGCTGGTGGAGCAGGTTGGCAATTAGCAGAGTGGATTGTAGATGGAGAGCCAACAATAGATATGTTAGGTGTTGAGCCAAGAAGATATGGTGATTATTGTTCAAAATCTTATCTTAAAGAGAAAAATGAGGAAGCTTACAGCCATGTGTTTATCACTCACTTTCCAGATGAAGAAAGACCAGCCGCAAGACCATTAAGAACAGCTCCTTGTTATGACAGAATGAAAAATCTTGGTGCAGTTTTTGGTCAAAAGTTTGGATGGGAGCGACCTAATTTTTTTGCAACTGATGGGATGGAGCAAAAGGACGATTGGTCTTTTAGAAGATCAAATTGGTTCAAGGCTATTGAGAAAGAGTGCAAGAATGTAAAGGAAAATGTCGGTCTATTAGATATGACAGCATTTGCAAAATGTAGAATAAAAGGTCCTGGAGCTGAGGAATTTTTAGATAAGTTGGTCGCAAATAAACTTCCAAAAAAAATAGGTAGAATTAATTTATGTCATGCATTGAATACTAAAGGTGGTGTTCATTCAGAATTTACAATAATGAGAGAATCAGAAAGTAGTTTTTATTTGGTTTCTGCGGGAGCGTTTCAAAGGCTAGATCATGACTGGATATTAGGTTGGATGCCAAAAGATGGATCTGTTCAATTTGAAAATTTAACAAACAGCAAAGGTGTTCTAGTTGTATCAGGACCAAAAGCCAGAGAGTTAATGCAAAGAGTATCTAATGATGATTTTTCAAATGATAATTTTAAATGGTTAAGTGCAAAACAAGTAGATGTAGGATTTGCCCCAGTAAATGCAATGAGAGTAAATTTTGTAGGAGAGTTAGGTTGGGAACTACATCATCCTATTGAATATCAAAACCATATTTTTGATAAGTTAATGGATGCAGGACAAGATTTAGGTTTAAAGCCATATGGTATAAGAGCTATGAACAGTTTAAGAGTTGAAAAATCTTATAAATTGGTTGGCACCGAATTATCCATTGAATATTCACCATATGAAAGTGGTTTAGATAGATTTGTCCATCCAAATAAAGGCAGTTTTATTGGTTTAGAAGCTTTGAATAAATGGAGAGAGAAAGGTTTTGATAACAAACTTGTTACTTTAGAAGTTCATGAAACAAGTGATGCAGATGTGCTTGGAAATAACCCTATTTATGAAAATGGTAGTGTTGTCGGTAGAGCAACAGGAGGTGATTTTGGTTTTAGACTAGGAAAATCTATCGCACTAGGAATGGTTAAGCCAGAGCTAGCTAATATTGGACAAAAACTAAAGATTGATATACTTGGTAAGATGCATGAGGCAACAATTTTAGAAGAGAGTCCTTATGATACAGAAAATAAATTATTAAGAGCATAATGAAAATTTTAGTCGCTGTAAAAAGGGTTATTGATTATAACGTCCAAATAAGAGTAAAAGAGGATGGTAGTGGCGTTGTGACAGATAATGTTAAAATGTCAACTAATCCACCAGATGATAATGCAATTGAGGAAGCTGTTAAAATTAAAGAGGCTGGAAAAGCTTCAGAAATAATAGCTGTGACAGTTGGAGAAGAAAAAGCCCAAGAGACTGTTAGAAAAGCACTAGCAGTTGGAGCGGATAGAGGAATTCACGTAAAAGTCGATAGTATACTAGAACCTCTTGCTGTTTCTAAAATTCTTAAAAAAATTGTTGAAAAAGAAAATCCAGATTTAGTTTTCATGGGCAAACAAGCAATTGACGATGATTGCAACCAAACTGGGCAAATGTTAGCTGCACATTTAAACTGGCCACAAGCTACTTTTGCTTCAAAAATTGAGGTTAAAGAAAATTCATTAGAAGTAACTAGAGAAGTCGATGAGGGTTTAGAAACTATTGAGGTTAATACACCTGCAATAGTGACATGTGACTTAAGACTAAATGAACCAAGATATGCATCACTACCAAATATTATGAAAGCAAAGAAAAAGCCTATTGAACAAATTAATGCGTCAGATCTAGGAGTTGATACTAACCCTAGAATAGAACATATTAAAATTGAAGAACCACCAAAAAGAAAAGCAGGTATAAAGGTTGCTAGTGTTGAGGAGTTGGTGCAAAAATTAAAAAATGAGGCTAAGGTAATATAATGTCAGTTTTATTGATAGCAGAGCATAACAATAAAGAAGTCAAATCATTTACTTTAAACGCAATTACAGCTGCATCTCAAATAGATCAAGACCTACATGTTTTATTGATTGGTCATAATGCAGATGACGTTGCAAAATCCTTATCTGAGGTACCTTTGGTAAAAAAAGTACTTCATATGGACAATGAAATTTATGAAAATTATATTGCTGAAAATTATACTTCAGCAATTTTAAAACATGTTGATAAATATTCTCATATAGTCTGCTCAGCAAATACCTTTGGAAAAAATCTAATGCCTAGAATTGCTGCATTATTAGATATTTCTCAAGTGAGTGATATAATAAAAGTAATTGCTCCAGATACATTCCTAAGACCAATTTATGCTGGTAATGCATTTGCTACTGTCAAAAGTAATGACGATAAAAAGTGTATAACAATAAGACCAACATCATTTGAGGCGGCTGAAACCACAGGTGGGTCAGCAGAAATTGAGAAAGTGGATGCAGCAGATAAAACTGAAAAAACAAAATTTGTAAACAGAGAGGAAATTAAATCAGATAGACCTGAATTAGGAACAGCTAGAATTGTTATTTCTGGAGGAAGAGGGTTGCAAAGTGGTGAGAATTTCAAATTAATAACGGATGTTGCAGACAAATTAAATGCTGCAATAGGGGCATCAAGAGCAGCGGTTGATGCAGGTTATATTACAAACGAACATCAGGTTGGACAAACAGGTAAAGTAGTAGTTCCAGACTTATATATAGCAGTTGGAATCTCTGGGGCCATCCAGCATTTAGCTGGCATGAAAGAAAGTAAAGTTATCGTGGCTATAAATAAAGACGGTGAGGCACCAATTTTTAGTGTCGCAGACTACGGCCTAGAAGCTGATTTATTCGAAGCACTTCCTCAATTCTTAGAGGAGTTGAACAAATTAAACACTATACAAAAATAACAAATACTGTAAAAAATTAACATGTCCAGAGAAGTGATGGAATACGATGTAGTAATCGTAGGTGGCGGACCATCAGGACTTTCAACTGCAATTAAATTAAAGCAGTTAAATCCAGATATTAATGTCTGCCTGTTAGAAAAAGCATCTGAAATAGGTGCACATATTTTATCAGGGAACGTGTTTGAAACACGAGCTTTAGATGAGCTATTGCCTAATTGGAAAGATCTTAATGCACCAATTAAAACAAAAGTTACTAAAGAAAAATTTTTATTTTTAGGAAAGACTAAAAAAATTAGTTGGCCAACTTGGTTATTGCCTAAAGTTCAACAAAATCACAATAACTATATAATTAGTCTTGCTAATTTATGTAGATGGTTAGCAGAGCAAGCTGAAAATTTAGGTGTTGAAATATTTCCAGGGTTTCCTGCAAGTGAGGTTTTATATAATGAAGATGGTTCTGTGAAAGGTATTGTAACTCAAGATATGGGTTTAGATAAAGATGGAAATAAAAAAGATAGCTATGAACCTGGAATGGAGCTCCATGGAAAGGTAACAGTTTTCGCTGAAGGTTGCAGGGGTCATTTAGGAAAAGAATTAATCAAAAAATTTGAATTAGATAAAGGAAAAGATCCACAACAATATGGAATTGGTTTCAAAGAAATTTGGGAATTAAAAGAGGAAAAACATGAAGAAGGTTTAGTAATGCATACAGCGGGCTGGCCTTTAGATAATAATACTTATGGAGGAAGCTTTGTTTATCATGCTGAAAATAAACAGATTTTTTTAGGTTATGTCATAGGGCTTGATTATAAAAATCCTCATCTATCTCCTTTTGATGAATTTCAAAGATTTAAAACTCATCCTACAATCAAATCAATGTTGGAAGGTGGTAAAAGAATATCCTATGGAGCAAGAGCACTTATAGAAGGTGGTTTTCAAAGTTTGCCTAAAATGTTTATGCCAGGTGCATTATTGGTTGGTTGTGATGCTGGTACTTTAAATATGCCAAAAATAAAGGGTTCTCACACGGCAATGAAGAGCGGGATGATTGCAGCTGAAACTATCATAGATCATTTAAATTTAAACAAAGAATTATCTGTTTATGAGGAAAAATTTAAAAATAGTTGGGTTTTTAAAGAATTGTATGAAGCTAGAAATGTTAAACCAAGTTTTAGTTGGGGTTTAATTTTAGGAATAATATTTACAGGAATTGATCAAATTTTATTTAAAGGAAAATTACCTTTTACCCTCAAACATAAACATGCTGATCACGAAACATTGAAGCCCGCTAATGAAATGCCCAAAATAGAGTATCCAAAACCAGATAATGTGATTACATTTGATAAAACTAGTTCAGTTTACTTAACTGGAACAAACCATACTGATAATCAACCTGTTCATCTTCAACTTAAAGATAAAGATTTGCCAATTAAATATACCTTAGGAAAATATGATGAGCCTGCTCAAAGATATTGTCCTGTTGGTGTTTATGAAATACAGAAAGAAAATGAAGTTGAAAAGTTTGTTATAAATTCTCAAAACTGTATTCATTGCAAAACTTGCGATATAAAAGAGCCATCACAAAATATTACATGGGTTACTCCAGAAGGTGGCGGCGGACCTAAGTATGGAAATATGTGATTAGGAAAGATCTATTGCAAACTTTTTTAAAGTTTCAATTGGTACAAGTTTTAAAGTATTCATATGAGTTTTTTTTAGATAAATAGAACATCCAATTCCTGCTTCTAAGGCTCTAGCAACCCAACCTGCACATACACACCAGTTATCACCATCTTTAAGTCCAGGAAAACCAAACTCAGGGTGAGGTGTGATTAAATCATTACCAGCTTCTTTACACCATTGTAAAAATTCATCATTAACTTTTACACAAACTGTATGTAACCCATGATCATTTTCATCTGTATTGCAACAACCATCTCTAAACCAACCGGTTAAAGGATTTTTTGAACATTCTTCTAGATCTTCTCCAAGAACATTTTTTTGAATTTCACTCATTAAATTTTGGTAGGATTTGGTTGTCCTTTATAAACAACCTCTGGATCAAATTTTTTATTTTCTTCTTCAAATTTCATTTCGACTTTTCGACCATTCTCAATTTTTCCCATTGGAACCGATCTATAGAAGCAAGATCTATAGCCAACATGGCAACTAGCTCCATCACCAATATCAACAGTTATCCA
>CABZXV010000024.1 GCA_902529785.1 uncultured Pelagibacteraceae bacterium
TTTATCAGTCAAAGGAACACATCCAAGGTGAGTACATACTCCTAGCATAACAAGCCATTCTGGATCTTTAGCTCTATCTTCATCTTTTTCTGGATGTTTTAATTCACTTAAATCCACAGCTCTTGCACTATCAATCTCAGCTTGAGTTCTTCTTTTAATAAAAACAGGTTTTCCTCTCCAAATAACAGTTATGGATTGACCAGGTTGAACTGAGCTAACATCTACCTCAGTGCTTGCTAGTGCTTTCACAGAAGCATCAGGGTTCATTTGATCAACTAATGGCCAAACTGCAGCACCAACTCCAACAGCTCCCGCAGCTGTTGTTGCTGTTAATATGAAGTCTCTTCTATTTGGTTTCTTTTTATCTGAATCAGACATTTATTATTTTAATTTTTTCTTAATATATGATTTCATATGAAGAAAAAGATATTTTTTCCATAGCAAGAATGACACACAAAACAAATAATTCTAGGCCAAAAATCGCACTTTACGAGCCAGATATACCCCAGAACACAGCAGCAATTGCAAGGACTTGCTCTTGCTTAGGTGCTATATTGGAGATAATTGAGCCTTGTGGCTTCCTTCTAAGCGATAAGCGTTTTAAAAGAGTAGTGATGGATTACCTGGATGAAAGTATGATCAAAACGTACAAAAGCTGTGAGGAATTTTTTAACGCAAAAAAAAACGATAGAGTAATATTGATGACAACTAAAGCAAGCAAAACCTATATGGACTTTAGGTTTAAAGATGGAGATACACTTTTATTTGGAAGAGAAAGTTCTGGTGTTCCTCAAAAAGTTCATAAAATAGTAAGACATAGAGTAAAAATACCAATGGTTGAAAAAAAAAGGTCTCTAAATTTAGCTTCATCAGTTGCAATTATTCTTTCTGAAAATATAAGACAATCTAAATATTTATGGACGAATTAATAAAAAAAAAATTAGCTAGAAATTGGTTTAAAACTTTACAAGAAGTGATTTGTCAAGAAATAGAGGAATTAGAGGGTAAAAAAAATATTTTTAAAATTAATAATTGGGAAAGAGGAAAAAAATCTAATGAAGGTGGAGGCCAATTTAGAATATTAGAAAATGGAAAAATTTTTGAAAAAGTTGGAGTGAATTTTTCAGAAGTTTACGGAAAATTTTCAAAAAAATTTAGAAATAGAATGCCGGGTGGCGATAAGAACCCCAGGTTTTGGGCATCAGGCATATCAATAGTAATGCATATGCAAAACCCTCATGTTCCAGCCATGCATTTTAACACAAGATATATTTACACTTCACATGGATGGTTTGGTGGGGGAATGGATGTTACGCCTTGTCTAAAAGATAAAAGTTTAGAAAAATGGTTTCACAAAGAGTTAAAAGTTTCATGTGATAAACATAATAAAAACTATTACAAAAAATATAAAAAATGGTGTGATGAATATTTTTACTTACCTCATAGAAGAGAACCAAGAGGAATAGGAGGTATTTTTTTTGATTATAAAAAAGACAATTGGGAAAAGGATTTTGGTTTTGTCAGAGAAGTTGGAATAAGCTTTAAAAATATATTTAGAGAGATAATATTAAAAAAATATAAAAAAAAATGGTCATTTAAACAAAAAGAAATTCAATTGGAAAAAAGAGGTCGATACGTAGAATTTAACTTACTTTATGATAGAGGTACCAAATTTGGTCTACAAACTAATGGTAATGTTGAGGCTATTTTAATGTCACTCCCGCCTATTGCTAAATGGAAATAAAATATGGAAAAAGAACCAATTACAGTTAGAGGATTAGAAAAATTAAAAGAAGAATTAATTTTTTTAAAAGAAAAAAAAAGACCTGAGATAGTAGCTGCAATAGCAGAAGCAAGGTCCCATGGTGATTTAAAAGAAAATGCTGAGTATCATGCAGCAAAAGAACAACAATCACATAATGAAGGTAGAATTCAAGAAGTTGAAGATATTATAGCTAGGGCAAATGTGATTGATGTTTCTAAATTAGATAATGATGGGAAGGTAATATTTGGTTCAACAATACTACTTCAAAACTTGGATACAGACGAAAATGTTAAATACAAAATTGTTGGGAAAGATGAGGCTGACCTCAAAGAAAAACTAATATATTTTAAGTCACCAATTGGTATGGGTTTGATTGGAAAAAATAAAGGAGATTTAGTTGAAATTAAAACTCCTGCTGGCGTTAAAAATTTTGAAATAAAAGACGTAAAGTATATCTAATTACCAAAAACATTATCGATTTCTTTTTTACTTAATTTAAAGCTGTTATTTAACCAAATATTCTCAAGCAACTTAATCTTTTGTCCAAAATCTTTACCCTCTTTAAGTTTATATTTGTCAAGTAAATCTCTAGATTTTAAGGGAAAAATAGGTTTTTCAAATTTTTCAAAATATTTTTTTAAATCAATGAGTTTTTTTGAAACCAATTTAGAATTGAAAATTTTTAAATCTAATAAATCGATAACATAAGATTTATCATTAAAATAATAAATTCTTTGTAGATTTTTCTTAGTAAAATAATCTTTTTCAGAGAAAAGATAGTTGTTATCAATTAAAAATTTTATTCTTTTTTTGTTTTCGTTAGAGAAGTTATATTTAAACAAAAAATAATTTGCATTATCAGTATTATCAATTATTAAATAAGAAATCAAAAAAACAAACGATTTTTTGTTAAATAAATTTTTTGAATAATCATTTAATTTACCTAAACAATTTAAATTTACGAGTTGAGGAAAAATAGTTTTTAAAATTTCTAAAGAAAAAGGGTCTTCAGATATTTTTTGAATATTTTTTGATAAAATAATTTTTTTTAATTCACTAATTAATCTTTCCTTTGAAAGATAAGCAATACCTGCAATATTTTGCTTGATTGATTTTTGTAACGATAAATCATGAGATTGTTTGCTATAACTTAGAAAAAATCTAACATATCTTAAAATTCTTAAGTAATCTTCTTGAATTCTCTTGTTTGGATCTCCGATAAATATAACCCTGCCCTCGTCTAAATCTTTGGCTCCACCGTTTGGATCAAACAAATTACCCTCTTTGTCTGCATAAATAGAATTAATACTAAAATCTCTTCTTGACGAATCTTTTAGCCAATCCTTTGTATATTTAACTATTGCATGTCTTCCATCAGTATCGATATCCTCTCTCAAAGATGTAATCTCAAAATTTTTCTTACCTAAATTAGCAGTAATAGTTCCGTGTTCTATGCCAGTTTCAAAGAATTTAATATTATTTGATTGCAAACATTCTTTAACTTCATCTGGATTTAAATTTACTGCTAAATCTATATCATCTACTTCTTCTTGATTTAATATTTTTCTAACGCATCCACCCACATATCTTATCTCACTATTTTCGTTAAAATTTGATACAGAGTCAAAAATTTTAGAAACTTCTGTATTACGATAAATGTTCAAAAAAGATCTTTCTCTTTGAGTAGGTTTTTTGTTGCTTTTAAAAATTTTTTTTAAAAAATTATACATATTTGGCTGGGGTGCTAGGATTCGAACCTAGGAATGGCGGTACCAAAAACCGCTGCCTTACCACTTGGCTACACCCCAAAATTAATTTCATATATCACAAAAAAAAAGCTTTATATAGTTTTAGATAAATTACACCAATAGTTTTTATATTTTTTTTTTAATAATTTCTTTGCATTTAGTGCGGCTTTTTTGGACATAAAGTATCCCACAATTGTTGAGCCTGATCCTGTCATTCTGACATAAGAATTTTTATCTATGTTCAAAAAAAATTGTCTGATTTTCCTTAGTCTTGGATACAATTTGAAAGATATAACCTCTAAATCATTTTTCATCTTTGAAAGTGAATTGAAATTAATATTTTTTGATTTAATTTTAAAAAATTGTGGTTTCGAATAATTCCTAACTTGAGCATATATATTTTTTGTAGAACAACCAAAATTGGGTTTAATCAACAAAGTAAAAATTTTAAGGTTTTTTTTGATTTTTTTAATTTTATTTTTATAAGCTAATACAAGATTTTTTTGATCTATACCTAGAATAACATCTGAACCAATTTTTAAACATAAATTTTGTTTCTCCTTAATTGTCAATGAGATTATATTTTTTTTAATCAAATAATTTATTAAGGAAGCCGCATTCATTGACCCGCCTCCCAACCCTGCCTCTTGGGGTATATTTTTTTTAATTGAAATAAGAAATTTTTGATTTTTTAGTTTTTTCGCTTCATCTAAAATTTTTAGTAAATTACTGATAGTATTTTTTTTTGAAATTTTATTAGAAAAATTTCCAGTAAATTTTATTATATGGTTTTTTTTATTTGTTTTCTTTATATAAATATCATCATGTAAGTCTAAAAAACCAACTAGAGTTTCTAGGTTATGAAGTTTAGATTTTTTTTTTCCTAAAACATTTAGAGATAAATTAATTTTTGCATGTGATTTAATCTTTTCAAATTTCATTAATTATGATTTTTCTAAACCTTCTAATAATTTCGATTTTACTTTCGATTTCATTTCATCTTCTGTCTCTTCAAGTCCTAAAACTGCTTGCCAATAATATTTTGCTTGTAATTTTTTGTCTAACTTCCAAAGGACATCACCATAATGATCATTAACAATTGGATCATCTGGCATTAGTTGCAATGCTTTTTTAAGATATTTTTCAGCATTGATATAATCACCAATTAAATAAAACCCCCATCCAACAGAGTCGGTGATATATGGATCATTTTCTTTTTGTTTGTGTGCTTTTTGTATCATATCTATGGCTTCATCTATTTTATAATTTCTTTCTAACCAACTATAAGCTAGATAATTTAATGTGTATGGTTCATTTGGATACATTTTTAAACTTTCAATTAAATCTCTGTCAGCCTTCTCATAATTTCCTGTTCGTTCATAACTGCTCCCTCTTCTATATAAAATTCTTGAGATTGCATATGAACTTTGATCAACATTTTTAAGTAACTCTGTGTAATATTTGATTGCAATTTCATACTTTTCAAAACCTTTATTTATATTCGCATAATCATAAAGTATTTTTTCTGTAGGTTTTTTTATAGAATTAAAATTCTTATTTATATACTTGATAGCCTCTTCCTCACTATTATCTTCAGAAAATATTCTTCCTATCTTTTTTGTTTTATACCAAAAATATAATTTATCTTTTTTTTTAAATTTTTCTAAAATTTTAGTAGCTTGGTTGTTATTGTTATTAAAGTAATAATTTTCAGCAAGGAGAGACTGGTTAAAATAAAACTTAGGATTTAAATATTCAGAAATTCTTAAATAAAAATTGGACTGATCGTAAATATTTTGTGTTGAAAATAAATTAGCTATCAAATAGAAAATCTCTGCTAAAATATCATTTTCATTGTAGCATGAAAAATGAGACTCAAATTTTTTGTATTCAGCATTATCAATCCAATCTTTTATTTGATGTAATAATATACTGTCACCAATAGATTCGATAGTTTTAGATACTTGAATAACTTTTTTAATATCATTATTTTCAATTAAGTTTGCAAAATAAAAAAACATGTATCGAGAATAATCACCATCAGAACTATTTAATAATTTTCCAAAATATGAGCTAGTGTTTGGAGAATTTAAATAACAATTTTGAAAAGCTGAAGAAATTTGACTTAATGTTCCATACTTGTTATCCTCAACGGTTTCTTTTTTTAGAAAGAGATAATTAAAATCTTTTAAAATTTTATAAATTACATATTCATATGTTCCATCATCTTTATTAAATTTAAACTCTTTAAATCTTTTATTTGCTTGCTTAAAATCTTTTTTCTTAAAACTATCAACTAACAATAGAAGATTAAGCTCGAAAGTATTTGAGTTGATATCATTTTTTGAAATTTTTATTTGATCTATTCCCTTTTTAACTTGTCCATTCAAAACTAATGAAAAAACATACTTTTTTAAAAAATTATCATGTTTTTGAATTAAAAATTTTGATGAATTGAAGTATTCTAGTGCTTCTTCGTTTTTTTGATTTCCAGATGAGACTAATGCAGAAAAATAATTAGATAAGTACTTCTGGTTGAATTTATTATTCGCAGAAGTGCTTGAATATGTGCTGGTTTGAAGTGCTAAAAATGATAAAATTATGATCAAAATTTTCATATCTGAATTTATGACTTTAAACTTCAAAAATCAAAATGACATATTAAACATAGAAAAGCTTAACTCAAACGAAATTGAGTATATATTTAGTGATAAACCAATCAACAGAGTAAAAACTAAACCACAACTAGAAGATAAAATTAAACTACTTTCTAAATTGAGAAGTGAAATTGAAAATATAGATAATTGCGAGCTGAAAAAAAATGCTAAGCAATTAGTATTTGCTGATGGGAACAATCAAAGTAAAATTATGATTATAGGCGAAGGACCTGGGCAAAAAGAAGACGAAGAAGGAAAACCTTTTGTCGGAGATGCAGGAATATTATTAAACAAAATGCTAGAGGCAATTCAAATAAAAAGGAGCAATATTTATATAACCAATGTTGTAAATTATAGACCACCAAATAATAGGAAGCCTGAGCCATCAGAAATAAATAGATACTCAAATTACCTTAGGCAACATATCGCGATAATTGATCCTAAAATTTTAATTCTAATGGGTAGTACAGCAATGGAGTCGCTTTTTGGTTCTAAAATAAAAATTTCAAAAGAGCGAGGTGTTTGGAAAGAACTAATCATTCATAATAAAACATATTTGACAATGATTACATTTCATCCTGCCTATTTATTAAGACAAGCTGATCAAAAAAAATATTCTTGGGCTGATTTAAAATTAATCAGAAAAAAAATAGATGAATTAAAAATATCTGTTTGAATCTAAAATGATAGAAATACATAAAAAATATATAAGTTGGTGGAAAGAGAAATTTAATATTTCGAATTATGGATTATTGTGGATCACATTCATTAAAGGATTAATAATCGGAATATTTTTGTATCATTTTTTTATTGCTCAATGAAAAAAATTGTTGCTGGAGTTGACGAAGTTGGTAGAGGTAGTTTGATTGGTCCAGTTTATGCTGCAGCAGTTATATTTAATTCTAAAATAAATAAAAAAGAAATTAAAGACTCAAAAAAATTGAAAAAAGTTGAGAGAGAAAAATTATCTAAGTATATAAAACAAAATTCTATTTGGGCTGTTGGATCAGCATCAATTAGAGAAATAGAAACACTTAATATATTAAATGCAAGTCTATTGGCTATGAAGAGAGCAATAAAAAAATTAAAAATTAAACCAAATTTAGTACTTGTTGATGGAAATAAATCGCCAGATTTGAATAATTACATTACAAAAACTATCATCAAAGGAGATCAAAAAATAAAAGAGATATCTGCAGCATCGATTGTTGCAAAAGTATCGAGAGATAAAATGATACTCAAAATTTCAGAAAGTTTCAAAAAATACAAATGGGATGTAAATGCAGGTTATGGAACCAAAGATCATATTAACGCCATAAGAAAATATGGAATAACTAGGTTTCATCGCAAAACATTCAATCCAATACACAACATATTGAGTCTTAAAAAAAAATAATAACAAGTAGTCTCAAAATAATTCAATCACAGGTTGACGCAGAGTCTTCTCTGGAGTCTAATTAATAATTAAAAAATGATTATTAAAACTTTAAAAAATAAAATTATTAATGGAGATAGTTTAAAAGAATTAAAAAAAATTCCTGAAGAAACTTTTGATCTTATATTCGCTGACCCTCCGTATAACCTTCAATTAAAAAAAGAATTGAGTAGACCAGATAGATCTAGAGTAGATGCTGTTGATGATAAATGGGATCAATTTGAAAGTTTTAAGAGCTATGATGAATTTACTTTTAGGTGGTTAAAAGAATGTAAAAGAATTTTAAAAAAGAACGGAACAATTTGGGTTATAGGTAGCTACCACAATATATTTAGGGTAGGCACTGCAATCCAAAATCTGGGTTTTTGGATACTAAATGATGTAATTTGGAATAAAAATAATCCAATGCCAAATTTTAGGGGAACAAGGTTTACTAATGCACATGAAACACTTATTTGGGCCTCAAAGAATGAGAAATCCAAATATACTTTTAATTATCAATCATTAAAATGTTTAAATGATGACATACAAATGAGATCTACATGGAATCTCCCTATATGTAATGGAAAAGAAAGATTAAAAAATAATGGAAAAAAAGTTCATTCTACACAAAAACCAGAGTCTTTAATGCATAGAATAATATTAGCTTCATCGAATAAAAATGATTTCATTTTGGATCCATTTTTAGGATCAGGTACTACAGCTGTTGTTTCAAAAAAATTAGGTAGAAATTATTTTGGAATTGAAAAAGAAAAATATTATTTCGATGCTACAAAGAAAAGATTAGAGAATACAAATATTATAAAAGATGAATATCTTGATACTCTACAAAATAACAGAACTAAACCAAGAATTCCTTTTGGATCATTAGTTGAAATGGGTCTGATAAAACCTGGAACAGAAATTTATGACCAAAAGAAAAAGGTAAATGCAAAAATTATGGTAGATGGAAGTATAAAATATCAACAATCAGAGGGATCAATCCATAAAGTAGCAGCAAAGATTATTGGTGCAGAAAGTTGTAATGGATGGACATTTTGGTATTATAAATCTGGAAATTCTTTAAAACCAATTGATGATTTGCGACAAAGACTAAGACCTACAAATTAAGTTCTATAAATTTTACCCAAATAATTTTCAAGAAATGTTTTATTTTTTGAGAGAAACTTCAAAATATTATTTCTAATAAAGACACTTATAGGATTTGATAAATGGAATGAAAAATGGTTAAATTTTGATTTATTATTTACACTGGAAATATTTTCAATTCTTTTTTGATAGTATTCATTTGAATTATTTAAAATACTTTTTAATATATCGTTTGCGGTTTCAATACTTTGGGACGCCCCTTGAGCAAATGATGGAGGGAAAGTAAATAGAGCATCGCCAGATAAATATACATTTTTTTTATTTAAATTTGGGAAGTTGCTGCTTACGTAAACAGGGAAAGACTTTAATTCACTTAAATTTTCAAAGCTTACTTGTGATGTTTTTTGCAAACTCGATCTTAAAGAGCCTAAAAACTCATCAGATTTGAATAAATCATAATTTTTTAGTTCTTCAGATGATAATTTTTTTTTTATAATAGCTACAAAATTATATTCATTATTTTGATTTATCGGATAGATCACATAGTGACTATTTGATCCCATATATATAGAAATATCACCACCATAATTACCTGTTAATTTACCTCGAAGAGCAACATTAAGATTATATTTCGGATTTATTTTTTCATCAAAAATAAATAACTTTGTTTTTGAAAAAATACCATCAGCAATTACCAAATAATCAAATTCTTCACGTGTATTATCTTTCAAAATAATACGAATGCCATTCTCATTTTCTATTTTTATTATGTTTGAATTAAATTTAATTTTTTCTTGAGGAATATTTTGAAATAAAAATTTAAGCAATGTTGATCTTTTAAGAGTTGTATATTGATTTAGTTGATCATTAAATTGAGTAAGGTCAATGTCACAAATTTTTTTAGAATTGTTTGCTTGTATAAAATTTACTTTTGAAGGAAAACTAACCTCAGATGTAGGAAGATTTTTAAATCCTATGTTATTTAATAACTTAATACTATTTACTGATAATTGAATTCCATATCCCTCTTGGAAATTATAATTATTTTTTTTTTCAAATATTTTATATTCAAATTTTTTTTCACTATTTAAAATATTTGCAAAATATAACCCCGATATTCCTCCACCAATAATTGCAATTTTTTTCATTAAGTTATCTGATAGTATTAAGTATTTTCTTTGTAAATGAAGGTAAAGTCAAATTACTTAAATCTTTAACATCTACAAAAAAACCATTTCTATTTAGTGGTAAATTATTCTTCATCGTAATTGCAATCCTCATGTCCATATTTGACATTTTGATATTTATCCTTTTTCCAATGTGGTTTTTAAATTTTACCCTCGGTATCTCATTCATTGGAAATATAGGCATGCCTTTTAAAAAATTAAATTTTCTGTTTTTTAAAAGATAATAATTTTTCCTCTTATTTTGAAAAATATTTGCCTCAAAAAATTTTTGTTTGTTAAATTTATTTATTTTAACAATTTCAAAGTCATTTTTTTTATAAGATTTACAATATCTTGAAATTGGACATTGATCACAATTTGGTTTAGTTGGTTTACAAAGTAATGCACCTATTTCCATGACAGCTTGAGCATAATCACTAGCTCTATTTGTTTCTCCAAAAAAAGATTTTTTTTTATGTAAATTCTCTTTAGAAATTTCTTTTTCTTTTTTTAAATAAAATACTCTTTTCAAAACTCTTTCAACATTTCCATCTATTGGAATTATTTTATTGTTGAATGCAATTGCCATAATTGCTTTTGAAGTATAATCCCCTACCCCGGGTAGTGATTTTAAACCCTCTTCATTACTTGGAAGTTTTCCCTTAAATTTACTTATAATAAGTTTTGCTGATTTTTTTAGATTTCTTGCTCTTGAATAATATCCCAATCCCTCCCAACATTTCATCAATTTGACATCTCTGACTCTTGATAAACTTTTTAAATCTGGGATTTTAGACGTAAAATTTTCAAAATATGGAATTACTGTTTTAACTTGAGTTTGTTGTAGCATAAATTCACTTACCAAAGTGAAATATTCTTTTTGACTTTTAGAGACTTTTTTTCGCCAAGGAAGTGTTCGTTTATTATTGTCGTACCATTTTAAAATTTTATTTGGTATGCTTTGACTTGTCATATGAATTTTAAATATAATACTAAGCAGAGAAATAAATCTGTTCAAGGACTAAGATCTTTTAAAGATACTTTGCCCCAAGAAGCAAAAAGAATATTGAATAAAAAAGGCCAAATTTATTCAAATACTTTGGATAATTGGAAATTTCTTGTTGGAAAAGAATTATTTAATGTTTGCTATCCAATATCTTATAAAAATTCAAAATTGAATGGAAGTTGCTTGAACATAATGGTTAAAAGAGGAAGTGAAGTCGACCTTGAATATTCTAGGAAAGAAATTTTAAAAAAAATAAATATTTTTTTTGGTTATAATGTTGTTGATAATATTAGGTTAAAGACCTTTGAAGGAGAATTCAAAAAAACTAAAGATAATAAAATTAATAATGCGACAAAAAGCAAAAATATTAAGAAGATTACTAATATTAAGAATGATAAAATAAAACAATCTTTATTAGAGTTAAACAAAATATTTAAAATAAGATGAAAAAAGCATTAATTCAAACGCTAATAATATCATTATTTTTTATTAGTTTTAGCGCAATAGCAGAGGTTAAACATATTAAAGAAGGTAATGTTGATGCGAAAGTAAAACTTATTGTCTTTGAGTCTTTAACTTGTAGTCATTGTGGAGATTTTCATAAAGATATCTATCCAAAACTAAAAACAGATTTTATAGATAATGGTTTAATTTCAATTGAATTTAGAAATTTTCCTCTAGATATTGCAGCTTTTAATGCAGCAAAAATAGCTCATTGTAGAAATGATGGAAATTCAGAAATACTTCATCATTTGTACAAAAATCAAAGTAGCTGGGTTAGAGGAAGTACAATTGAGGATCTTAATAAAAATTTAAAAAGAGTAGTTCAAGAATCTGGTTTCAAATTAAATTTTGATAATTGTATTGCCGACTCGAAAATTGAAGATTTTATATTGGAGGACCGAATCGATGGAGCAAAAAACTATAAAATTGAAGCAACCCCAACACTTATAATCAATGGTGAAAAGTTCGAAAATGCGAAGAACTACAAAAAATTAAAAAAATATATTGAAAAACTGATATAACTCATTGAATGGAGTTTAAAAAAATTCAATTAAATGGCTTTAAGTCATTTGCTGAAAAAACAAATTTCCTAATTGAAAAAGGACTTACTGGTATTGTTGGGCCAAACGGTTGCGGTAAATCAAACATTGTTGAGTCTCTTAGATGGTGTATGGGAGAAACTTCCGCTAAGAGTATGAGGGGTTCGGGAATGGAAGATGTTATATTTTCAGGTACATCTAACAAACCGTCAAAGAATATTGCTGAAGTAGTTTTAAATTTAAATAATGAAAATAAAGATGGTCCACATCAATATAACGATTTAGACGAAATAGAAATTCGGAGAAAAATCGAAAAAGATAAAGGGTCAAAGTTTTATATAAATAATAAAGAAGTTAGAGCAAAAGATGCCCAAATGTTTTTTGCAGATCTATCGA
>CABZXV010000025.1 GCA_902529785.1 uncultured Pelagibacteraceae bacterium
TTTTTATCCAGAGTATTTACTTTGTATCCAGATTATTTTCCTGGTTATCTCGATAGAGGTCTTTTTGGTAAGTCTAAGGGAAAAGAATGGAATTTAGAAATTATAAATATAAGAGACTATGCTTTGGATAAACATAAAACTGTTGATGACACTCCATATGGCGGCGGAAATGGAATGATAATGAAAGCAGATGTTTTGGCAAGCTCATTAGACGCGAATGTTAAAAGTGGAGAAAAAACCATTTATTTGAGTCCTAGAGGAAAAGTATTTAACTCAAAACTTGCAAGAGAATTTTCTAATGCAAATTCAATAAATTTAATTTGTGGTCACTTCGAAGGTGTAGATGAAAGAATACTAGAAAGCAGAAATATTGAGGAAATTAGTATTGGTGATTTTATATTGTCAGGAGGTGAAGTTGCTGCTTTTGTTGTGATTGACTCTATCCTTAGATTTATTCCAGGAATTTTAGGCAATATAAATTCATCAAGAGATGAAAGTTTTGAAAATGGTCTTCTAGAGTATCCTCAATTTACAAAACCCCAAATTTGGGAGGAAAAAAAGGTCCCAAATGTACTAATTTCAGGCGATCACGCCAAAATTAAAGACTGGCGTTTATCTCAATCTGAGGCTATAACACGCGACCGAAGACCAGATTTATGGCAAAAATATAAGAAAAATTAAAAATGAAAAATATAGAAGAAATTAACAGATCAAATTTAAATAAAATCATTGCAGAGAGAAAACATCCAGACTTTTTTCCAGGGGATATAGTTAAAGTTGGAGTAAGAATAACCGAGGGTAAAAGAGACAGAATTCAGTATTTTGAAGGTGTCTGCATTGCAAAAAAAAGTAGAGATATAAACTCCTCATTTACGGTTAGAAAAATTTCATTTGGTGAAGGAGTTGAAAGGACTTTTGCATTGTACAGCCCAGTTGTTGATACAATTAAAGTTGTAAGATCAGGTAAAGTAAGAAGAGCAAAGTTATACTACTTAAGAGATAGAACAGGTAAATCTGCAAGAATAGCTGAAAAAATTAAGAAAACTATTGGTATTGATTTAGAAACTAAAATCAATGAAATCACTGAAGAGAATGTAATGCCTTCAACAGAACCTCAAACTGAAGCTCCAAAAGAAGAAGCTAAAGCAGAAGCTCCAAAAGAAGAGCCTGCTAAAAAAGAAGAAACGAAAGATAATCAAGATCAGAAAAAATAATTTTTTTCTAAATGTCACTTACAACTTACGATAAAATTTGGAATGATCACCTAGTTGATGAACAACCAGATGGAACATCTTTATTATTTGTAGATAGACATTTAATTCATGAGGTGACCAGCCCTCAGGCATTTGAGGGATTAAGAAATTCTAACAGAAAAGTCAGACATCCAAAATTAACACTTGCTGTTGCAGACCACAATGTTCCTACTACTGACAGATCAGAGGGAATTGCTGATGAAGACTCAAGAATTCAAGTTGAAACTTTGAATAAGAATTGTAAAGAATTTGGAGTAGAGTTATTCGGAATGGATGACAAACGACAAGGTATTGTTCATATCATTGGGCCAGAACAAGGATTTACACAACCTGGTAATATTATTGTTTGTGGTGATAGTCATACTGCAACACATGGTGCATTTGGAGCTTTAGCATTTGGAATTGGAACGTCTGAAGTAGAACATGTTTTAGCAACACAAACTTTAGTTCAAAAGAAATCAAAAAATTTTAGGATAAGTGTAAATGGGTCGTTACCTATTGGGGTAACATCAAAAGATGTAATTTTACAAATCATTGGAAAAATAGGTACTGCAGGAGGTACAGGTTACGTAATTGAGTATGCTGGAAATCTTATTTCTGATCTAAGTGTTGAGCAGAGAATGACAATTTGCAATATGACTATTGAAGGTGGTGCTAGAGCAGGACTTATACAACCAGATGAGAAAATATTTAAGTATTTAAAAGGGAAACCAATGTCACCAAAGGGAGAAAACTGGGATAAAGCCTTAGAATATTGGCACACATTAAAATCTGATAAAGATGCAAACTTTGACAAAGAGTTAACATTAGATGGTTCTCAGATAAAACCAATGGTAACTTGGGGAACATCTCCACAAGATGTGGTGGAAATAGATGGTAAAGTTCCGAGTCCAGAAAACGAAACTGATCCAGATAGAAAAAATTCAATTAACAGATCATTAAATTATATGGGTTTAAAACCAAATACAAAAATCCAAGATATTAAGATAGATAAAGTTTTTATTGGAAGCTGCACTAATGGAAGAATAGAAGATATCAGAGAAGCAGCTAAAATTCTTAAAGATAAAAAAATTGCCAATCATGTGCATGCAATGATCGTTCCTGGATCTGGATTAGTTAAGGAGCAAGCTGAACAAGAGGGTTTAGATAAAATATTTTTACAATCAGGTTTTGAATGGAGAGAACCAGGCTGTTCAATGTGTTTAGCTATGAATGCAGATAAACTTAAGCCAGAGGAAAGATGTGCCTCGACATCAAACAGAAATTTTGAGGGAAGACAAGGGAGAGGTGGTAGAACACATTTAGTTAGCCCTGCAATGGCTGCAGCAGCTGCAATATCTGGGAATTTAGATGATGTTAGAAAGTACCAAAATTAAATGAAAAAATTTAGTTCAATCAAAAGTATTCCTGCTTATCTTCCTATCGTAAACATAGATACAGATATGATAATTCCCAAACAGTTTTTAAAAACTATTAAAAGAACAGGATTAGGAAAAAACTTATTCTTTGAAATGAGATACGACCAAAGTGGTAAAGAAATTAGTGATTTTATTTTAAATAATAGTCCTTACGATAATTCAAAAATTTTAATAGCAGGAAAAAATTTTGGATGTGGATCTTCAAGAGAACACGCACCTTGGGCTTTGTTAGATTTTGGAATTACTTGTGTGATAAGTTCTAGTTATGCAGACATATTTTACAATAACTGTTTTAAAAATGGCATCTTGCCGATTACAATTTCAGAAGACCAAATTAAAGAGATCTCAGAATATTCAAAAAGAAAAGAGGAAATTTCTGTAAATTTGCCTGAACAAATAATAAATTTTGGAAATAAAGAAATCAAATTTGAAATAGATCAATTTAAGAAAAAATGTTTGATAGAAGGACTTGATGATATTGCATTATCATTAGAAAAGTCAGACAAAATAATTTCTTATGAAAATAAAATAAAAACATCAAAGCCTTGGATTTTTAGTGATTAAAATTAAAAAGAGAAAAATACTACTATTGCCTGGTGATGGTATTGGTCCGGAAGTTATGGCTGAGGTTGAAAAAATAATTAAATGGTTCAACTCAAAAAAATCTTTAGATTTTGAAATAGACAAAGACCTAGTTGGTGGAGCTGCTTATGATAAGCATGGTTCACCAATAACTGATGAGGCTTTTTATAAGGCACAGGAAAGTGCAGCAGTTATTTTAGGTGCAGTAGGTGGACCGAAGTGGGATAATCTTGACTTTTCTAAAAAACCAGAGAGAGCACTTTTAAAATTAAGAAAAGAATTAAAGTTATTTGCAAATCTTAGACCTGCAATATGTTTTAAACAACTTGTTGATGCATCAAGTTTAAAACCCGAGCTTGTTTCAGATTTAGACTTACTTTTCGTTAGAGAATTAACTGGAGGAATTTATTTTGGTGAACCTAGAGGAATTAAGCCTATAGATAATGGAGAGAGAAAAGGAATAAATACACATATTTACACCTCAAGTGAAATTCAGAGAGTAGCTAGAGTTGCATTTGATCTAGCAAGAAAAAGAAACAATAAAGTTACTTCTTGTGAAAAATCGAATGTAATGGAAGCTGGCCAATTATGGAAAGAAGAAGTTCAATCAATTCATGAAAAAGAATATAGCGATGTTGAATTGAATCATATGCTTGCTGACAATTGTGCAATGCAATTAGTAAGAAATCCAAAACAATTTGATGTGATTGTTACTGATAACCTTTTTGGTGATATGTTATCTGATGAAGCAGCAATGTTGACTGGTTCTCTAGGACTTTTACCTTCAGCTTCTTTAGGCGCAAAAGATAAAAATGGTAATATGCGATCACTATATGAGCCAGTTCATGGATCTGCACCAGATATAGCTGGACAAGGTATAGCAAACCCAATTGCTACAATTTTAAGCTTTGCTATGGCTTTGAGATATTCCTTAGATCTTGATAAAGAAGCAGATAGTTTGGAAAAAGCTGTTCAAGATGTTCTAGATGAAGGTCTTAGAACTAAAGATATTATTTCCAAAGGAATGAAAGAGGTATCTACTTCAGTAATGGGTAATGCGATAATTTCAAAATTGCAATAATTTAACATTTATTCTAAAGTATCTTTATGCCAACTTATAATGCACCTGTAGAAGATATGATGTTTCTCTTTGATAAATTGAGAAACAATAAAAAATATAATGAGATTGAAAAATACAAGGAAGTTAACTCAGAATTAGTAAAAGATATTTTGGATGAAGCAGCTAAAATAACTCAAAACTTAATTTTGCCTCTTGCAAAGAGTGGAGATGAAACACCCGCAGTTCTTGAAAATGGAGTTGTAAGAACACCCCCAGGATACAAAGAGGCTTACCAAAAATTTATAGAAGATGGATGGATTTCTTTATCTTGTGATCCAAAATACGGTGGACAAGGAATGCCAAAAACAGTCAGTACTTTTTTTGATGAAATGCTTTCATCAGCAAGCTTATCATTTAAACTTTATAGCGAACTAACAATTGGGGCATATAATTGTTTACTAAGACATGCAGATGAAAAAATAAAGAATACTTATTTACCTAAAATGGTAGAGGGGAAATGGAGTGGTACAATGTGTCTTACAGAACCAGTATGTGGAACAGATTTAGGTTTGTTAAAAACTAAAGCTGTAGATCAAAAAGATGGAACATACAAGATAAGTGGACAAAAAATTTTCATTACCTCAGGTGACCAAGATTTAACAGAAAATATTATTCATTTAGTGTTAGCTCGATCAACAGACTCTCCGGCAGGGACTAAAGGAATTAGTTTATTTTTAGTTCCTAAATTCGTTTTGAATAAAGATGGATCTGTTGGACCAAGAAATGGTGTTTCAACAGGCTCTATTGAAAATAAAATGGGAATTAAAGGATCTGCAACATGTGTTTTAAATTTTGATGATGCTGTTGGATACATGATTGGACCTAAAAATAAAGGTCTAAACTCTATGTTTACAATGATGAATTTAGAAAGAATAATTGTTGGGATTCAGGGACTTGGAATTTCAGAAATTGCATATCAAAATTCTCTTACTTATGCCAAAGAAAGAAAACAGGGGAAGGCATTTAATTCTAAATCAAACAATGGCGCAGATTTTATTATTGACCATGTTGATATAAGAAGATCACTTTTAAGCATGAAATCTATGATAGAAGGACAAAGAGCCTTGAGTTTCTGGCTGTCTCAGCAAATTGAAGTAAGTTTGAATCATTCTGATGAAAAAATAAAACAAGAGGCTTCAGATCTTGTTTCATTGATGACACCAGTTGTTAAGTCACTTTTTACAGACAATGCAATGGAGATAACCAGTGAAGCAATGCAAATTCATGGAGGTTATGGATTTACAAAAGATCAAGGTATTGAGCAATTCTATCGAGATAATAGAATTACACCTATCTATGAAGGAACAAATTCAGTTCAGGCGGCTGACTTAGTTTTTAGAAAGTTAATTAACAAAAATGGTGATGTTATTGAAAATTATTTAAACCTAGTTAAAGAAGAGATTAAAATCACAGAAAAAAAAGCAGAGCCATTTATAAAACAACTTAATTATCATTTAGATATTTTATCCAAATTTACTGATTGGATGAAAGAAAAAATCAAAAATTCTCCAGAGGATGCTAGTGGAGCATGCAATGATTATTTAAAAGTTTTAGGTTTAGTGGCTACAGGACATGCATGGTTGAAAGTACTAGAAGTTTCTTTTAAAGAATATGACAACAATAAAGACTTTTATGAAGACAAAATCCAAACCGCAAACTTTTTCTTCAATAGAGTACTTCCTAGAATAGAAAGTAGTTATATTACTGCAACAACTGGAAGTAATTATATTATGAACTATAAATTTAATTAGCATGAACCATTATGAGACAAATTTGGATAAAAATGATGCTAATTATGTACCATTAACGCCTTTATCGTTTTTAGAGAGGGCAAAAGATATTTATCCAAATTATGAGGCTGTAGTTTACGAGAGTAGAAAATATACTTGGAGCGAAGTTTATAAAAGATGTGTGAAGTTTGCCAGTGCACTAGACAAGATTGGAATTAAAACTGGTGACACAGTATCTGTTTTAGCGTTTAACACTCCAGAAATTTTTGAGGCACATTATTCTATTCCAATGGTTGGTGCAGTAATAAATGCAATTAATACAAGACTTGACTCTAAGACAATAAGCTACATCTTAAATCACAGTGAGGCAAAGGTATTAATAGTTGATAGACAATTTCATGATGTAATCAAAAAAGCTTTAGATGATGTGAAGCAAGAAATCAAAATAATAGATATTGAAGATAAAGATGCGAATTTAAAAGATTCTAAAGCAATAGGTTCTCTGGAATATGAAGATTTTCTAAATACAGGTGATGAGGATTATATTTGGAAATTACCCAAAGATGAGTGGCAGGCAATTGCTTTAGGATATACATCAGGAACAACAGGGAATCCAAAAGGAGTAGTTTATCATCATAGAGGATCGTATTTAATGGCAACCGGAAGTGCTGTTGCATGGAACATGCCTAACAAATTAAACTTTTTATATACAGTTCCAATGTTTCATTGTAATGGATGGTGCTACCCTTGGACAATGTCAATGATTCATGGAAGAGTAATATGTTTAAGAAACATTGATGTTAAAAAAATATTTGAGTTGATTGATAAATATGAAGTGACTCATTTTGGAGGTGCTCCTATTGTTTTAAATATGCTGGCAAACGCCCCAAAAGATCAACAAAAAGAATTAAAAAGAAAAGTTTACGTGTTAACTGCAGGTGCTCCTCCGCCTAGTATAATTTTTGAAAAAATGAAAAAACTTGGATTTGAAGTAATGCATGTTTATGGCTTAACAGAAACTTATGGTCATATTTTACAATGTGCATGGAATGACGAGTGGGATGGATTAGATCAAGATAATCAAAATGAAATCAAGGCTAGACAAGGTGTAAGATATCCAAACACGGAGGGTGTTGTTGTGATGGACCCAGAAACTATGAAACCAATACCTCATGACGGAAAAACTATGGGTGAAATAATGATTAGAGGTAATGTTGTAATGAAAGGGTATTTTAAAGATAAGGAAGCAACAGAAAAATCTATGGAAGGTGGGTGGTTTCATTCAGGAGATTTAGCTGTAACGCATCCAAGTGGTTACATAAAAATTCAAGATAGATCTAAAGATATTATTATATCTGGTGGAGA
Source organism: uncultured Pelagibacteraceae bacterium (assembly GCA_902529785.1). GTDB lineage: Bacteria > Pseudomonadota > Alphaproteobacteria > Pelagibacterales > Pelagibacteraceae > Pelagibacter. The sequence goes on from CABZXV010000025.1 coordinate 7,469, forward strand.
AAATATTTCATCTATCGAAATCGAAAATACAATATCAAAACACCCTGCAGTATCTCTAGCAGCAGTGGTCGCAAAGCCTGACGAGAAATGGGGAGAAACTCCATGTGCCTTTGTGGAGTTGATAGAAGGGAAATCTAGCACAGAGGAGGAAATTATTACTTTTTGTAGAGAAACCCTTGCTGGGTTTAAACTTCCAAAGAAAGTAGTATTTGCTCCATTGCCAAAGACATCAACGGGTAAAATTCAAAAATTCGAATTAAGAAAACAAGCTAAAGAGCTTAGCTAATATAGTTTCTTTACAAAATTGAAATAAGATGACAGTAATGCGGAAAAATAAATGAAAAACTTTTTAATTGCAAAATCAAGAAGGCTAAGGGGAACGCCTTATACCTCTAGAATTGAAAAACAAGGCGTGACTGCTTACACTATATATAATCACATGTTGTTGCCAGCAGCATTTGGTTCTGTAGAAGACGCTTACCATCACTTGAAAGAGCATGTTCAAATTTGGGATGTTGCTGCTGAAAGACAAGTTGAAATTTCTGGTAAAGATTCTGCCAAATTAGTTCAATTAATGACATGTAGAGATTTATCAAAATCTAAAGATGGAAGATGTTACTACTGCCCAATCATTGACGATAATGCTGGTTTAATAAATGACCCAGTAGTCTTAAGACTAAATGAAAATAAATGGTGGATTTCTTTAGCTGACTCAGATGTAATTCTATTTGCCAAAGGATTAGCAATTGGAAATAAATTTGATGTAAAAATTTCTGAACCTGATGTTGACATAATGGCAGTGCAAGGACCAAAATCATTTCAATTAATGGAAAAAGTTTTTGGAGAAAAAATTGTAAATTTAAAATTTTTTGGCTTTGATTATTTTGAATTTGGCGGAGATAAACATCTTATTGCAAAATCTGGATGGTCTAAACAAGGAGGCTATGAAATTTATATGGAACACAACGAGTCGGGTTTAAAATTATATGACCATCTTTTTGAAATTGGTAAAGAATTTAATATTAAACCAGGTGGACCAAATCTAATTGAACGTATTGAGAGTGGTTTACTTTCACATGGTAATGACATGGACAATGGAGATAATCCATATGAATGTGGATTTGATAAATATATCAATATTGAAAGTGATGTAGATTTTTTAGGTAAAGAAAAATTAAAGAAAATAAAATCAGAAGGAATTAGAAAAAAATTGATGGGAGTTAAAATTGATACTAAGGAAATAAGTGTTACTGGTTCAATGGATTTAATTGATGAAAATAATAAAGTAATTGGAGAATTAAGATCTGGATGTTATAACCCAACTTTCGGTCAAGTTATTGGAATTGCAATGATAAACAAACCTCATTTTGAGGAGTCGAAATCCTTCAAAATCAATATAAATGGTACTCATTTTGATGGAAAAGTTTGTGATTTACCTTTCATTTAGTATAAAACTCTAAATATCATGAATATAGCAATAGTTGGAGCAACTGGAAACGTAGGTAGAAAATTAATTGAAGTTTTGGAAAAAAAAAACTTTCCAATAAATGAAGCTTATTTAGTTGCTTCCCCAAATAGTGCTGGAAAAAAAATAAATTTTTTAAGTAAAGAGCATACAGTAATAAACTTAGAAGAGTTTGATTTTTCAAAAGTAAAAATAGCATTTTTTGCTGCTGGATCTGCAATAGCTGAAAAATGGGCACCAATAGCTGCTGAAAAAACAATAGTTATAGACAATTCAAAATTTTTTAGAAAAGATCCTGAAATACCTTTAATTGTGCCCGAAGTAAATTCAAAAGAATTACCAAAATTTAAAAACAAAAATATTATTGCAAATGCTAATTGCTCTGTAATTCCAATAGTCGTAGCGCTTAAACCTTTGCACGATTTATATAATGTAAAAAGAATAGTTGCATCAACTTACCAATCAGTATCAGGTGCAGGAAAGGCTGGAATGGATGAACTTATATCTCAAACAAAAGAAGTATTGGAAAACAAAAATGTTCAGTCTAAAAACTTTACTAAGCAGATAGCTTTCAATGCAATACCACATATCGATAGCTTTCTTGAAAACGGAAGTACAAAAGAGGAGCAAAAAAATCATGATGAAGTGAAAAAAATTTTAGATAATAAAATTAGTATTACCTCTACTTGTGTAAGAATTCCTGTTCTCGTATCTCACTCAATAAGTGTGAATGTGGAATTTAACAAGAAATATAACTTAGAAGAGGTAAAAACTGTTTTATCATCATCTCCAGGATGTAAAGTAGTTGATGAACATAAAGATGGTGGGTACATTACTCCAGTTGAAGCTGAAGATAAATTTGAAACATTCGTATCAAGAATTCGTGATGACTCTTCACTACCTAATTCAATTAATATGTGGATAGTATCAGATAATTTATTAAAAGGTGCTGCACTTAATGCTGTTGAAATCGCTGAAGCTTTAATAGAAAAAGATTTTTATGGAAGATAAAAATCCAATATCACCACATATACAGATTTATAACTGGCACATTTCCTCATTGGTTTCAATATCACATCGGATAACTGGTATAATAAATTTTTTTGCTATTACTTTAATAGGTTTATGGATCGCCTCATTATTATTGGGTGAAGGTTATTATGAATACACAAGTTCTTTTTTGTCTTCTTTTTTTGGTAAATTTATTTGTATAGGAATAATTTGGTCTTTTACATTTCAAGTTCTAAGTGAGATAAGGCATTTGATAATGGACTTAGGATATGGTTTTGAACCCAAAACTACAAAAATATCTGGATTGATTGTTTTGATTGGCTCTTTTCCTATATCAGTCTTAATTTATGCTATCGGAAGGTTAGTTATTTAATGGGATCTGTGACTAAGAAATGGTTATTTTTAAAGGTAAGCTCCGCAATTTTAGTACCTTTAATGATATGGTTTGCAATTAGTTTGGCTTCTATTTATGACAAAGGCTATAATGAGGTTCTGACATTTATATCCTCACAGCCATACAAATTATTATTTAGCATGTTTTTGATTTTTGCATATTTTTTCTCTGCACTAAGCATAAGCGAGGTTTTTGAAGATTATATTGAAGACAAAAATATCAAAAATGCCGCAAATAAAACCTTAAATATCTTTGCTATAGTATTTCCATTATTAATAATTATCTTAGTATTTAATTTATAGTTATGAGTTCGTACAAAATAATTGATCATGAATATGATGTAGTTGTCTTGGGTGCTGGTGGCTCAGGTTTAAGAGCTGCAGTTGGCCTAAGTGAAGCTGGTTTGAAAACAGCCTGTGTGTCAAAAGTGTTTCCTACAAGAAGTCATACTTCTGCAGCACAAGGAGGTATTTCTGCAGCGTTAGGAAATATGGGTGAGGATGACTGGAGATGGCATATGTATGATACAGTTAAAGGTGCTGATTGGTTGGGCGACCAAGACTCAATTGAGTATTTGTGTAAAGAAGCCCCAGCAGCAGTGTTAGAATTAGAAAAGTATGGAGTTCCATTTAGTAGAACAGATGATGGAAAAATTTATCAAAGACCTTTTGGGGGTATGACAAAAAATTATGGAAATGAGACTGTTCAGAGAACATGTGCTGCAGCTGATAGAACAGGACATGCAATACTTCACACTCTGTATGGCCAAGCTTTGAAGCACAATACTGAATTTTTTATTGAGTACTTTGCACTAGATTTAATAATGAAAGATGGAGCATGCAAAGGTTTAATTGCTTGGAACCTTAACGACGGAACCATACACAGATTCAGATCTCACATAACAATTATTGCAACGGGAGGGTATGGGAAAGTATATTACTCAGCTACTTCTGCTCATACTTGTACTGGAGATGGTAATGCGATGGTTTTAAGAGCTGGTTTACCTTTACAAGACATGGAATTTGTACAATTTCACCCTACTGGCATATACGGCCATGGAACTTTAATTTCAGAAGGTGTTAGAGGTGAAGGAGGTTATTTAGTAAATTCAAAAGGTGAAAGATTTATGGAGCGTTACGCACCAAAAGCAAAAGATTTAGCATCAAGAGACGTAGTAAGTAGATCAATTGCGGTAGAAATAAATGAAGGAAGAGGTATAGGAAAAGAACAAGATCATGTTCATCTTCATATAGATCACTTAGACCCTAAAGTTATAGAAGAAAGATTACCAGGTATTTCTGAGGCTTCTAAATTGTTTGCCAACGTGGATGTAACTAAGGAGCCAATACCTGTTGTTCCAACTGTGCATTACAACATGGGAGGAATACCAACAAATTATAAGGCTGAAGTTCTTACAGTTAATGGATCGGAGAAAACTGTTCCTGGTTTAATGGCGATCGGAGAAGCTGCATGTGTATCTGTTCATGGTGCTAATAGATTGGGCTCAAACTCATTAATTGATCTTGTAGTTTTTGGAAGAGCAGCTGCAAAAAGAGCAGCAGAACTTGTAAAACCAGGAATGAAACATGATGAAATCTATAAAAGTGAGACTGACAG
>CABZXV010000026.1 GCA_902529785.1 uncultured Pelagibacteraceae bacterium
GGATTTTTTGATGATCTGATTATTTTTATAACTTTATCAATATTTTCTACACTTACAGATAAACCTAATAAAATGTGGACCCTATCCTCTGCTTTTTTAAGATCAAATTTAGTTCTTTTTATAACTACATCTTCTCTAAATTTTAAAAAATTCTCTAAAAAATCTTTAAGATTACAAGTTTTTGGTTTTTCATCAACAATTGCTAAAGAGTTAAAACCAAATGATGACTCTATTGAAGTATACTTATACAATTGTCTCTTGACAGTTTCTGGTTCAACATTTCTTCTTAGATCTATAGACACTCGGATACCCTCGCTATTAGATTCATCTCTTATATCGCTTATGCCTTCAATTTTTTTATCTCTTACTAATTCTGCAATTCTCTCATTTAAATTAGATTTGTTGATTTGATAAGGTATAGATGAAACTACCAATCTATCTTTTCCATTTTTTAGATTTTCAACTGAAATTTCACCTCTTATTTTAAAGGATCCTCTTCCAGTTTTGTAACCTTGTTTAATTACATCCTTACCAATTATCAATCCTCCGGTTGGAAAATCTGGTCCAGGAATATGTTTCATTAATTCGTTTATTTTAATATCTTTGTTTTTGATAAGAGCTAGAGTTCCGTCAACAACTTCACCTAAATTATGAGGTGGTATACTAGTAGCCATTCCAACTGCAATACCGCCCGCACCATTTACTAAAAGATTTGGATATTGGGCAGGAAGTACTACAGGTTCATGCTCAGTTTCATCATAATTGCTTTTGAAAGCTACTGTGCTTTTTTCTATATCATCTATTAAAAACTGTGAAACTTTAGCAAGCTTGGTCTCAGTATACCTCATTGCTGCAGGAGGGTCTCCGTCGATAGAACCGAAGTTACCTTGTCCATCAACTAATGGTAAACTCATTGAAAATTCTTGAACCATTCTAACTAAAGCATCATAAACTGCTTGATCTCCATGTGGATGATATTTACCAATTACATCTCCAACAATTCTTGCAGATTTTCTAAATTGTTTTGACCAATCAAAACCACCTTTGTGCATTGCATAAATAATTCTTCTGTGAACTGGTTTTAATCCATCTCTAATATCAGGTAATGCCCTACTTACTATAACACTCATAGCATAAGACAAGTATGATGAACTCATCTCATCATACATTGAGATTGGTTTAATATTATTATCTTTCTTTGGAATTTCGTTTTTTTCCATATGAATTAAAATGGAATATCATCATCTAAGCCACTTTGATCAGGTGCAGGATTGTCATCAAAATTTTGTTTACTATCTTGTGATCCAATATTATTTTGATTACCGCCCCCCAGCATTGTTAAAGATGAATTATAACCCTGTATTAAGATTTCAGTTGAATACTTGTCTTGTCCACTTTGTTCGTCTTTCCATTTTCTTGTTGAAAGTTGTCCCTCAATGTATACTTGTGCTCCTTTTTTTAAATACTGTTGAACAACGTTAACTAGTCCTTCATTAAAAACAACGATTCTATGCCATTCAGTCTTTTCTTTTTTTTCACCTGTGTTTTTATCTTTCCAGGATTGACTTGTTGCAAGACTTAATCTGGCAACACTTTTACCATTTACCATTTGTTTAATCTCTGGATCTGCGCCTAAACGACCAATTAATAATACTTTATTTAAACTACCAGCCATAATATTTTAATAATTAAGAATGTTTATTATATCACTAATTATCTTGAATATTAATTTTATTAATCTAAAGCAACAAAAATTATGCTCAAAAAGATAGTTATTAAGGGTGCAAAAGAGCACAATTTGAAGAATATTACACTCGAGATTCCTAAAGAAAAATTTGTTGTTATTACAGGGTTATCTGGGTCTGGAAAATCATCATTAGCGTTTGATACAGTTTATGCAGAAGGTCAGAGAAGATACGTTGAAAGTTTGTCTGCTTATGCAAGACAATTTCTAGATAAAATGAAAAAACCTAATGTAGATTTAATTGAAGGTTTAAGTCCAGCAATTTCTATTGAGCAAAAAAACACCTCTAAAAATCCACGATCTACTGTAGCAACGGTCACAGAAATTTATGACTATATGAGAGTACTTTATGCAAGAGCTGGAATACCCTACTCACCATTTACAGGTTTGCCAATTACCTCTCAAACAATTAGTCAAATAGTAGATAAAATAAAAACTCTTCCGAAAAAATCTACAATTTATTTATATGCACCTGTTGTAAGAGGAAGAAAAGGAGAATATCGAAAAGATATACTTGGTTATAAAAAACGAGGATTTAGAAAAATCAAAGTGGATAATAAATTATATGACATTGATGAGGTTCCAGAATTAAATAAAAAACTTAAACATGATATATCTGTTTTAGTTGATAGAATAGTTTTAAATTCATCATTAGGTAATAGACTTGCAGAAAGTGTCGAAACAGCTGTAAATTTAGCTAATGGTCTTATGTTTGTAGAGTATGAAGATGAAACTCTTCCAAAAAAATATAGAAAAATTGAAAATTTAATTTTTTCTACAAAATTTGCATGTCCCGAAAGCGGTTTTACAATTGAAGAAATTGAACCTAGATTATTTTCTTTTAACAGTCCTTATGGTGCTTGCGAAGAATGTGAAGGTATAGGAATAAAGTTAAATGTAGACCCAAAATTAGTTGTACCAGACGAAAAAAAAACTATAGCTGACGGTGCAATTGAACCTTGGTCAAAGTCGTCTTCTTTATACTACGCACAAACATTAGCATCTATAGCAAAGCACTATGGTTTTTCATTGAATGATAGATGGTCAAAACTACCCAAGAAGATCAAAGATGTAATTCTTTTTGGTTCAGACGACGAGGAAATAAAATTTTCTTATGATGATGGATATGAAAAATATTCACATAAAAAAACATTTGAGGGTGTGGTAAATAACTTAGAAAGAAGATTTTTAGAAACTGATAGTGATTGGAAAAGAGAAGAAATTTCACAATATCAATCTGATACAAAATGCGAAAGATGTAATGGGCACAGATTAAAAGATGAGGCTTTATGTGTAAAAATTAATGAGCTTAACATTAGTGAAGTAACTGAAAAATCAATATACGATGCTAAAGAATGGTTTAAATCACTTGAAACCAAATTAGATAAAAGACAAATAAAAATAGCACAGCACATTCTTAAAGAAATTAATGAAAGATTAAACTTTTTATTAAATGTTGGACTTGATTACTTAACATTGTCTAGAGAATCAGGAACATTATCAGGAGGTGAAGCACAAAGAATTAGATTAGCATCCCAAATAGGATCGGGATTAACGGGTGTATTGTATGTTCTTGATGAACCTTCGATAGGCTTACACCAGAAAGATAATGTAAAATTAATTAATGCATTAAAAAGATTAAGAGATTTAGGAAATACAGTAATAGTTGTTGAACATGATACTGAGACAATGGAAAACGCTGATCATATTATTGACTTAGGTCCTGAAGCTGGAAACAAAGGTGGAGAAGTCATTGCACAGGGTTCATACAAAGATATTCTAAATAATGATAAAAGTATTACTGGTAGATATTTATCTAATAAGAGTTTCATACCTATTCCACGGAACAGAAGATTAGCAAAGAATGGTAGATTTTTAGAAATTAATGGTGCAAGTGGTAATAATTTAAATAACGTGAATCTTAAAATCCCACTAGGAAGTTTCACATGTGTTACTGGTGTATCTGGTAGTGGTAAATCTACTTTAATACTTCAAACACTTTACAATGCTTTAAACCTTACTTTAAATAATAATAAATCAAGAAAAATACCTAAACCATTTAGAGGTTTTAAGGGAATCGAATTAGTAGACAAAATTATTGATATTGATCAATCGCCAATTGGAAGAACTCCAAGATCAAATCCTGCAACTTATACAGGAGCTTTTGGACCAATAAGAGATTGGTTTACGAATTTGCCAGAGTCAAAAAGTAGAGGTTATAAACCTGGCAGATTTTCGTTTAATGTCAAAGGAGGTCGATGTGAAGCTTGTGAGGGAGATGGTGTAATAACATACGAGATGCACTTTTTACCTGATGTATACATAACTTGCGATGAATGCAAAGGTACAAGATACAATAGAGAAACATTAGAGATTAAATTTAAAGATAAAAGCATTGCAGACGTTTTAAATATGACTGTTGATGAAGGTTGTGAATATTTTGAAAATATTTCAAACATAAAGACTAAATTATTAACACTTAAAAAAGTTGGATTGGGCTATATAAAAATTGGTCAGCAGGCAACTACCCTATCTGGTGGAGAGGCGCAAAGAATTAAGTTAGCAAAAGAGTTATCAAAAAGATCAACGGGACGAACTATTTATATATTGGATGAACCAACTACTGGATTGCATCAACATGATATTAAAAAACTGTTAGAAATACTTCATACTTTTGTTGCAACAGGAAATACAGTTGTTGTAATTGAACACAATTTAGACGTAATAAAAACAGCTGATTATATTGTTGATATGGGTCCTGATGGTGGTGTGAAAGGTGGAAATATTATAGCAGAGGGTAAACCTGAGGAAATTATTAATGTTAAAGACAGTTATACAGGTAAATTTTTAAAACCTTTACTAGATAACAAATTTAAAAAAACAGCTTAAAATTAATTTAAAAATGATATAAAATAAAATTATATGACATCGATTCTACAATCTTTATCTAAAACAATTCATCTTTCCTTAGCATTATCAATTTTGCTTTTTCTAGGTTTATATTTTGGAAATGGCGGCTTTGATATAGATTTAGTTTTTTGGAGTTGGCTGTTTAGATATATTCATGTGATTGTAGCTATTATGTGGATAGGCCTTCTTTGGTATTTTAATTTTGTTCAAATACCTAATATGGCTAAAATTCCAGATGAACAAAAACCTGCTATTGGTAAAGTTATTGCTCCAGCTGCACTATTTTGGTTTAGATGGGCAGCTTTATTCACAGTAATATCTGGACTTATATTGGCTTATATAAATGGATATGTTCATCAAGCTATGGCCCTTGGAATTGGATCAGGTGGTGGTAAGGCTACAGCAATTGGAATTGGAATGTGGCTTGGTATAATCATGGCATTTAATGTTTGGTTTGTAATTTGGCCTAACCAAAAAAAAGCTTTGGGTATTGTAACGGTTGAACCAGATGTTAAGGCAAAATCTGCAAAAACTGCAATGTTATTTTCTAGAACGAATACTTTGCTATCATTGCCGATGTTGTTATCGATGGTTGTAGCTCAAAACTTATATTAATCTTTTTCTTCTTTAACAATTGTTCTTTGACTAACATTTAGTGCAACTAAAACTGGATTAGCTATATATATTGATGAATATGTTCCAAATATTACTCCTAAAATCATCGCTAAAGAAAAACCTTTAAGAATTTCACCACCAAATAAATATATGGATAATAAAGCTAGAAGAGTAGTTACTGAGGTAATTATTGTTCTTGATAAAGTCTCATTGATAGAAATATTTGTTAATTCATAAATTTTAATATCTGAATACTTTCTTAAATTTTCTCTTACTCTATCAAATATAACAACTGTATCATTCATTGAGTACCCAACTATAGTTAATACAGCAGCGACTATTGATAAATTAATTTCAAGAGAAAAAATAGAGAATATTCCTAATGTTATAATTACATCATGAAATATTGCTAATATTGCTCCTAAGCTGAATTGCCACTCAAATCTGATCCAAATATACAACAACATCGCAGCTAAAGATAAGCTTATTGCAATAATTCCAGATTTAAGAAGTTCTGAACTTACTTTGGGTCCAACATTTTCTACTCTTCTAAAATCGACATCTCCTATAGAACTGGATAATTTATTTTGAATATTTTTAATAAATTCTGGATCGTTTGAATTTTGTTTTTCAAATTTAACTATAAAATCTGTCTCATTACCAAATTTTTTAACTGATACGTCACCCAAATTCATTTGATTAAAACTATCTCTAATCATGGATATATTGTTAGTTTTATCATTTGTTCTCAATTCAATTAAAGTTCCTCCTTTAAAGTCAACGCCATAATTCAAGCCTTTAATAATAAGAAATATTAAGGAAGTAATTATTAAAACAAGTGATAAAATATTAAATTTTCTATAAAATTTATTAAAGGAAATATTATTCATTTATAATAACTGCTCCTTTTCTTTATTTTTAACCACATATAAAGACGTTAGTAATCTTGCTATAAAATATACAGAGAACAACGTTGTTAATATTCCAACTCCTAATGTTACTGAGAAACCTTTTACAGGACCTGAGCCCATAAAAAATAATATAAAGGCAGCAATTAACGTTGTGATGTTGGCATCTAAGATTGTAGTTCTTGACTTCGTATAACCAGCATCAAATGCGATAATAGGATTTTTTTCATTTTTAGTTTCTTCTTTTATACGCTCGAAAATTAAAACATTTGCATCTACAGCCATACCTACAGTTAAAATTATTCCTGCTATACCAGGCAAAGTCAGAGTTGCCTCGAATAATGTAAGAATTCCAATTAATAAAAATAGGTTTGTAATTAAGGCTAAATTGGCAATTAATCCGAATGCTCTATATTTGTAGATCATAAATATAATAACTAGCAAGAAACCAATAATCAAAGATAGTATTCCTGCATCAATCGAGTCTTGACCTAAGTCAGGACCAACAGTTCTTTCTTCAATAATATTTAAAGGTGCTGGCAAGGCACCCGATCTAAGCAATAAAGCAAGATCAGTAGCTGATTGAAAAGTAAAGTTTCCAGAAATTTGACCAGATCCTCCAACTATAGGTTCTCTTACTGTTGGTGCACTGATTATTTTACCATCTAAAATAATTGCTAATTGTTTTCCCACACCTGTGCTGGTAGCTTTTCCAAATTTTTTTGCACCTACTCTATCTAAACTAAATGAAACTACTGTTTCATTAGTTTGTGAATTCATAGTAGGTTTTGCATCTACTAAATTATCACCACTTAGAATTATTCTTTTACTTACAATTGCCTCTCTATTATCATCTTCAAATGATAATTTTTCAGTTCCAAAAGACTCTTCGCTATTTTGTGAAATAAATTGAAATGTAAGATTGGCTGTCTTTCCTAACAATGATTTGATTCTGTTGGGATCATCTAATCCAGGTAACTCGACAAGAATACGGTCATTACCTCTTTTAAGTATATTTGGTTCATTAGTTCCAACTTCATCAACTCTTCTTCTTACGATTTCAATTGCTTGATCAAGGGATGCATTTTTTAATAAAACTAATCCATATCTTGAATAATTAAGATTAAATAAATTATTATTTTCAATAACATCAAATTCATGAGATTTGTAACTCTGATAGTATTGGTTAATATCACTTTCCTTATCATTTAGTAATTTTGATACTTGTTCAAGATCTTGTTCTTGAGCTTCAAAAGCAATGGTATCTCCATTTAAAGAAAAATTCTTCAAGCTTATTTCTTTTTCCTTAAAATATCTTTTCAACTCAATAATTTTTGCCTGTAGTCTCTGAGTAATCACGGGTCGATTGTCAATTTCAAGCAACAAGTAAGAGCCTCCTTGAAGGTCCAAACCTAAATTTATGTTTTTTGAAAAAAATCTATCATCTAATTTTGTAAAATTTGAAAGAGCAAAATATGAAAAAATTATTGTAAAAATAATTACTGATATTATCCGTAATTTTGAAAAGTATAACACTTTTTTGTTATGTTATTTTTTTGGTTCGATGGAACTTACTAAACTTTGTATGCCAGTTGCTCTAACAACTTCAACATTTACGTTATCAGAAATTTTTACTTCAACTTTTTCGTTATCTATAATTCTCTCAACTGTGCCAAGTATGCCCCCAGATGTGATAACCTTATCACCTCTTTTAAGAGCTTCTACCATAGCTTTGTGGTCTTTAACTTTTTTTTGTTGAGGTCTAATTAAGAAAAAATAGAAAATTACAAAAATTAAAATTAAGGGTATAAATTGTCCAATTCCAGCATCCATAATGTATATAATTTGTTAAGGCTATTTATCTTATCTTATATTCAAACTCAACTCTTAATTGATGGAAATTTTGTCTATATTGGGCATATATGGCTTTAGAACTTCAGGTATTAAAATTGAACCATCTTGAGTTTGATAATTTTCCATAATTGCTATCATTGTACGTCCAACTGCCAACCCACTACCATTTAATGTTCCTAAAAACTCTTTTGAATTGTTTTTATCTTTGTATCTTGCTTTCATCCTTCTTGCTTGGAATGATCCACAAGAGGAACAACTAGAAATTTCTCTATATCTATTTTCAGAAGGGAGCCAAACCTCAATGTCATACGTTTTTTCGGCGCTAAAACCCATATCACCAGTACATAAAATGATTTTCCTATATGGAAGTTTTAACTCATCTAAAATCATAGTAGCTGCATTAGACATACGCTCTAACTCATCAGCACATTTATCATTTTCAACTATGCTTACTAATTCAACTTTATAAAATTGATGTTGTCTAATCATGCCTTTTGTATCTTTGCCGTAACTACCTGCCTCTTTTCTAAAACATGGAGTTGAAGCAACAACTCTGATTGGTAGATCATCCTTATTTATAATTTGGTTTTTTACTATATTCGTTAAGATAACTTCTGCAGTTGGAATCAAAAACTTTCTTCCTTCATCTGCATCTAATTTAATTTCAAATTGATCATTTTCAAATTTTGGTAATTGCCCAGTTCCATACATAGTCTCAGCGGTAGCTATTAATGGAGGTGATATTTCTGTGTAACCATTTTTTTGTGTATGAGTATCAATCATAAAATTTGATATAGCTCTTTCTAGTTGAGCTAATTGTTTTTTTACAAATACAAACCTAGAGCCTGTGGTTTTTGTGGCTAAATCAAAATCAAGCATATTCAGATTTTCACCTAATTCGAAGTGGGTTTTTGGTTTAAAATCAAACTCTTTAATTTCACCTTTTTTTTCAATCTCTACATTAGCATTTTCATCATGACCAATTGGAACATCGCTTAAAGGTAAGTTTGGTATTGAAGACAATATGCTATCAATTTGGCTCTGCAGGTTTGATTGATTTTTGTTAATTTCCTCAATTTTAACAGAAAGTTCTTTTGATTTTTCAAATAATTTTTGGTCTTTAGATTTTGAAATAGTTTTTTTTTCCATTTCAAGTATTTCTTTTTCTTGGATAAGTTTTCTATTCTGTTCATCAAAACTTATAATATTTTCAAGATCTGTATCGATGTTACGATTTTTAAGTTTTTCCTTAAAATTATTAAAGTCTTTTCTAATGTCTTTAATATTGTGCATTTTTTTCTTCTAATTTTTTTTCAATTATTCCTACTGATATTATTGATAATTCATATAAAATTAATAAGGGAATTCCCAAACCTATTTGGGTAATTGGATCAGGAGGTGTTAGTACTGCAGCTGCTGCAAATATAATAACAACCACATATTTTCTTCTCTCTTTAAGAAAAGTTGAGTTAACAACACCAATTCTGGCCAATAAACTTAATACTACTGGTAATTGAAAACTTAATCCAAATGCAAAAATAAGCTTCATAACTAATGATAAATATTCGTTAACTTTAGCCTCCAGTTGTATTGGTAAATTTGTAGCTGCACCTAAACTTTCAAAAGATAAAAAAAACTTTATAGCAAGTGGCATTATCAAATAATAAACAAGCATGCCACCAAGTAAAAATAAAATAGGAGTTACTACAAGATATGGCATTATGGCTTTCTTTTCATGGTTATAAAGACCGGGAGCAATAAATTTCCAAATTTGAATTAGTATAAATGGGCTTGTAACAAAAAATGCTGTAAAAAAAGAAACTTTTAAATATGTTAAAAATGTTTCTTGAAGAGCAGTAAATATTAATCTTCTGTTTACATCGTCATCTTTTACTGCATTTGCATATGGTTCTACAAGAAAACCGTAGATGTATTCAGAAAAATAATAACAAATTACAAAGAGAACTGCTAAAAATATCAAAGAATTAATTAATCTTTTTCTTAACTCTGTTAAATGACTTATAAAACTTCCTTCTTTATCTTTACTCATCTTTATTCTTTTTTTGATTTTCAGATTTAGGTTTTTCTTCTATGTCAGCACTTAAAGTTTCATTTGTTAAATCACTTACTTGTCCTTGGACATCTCTAACATATCTTTTTGCTGAACCTATCCATGAACCAATTTTTTTTAGCATAAAAGGAAAATCTTTTGGGCCTACAACAATTATTGCAATCGAAACAATTATTAAGATTTCTAACCAGCCAATTGATGGCATTTTTTACTCTTTGTTATTTGAGTCTTGATTGTCTGAAATATTTTTATTTTGGCTATCATCATTAACATCTGTAGCCATTCCCTTTTTAAAACTTTTGATACCTTTTGCTACATCACCCATCAAGCTGGATATTTTACCTCTACCAAATAGTAGAACAACTAAGATCACTACAATTGCAATTTGCCAAAAACCTATACTCATAAATTGCTTATAACCTTATTATTGATTATTTAAAAGTGAATTTTTAGGTTTCGTCTGTTTTAAGTGTACTGCTTAACATTTCATCAATATCAGAATATATATTTTCCTTTTTATCTACTTGTTTTTCTTTGAAAAATTTGCCTGTTCCAAAAATTGATGCATCAACACTTGAAGTATCAATTAAACCCGCTGAACCTAATTCATTGACAGTTGGTAGATCTGATAATTTTTGAAGATTAAAATGACTTAGAAATTCGTCTGTTGTCCCATATTGTATTGGCTTACCTGGAACATTTTTTCTACCCTCGTGTTTAACCCAATTTAGTTCCATTAAAATTTCTAAAGTATTTGTTCCAAATGCAACACCTCTAATTTCCTCAATTTCAGATCTTGTGACAGGTTGATGATAAACAATGATTGCAAGTGTTTCTATCGCAGCTCTCGATAATTTTTTTTCAACTGTTTTTTGTTCTGACATTAAAGATGACAAATTTACTGCTGTCCTAAAAGACCATTTATTTGAAATACAAATCAAATTAATTCCCCTCTTGGAGTAAAAATTCTTCAGATTTTCTAATGATTGTTGAATGTCAGTTGGTTTTGATAATTTAGACTCAATCGTTTCTACTGATAGAGGTTCTGCAGCAGCAAATATAATCGCCTCTATTTCTCTTTCTACTTCAGTAAGTTTAGTTGGAAATTTTACAATATTATCTTTTTTTACTTTATTCATTAATTTTCCTTAATAAAAATATCATCAAATAATTCTTTTTGTTTTAAAGATACGTTACCTTCTTTAACTAATTCTAATGATCCTGCAAATATACCAGCTTTACCTGTTTTTTTTAAATTAGGAGAGTTTTTGAAACCTGATGGAACTAACTCTGAAATATTTTTCCATTCATTAAGATTTCCAAAAAACTCTTTAATTCTTTTAATAGCATCTTCGGTTGTAAAAACAGGTAGTTTAGGAATATTCATAGTATGAAAATCTTTTGTCATGACAATTCCTGAATATGTCTTCAATAACTCAAACAAAGTTAAAGAAACTTTTTTGTCATAAATAGACTTAACACCACTTTTAGAGCCACGCATAAAAATATCTCTTCCCAATCTTTTTCTGTTTAAC
>CABZXV010000027.1 GCA_902529785.1 uncultured Pelagibacteraceae bacterium
CCACTAGGTTGGAAGATTGCTGTAAAAAAAGCAATTAATAAAATTGAAAAAAGAGGATTGATATAATTTATGGGCGAGTTTTCACAAAATGGTGTAGTTGCAAATCTTCATGATTTTTCAACAAGAACAACAGATCAAGTAGAAAAAGATTTAGAAAAATTTTCTAAAACAAGACCTATGGAATTAATACTTCCATGCCTATATTCAGAACTTGAAGGTGACGCTCTACCAAAAATTGTAAATGAAATAAGTAAAACAAAGTACCTAAACCATATTATAATAGGACTAGACAAGGCAAACAAATTACAAGCTAAAAAAGCTTGGAAGTTTTTCAAAAAACTTAAAGTACCTTTTTCAATTTTATGGAACGACGGACCAAAATTGAAAAAACTTGATAAAGAATTAAAAAAAATTGACCTAGCCCCTAAACAAATGGGTAAAGGAAGAAATGTTTGGTACTGCATTGGAATGGCAATAGCTAGAGATGAGGCAAGATCAGTTGCCCTTCATGATTGCGATATCAAAACTTATGATAGAAGATTGCTAGCAAAACTATTTTATCCGGTAGAAAACCCATTGTTCAATTACGAGTTTTGTAAAGGTTACTATCCAAGAATAGCAGATAATAGAATGCATGGTAGAGTTGCTAGACTACTTGTAAATCCCCTTTTAACAGCGATGGAAAAAACTATTGGTAAAAGTGATTACATAGATTTTATGAAGTCATTTAAATACCCATTAGCGGGAGAATTTTCATTTAGAAGAAATATTTTACCTGAATTAAGAATATCATCAGATTGGGGAATTGAAATTGCGATTTTGTCTGAAATGCAAAGAAACTATTCTTCAAATAATATTTGCCAAGTTGAATTAGCAGATAATTATGATCATAAACACCAAATACTGTCTATTAAAGACAGCTCAAAAGGCTTGTCTAAAATGTCTATTGATATAATTAAAACTTTAGTCAGAAAACTTGCTACTCAAGGATATTCATTTAGTAAAGAAACCTTCAGATCAATCAAAGCCACCTACTATAGATCAGCTTTGGATTTAATTGATATTTATAGAAGCGATGCTCAAATGAACGGTCTAAAGTTTGACTCACATAATGAGGAAAAAACAGTTGAGCTATTTGCTTTAAATATAATGAAAGCAGGAGAGTTATTTTTTGAAAGTCCTATGGATACACCTTTTATTCCTACATGGCACAGAGTAAAAAGTGCTATCCCTGATTTCTTAGATAGATTCAAAGAAAGTGTAACCGCAGACAACAAAGAATTTAAATAATTCCTGTCTTTAACAACCTTTAAAAGAATTAGACATATTTCTTATTAAATCAAAGTATAAATCTTTCCCTGGGGTAAGTGTTGCACCAAGCGGATCTAAAACACCAGTTTTAATATCCATATCTTTAGCAACAGCATTAATTATATCAGGATTAAATTGTGGCTCTGAAAATATACATGCAACTTTATCATGTTCTATAACTTCTCTAATTTCTGCTAATTGTTCTGCACCAGGCATTACATCAGTGTTAACTGTAAATGCACCTAGAACGTTAACATTAAATCTTTTTTCGAAGTATTGATAAGCATCATGGAAAACTATTGAAGATATGCTTTGATTTAAATCGGTCATTACCTCAATAGTAAGTTTGTCTATATCTTTAAGAGCTTTTTCTAAATTACTTTTATAAGTTGAGGCATTTTTTGGATCATTTTCAATTAAATGTTCAACCATTTCATTTAAAATTACTTTAGCATTAATAGGGTCTAACCAAATGTGTGGATCATGTTCACCATGGTGATGTCCTTCGTGATCGTCATGATCGTCGTGATCGTCTTTTTTCTTGTGGTCGTGGTCATCATGGTCATCTTCTTTATGACCATCTTCTTTTTTAGCATGATCATCGTGGTCATCATGATCATCTTTTTTCTTGTGGCCATGATCGTCGTGTCCATGATCATCATGGTCGTCAAAAATATTTCTCTCTCTGAATTTTAATTTGTTTAATCCTTTAATTTCTAATAACTCGATTTTTTCTGCTTTTTTAGCAATTGAATCTAAAGGCTTTTCTAGAAAATTTTCTATATCCTCACCTACCCAAAAAACAATATCTGCATTTTGTAACATTTTTGCATGTGAGGGCTTTAAAGCAAAACCGTGTGGCGATGCATAACCATCAACTATGAGATCTGGCTTAGCTACTCCATCCATTAAATAACTAGCTAATGAGTGAATAGGTTTTATTGATGCTACAACTTTAATATCAGCATTTGCTGATGTAAAAAAAGTTAAAAATGATAAGAATGATAAGATTATTGTGGATTTTGTTATTTTTTTCATAATATTGTTTTTTAATTTTTGTTATAATATAACACTATGTAATAATATAACATCTTGAAGTCAAGTGGATATATGAGTTTAAAAAAAAATATATTAGTAAAGTTAAATAATGTTGGGATCCAACAAAATGACAAGTGGCTCGTAAAAGGAGTTTCGCTAGAGGTTGAAAAAGGAAAAATAGTAACTTTAATTGGACCCAATGGTTCTGGGAAAAGTACAACAGCTAAAATTGCTTTAGGTATATACAAAAACATAGAGGGAAGTGTTGAAAAATTTACAAATAATGTTGGATATGTCCCTCAAAAAATATCGATAGATTGGACTCTCCCCTTAAGAGTCAAAGATTTAATGGTTTTGACAGATAATATTAAAGATGAATTGATAGATGAGGCTTTGACATTAACCGGTGTTATACATCTTAAAGAAAAAAATTTAGGAAATTTATCAGGGGGTGAATTTCAAAGAGTTTTGCTTGCAAGAGCTATTTCAAAAAAACCAGAATTATTAGTTCTTGATGAACCTGTTCAAGGAGTTGATTTCACAGGTGAAATTGCTCTCTATGAATTAATTAAAAAAATTTCTGAAAAACTTAATTGTGGAATATTATTAATTTCTCATGATCTACACACAGTAATGAGTGCTACTGATCATGTTGTTTGTTTAAATGGACACGTATGTTGTTCAGGTTCTCCAAAAGACGTAGCACGAAATAATGAGTACAAAGCATTATTTGGGGAACAAGCTTCTCAAACACTATCTGTTTATGAGCACAAACATGACCATGAACATTCAATTGATGGAAAGATAAAGAAAAATTAAATGTTTGATGATTTTTTTATAAGAGCTTTAGTTGCAGGAATTGGAATTGCTTTGGTAACAGGTCCTCTTGGATGTTTTGTTGTTTGGAGAAGATTATCATATTTTGGGGATACTCTCGCCCACTCAGCTTTACTAGGTGTAACAATTGCATACACTCTAGATTTTAATATTGCTATTGCAATTTTTATTACTTCATCAATTATTGCATTAATTTTAGTAAAACTTGAAAGAAAAACTAATTTACCTGGTGATGCTTTGCTAGGGCTACTAGCTCACTCATCACTTGCCGTTGGTTTAGTTGTTATCGGCTTTTTAACATTTATTAGATTTGATATCATGGGATTGTTATTTGGAGATATATTAGCTGTAACAACAGATGATTTGCTTATAATTTGGATTGGTGGAGCTATAATATTATTGGTTTTAAAATTAATTTGGAAACCTTTATTTGCTTCAACAGTAAACTACGAATTAGCTGAAGCGGAAGGTCTAAAACCTGACAGGGCTAAAGCAATATTTACAATATTAATAGCTGCAATTATTGCAATTTCTATCAAAATGGTTGGATTATTACTTATTACAGGATTATTAATTATCCCAACCGCAATGGCTAGAAACATATCTGATAACCCTCAGAAGATGGTTATATTTTCAATAATTGGAGGGTTGTTGTCAGTATTTTTAGGATTATTTTCTTCGTTAGAATTCAATACACCATCAGGGCCCTCAATCGTGGCAGCTGCTTTGATTTTATTTATTATTTCATTATTCAAAATTAAACAAACGATACAATTGAAAAATTAATGATCAATTGATAAAAATAGAAAATGCAAAATCAACAAGTATTAACAAAAAATCAAAAAATAGTTTTAGATATAATTGAAAAATCTTCTCAACCATTAAAAGCATATTCAATTTTATTTGATGTTAAAAAAAAAGGAATTAATGCTCCTTTACAAGTCTATAGAGCTTTGGACAAATTGGTAGAGATTGGAAAAATACATAAAATAGAAAGTAGGAATGCCTTTATAGCTTGCAAGAATTCAAAATGTCAAATTACCAAAGCAACAGTTTTTTCAATTTGTGAAAACTGTGAAGATGTAAAAGAGATTCATGATCATAAATTATCTGAGCATTTGAAACATTATAAAGATAATAAAGGCATGAAATATAGCAAATATAATTTAGAATTTTTTGGTTTATGCAAGAAGTGCATTAAAAATTAGATTTTTTGGGGTCAAGATAGATTAGATTATCTTGAAGATGCATTAAATAAATTAGTAAAAATTACTTAATTTCATAAATCCTTAACAAAACTGACATAAACAAAATCAAGGAGTGATTATGTTTATAAAAAAATATCTAAAATGGATAAGTACATTTTTAGTCTTAACTGGAATTTTACTTACTAATCTTAATATCTACCCTATAAATATTTATTTTCATGGACTGGGTGTTGTGGGGTGGACTATAGCTGGATTTATTTCAAAAGATAAGGCTATATTAACAAATTTTGGATTACAAATACCTCTTTTTGTAATTGGAATTTATAAAGTGATATTCTAATGAAAAGAGTTTTATTTGTCTGCACAGGTAATTCAGCTAGAAGCATTATAGCTGAGAGCATAATTAATAACTTATATTATGATAAATTTATTGGTTATAGCGCAGGTAGTAATCCTTCAGGAGAAATTAATCCAATTATAGAAAAATTTTTAAAAGAGAAGAAATTTGATTTATCAAATTACAGTTCAAAAAATTTTGATACTTTTATTAACTCAGATATTAAATTAGATTATGTAATTACAGTGTGTAACAATGCTAACAATGAAGTGTGTCCTATTTGGCCTGATAAAAATCAAATTATTCATTGGGATATTGAAGATCCAGTAAAAAAATTTAATTTAGATACTGATACAACAAATCAAAAAAAAGTATTTAATGATACATATCAAACAATATTTAAGAAAATAGAAAATTGGATTAACAATGAAATATAGTAAGTTTTTTCTTGGAGAGTTTATTGGTAGTTGTTTCCTTGTAATGATTATTGTTGGCTCAGGAATAATGGCTGAAAATCTTACAGATGATACGGGTATTATGCTTTTAGCCAATACGATAGCAACTGGCGCAGGACTTTTTGTGCTAATAACTGTTTTTAGTGATGTTTCAGGAGCACATTTTAATCCATTTGTAAGTCTAGCAATGTTTCTTACAAAAAAATTAAAAGGAAATTTATTACCTTCATATATATCTGCACAAATTTTAGGTTGTTTGTTAGGTGTAGCACTCGCCAATTTTTTTTTTGAACATCAAATTTTTGAATTATCAACAAAATCAAGGGACGGAGTACATATATTTACATCTGAAATTGTAGCAACATTTGGATTAATTCTCATAATTTTTGGATCTTTAAAGAAAGGAAGTGTGGTAGTTGCCTCATGTGTAGCCTTTTATATCACTGCTGGTTATTGGTTTACTTCGTCTACATCATTCGCAAATCCTGCTGTAGCAATAGCGAGAACATTTACAGAAAGTTTTACTGGAATTAATTATATGTATACTCCAGTTTATATATTGGCAGAAATTATCGGTGCACTTTTTGCTGTATTTGTGGCTAAAAAAATACTTTTCAATAACAGGACAAGAGATAAAACTATCTCGTAGAAAAATTGAACCTATAAGATTTAAGGTCAATTTTCTAAATCAGTTTTTAAAAAATTTATTGAAAATCAAAAATTAAAATAATAATGAAGAATATCTATAAGTTAAAACTATTACAGGCTAGAAGGATTAATACTTTCAAACTCCAGCATGTTTTTAAAGGTACACATTTCAGGTTTTGTGAAAGTAATTTTTGGAAATTTTTTATTAAAATCAGAGGATAATTGTTTATTAAATTTAGTTAAATTTTTTATTTCAGTTTCATTAAGTTGTCTCAAAATATAAGCTAATGTAATATGGAAAGTATATCTTTGATGATTTTCAAATTTAATTTTCAATAAATCACTTAGTTCATCTCTACAATTTCTTAAAATTTTTTCGTCCTCCTCGGAAAAGGGTTCTAAAACAATGCTGTAGCCACCAAAAAATGTTTTTATTTTTAAATTGATTTCTTTTGGAAAATTATAGTTTTCAATTCTTTTATTTAATTGAATAGCTATATCTTTGTAATCCATATCAAGATCTATATCTGTTGGCCAATAATAAGTATTTTTTGTATTTAAATTACAACAGTCAAATAATGTCATATGAAAACTAGATGGAGGTAAATAGGAATAAGTTTTTTCAGGATTAAAATTTTCTAAATTTTTTTGAAAACCAATAATTTGATCAGATAAATATGTATTAAGAGGAATATTACAAATTATTGTGCACCCTGGAAATGGTAAAGGTTTTCCTTTATCGTCAAATTTATTTTCTGCACCTTTTAAAGTATACCCTCTAAGTTTACCTGCTAAAAATTGCTCTTGGTTATTAACTATATTTAAATCCATTAAAATAAACTAAAACCAGTTTATATTTTCTTTATCACAAAGTTCTTTCAGCCTTAATGGATAGTCTGTCATGATACCATCTACACTATACTCAATCATTTTTAACATATCGTACTCTTCATTAACTGTCCAAACGTTCACTGGCAAATCTTCCTGATGAGAAATTTCTACTAGTTTTTTTGTAATATCTTTATGGTATGGATGCCAAGCCTTTCCACCTTGTGATTTTATAATTTTTGGTAACTCATATTTTTCAAAAAAAGGTAAGAAACTCATCCATGGAGATCTATTGTAAATTGTATTTTTAATTTTAATTCCTGTCTGTTGTTGAAAACTTAAATAAGCTCTTGAAATTTCAGGGTAATGATTTTTGATTTCTGTCAGTGTTCTCCAATCAAATGAAGAAATGATTATTTTATTTTGTAAATTTGATTTATTTACTTCTTGCATAACAAGTTTTACCATTTCCTCTGGGGTTGGAGTTAAATTTTCCTCGTCAGGTGTAGATTTAATTTCTAAATTTATTAATAAATTTTCAGATTTGTTTTTTGAAGATAATTCTAATAACTCAGAAAGTTTTGGTATTTTTTGATTTTCTAAAGTTTTTTGATTAATAAATCTTCTTCCATATCTAGATAATTTATTTAAAGCCCCAACATCAAATTTTAAAAGCTCATCGTAACTTAAGTCAAATATTATTATATTTTCATCCGTTATCCAATTTCCCTCATTATCTTTTGTAAAACTTGGATCTAATCTAAAGTCATGTGTAATCACAGGAATAAGATCTTTGGAAATCAAAATATCTGTTTCGTATGCATTAATATTGTTTTTAAATAAATATTTAAAACTTTCTAGAGTATTTTCAGGAAGATCTCCTCTAGCGCCTCTATGGCCGTAAATTTTAATATAATTTGGCTTTGATAAAATCAAAATTAATTTACTCGATTACCATTAGATTTATCAAAGACATAATAATTGTTATCATTTATGTTCAAAGATAATTTACTTCCTTTTTTAATAATTTGACTTCCAGGACATCTAAAACAAAAATCTTTTTTATTTTTTATTTCTCCATAAATCAAATTATCTGAACCTAATTGTTCTACCAGATCTACAGATAAATTTATTAAACCTTTATCAGTTTGCGACATATGCTCTGGTCTAATTCCTAATATAACTGGTCCATTAAAATCACTTGTAACATTATTAATTTCAAAACCTTCTGAAGTAAGAGTTTTATTTTTTAATTCTCCTTCAAGAAAATTCATCTGTGGCGAACCTATAAATCCTGCGACAAACATAGATTTAGGATTATTATAAATTTCTATCGGTGTTCCAAGCTGCTCAATAAGGCCATTATTTATTACTGCCAGTCTATCAGCTAAGGTCATAGCTTCTACTTGGTCATGAGTTACAAATATACTTGTCACTCCAACTTTTTGCTGAAGTTTTTTTATTTCAAGCCTCATTTGTATTCTTAGTTTTGCATCTAAATTAGATAATGGCTCATCAAATAAAAATATTTTAGGACTTCTTACAATAGCTCTTCCCATAGCAACTCTCTGCCTTTGACCTCCTGACAACATGGATGGTTTTCTTTGCAAGTATTCAGAAATTTGTAATAGCTTTGCTGCCTCATTAACTTTTTTTTCAATATCTTCTTTTGAAATACCTCTATTTTTTAATCCGTAAGCCAAATTGTTGTAAACATTCATGTGAGGATAGAGTGCATAATTCTGAAAAACCATCGCAACATCTCTCTCTGAAGGGTCAACTTTATTAATTAATATTCCATCAAGATTTATATTACCTTCAGTTATGTCTTCTAACCCAGCAATCATTCTTAAAAGAGTAGATTTTCCACATCCGCTCGGTCCAACAAAAACCATGAATTCACCATTTTCTACATTCATACTTGTCTCATGAACAGCTTTAGTTCCGTTTGGATAGATTTTAGTAACTTTATTTAATTCTAAAAAACTCATTTATTTCTCTGTTTGAATTAATCCTTTTATGAACCATTTTTGCAAAAATACTACCACTAAAACTGGGGGGATCATTGATAAAATAATATAAGCAAATCTCTCTGCTGTTCTTGGTAAAGCAACTCCCTCATAATTTTCAGTAAATATAATTTTCATTCCCATTACTACAGTCCAATATTCCTCACTCGTAGTCATTATTAACGGCCATAAATATTGACTATATCCGTATACAAACATGAATATAAACATCGCTGCAATCATTGTTTTAGATAATGGAACTAAAAAATCTATAAAAAATCTCCAACTATTTGCACCATCTAATTTTGCTGATTCAAGTAATTCATCAGGTATAGTTTTATAAAACTGTCTAAAAAAAAATGTAGCGGTGGCTGATGCAACCAATGGAAGAACAAGACCTGTGTATGAATTAGTTAAACCTAAATCTGATACAATCTTATAACTTGGAAAAATCCTAACCTCCAGAGGCACAAGTAAAGTAATAAAGATTAACCAAAAAATTGGTACAGCAAATTTGAATCTAAAATAAACTAAAGCATAAGCTGACATTGCTGAGATAATTACTTTAAGGGTTGCAATTCCCAAAGCCATTATAAAGCTATTTATAAACATTTTTGCAGCAGTCACTTCCTCTGACCAACCACCCTTCTCATTTAAAACTTCGTTATAATTTCTTGTTAATTGATCGCCAAGACCAAATTTCATTCCCTCTTTTAAAATAGTTACAGTATCGTGGGTAGAGCTTGCAAATGATAACCAAATCGGAATTACCATTAATAAAACACCTAGTATAAGTACAATGTGTGCTAAAATTTGTGATAATTTAATTTTCATTTGTCTTGAAAGATCCCTTTAATAAAATATTTTTGTAATACAATTATAATTAATACTGGTGGTATCATTGACATGATAACAAATGCAAATTTGTTAACAATTGATCCAGACATCATCTTTAATCCCATGACAACAGTCCAATATTGTTCAGAAGAAGTTACTAATATCGGCCATAAATATTGATTATAACCAAATACAAACATAAATATGAACATTGCAACAATCATTGTTTTTGACAATGGCACTAAAAAGTCAATAAAAAATCTCCAAGTATTTGCACCATCCAATTTTGCTGATTCAAGTAATTCATCAGGTATAGTTTTATAAAACTGTCTAAAAAATAAAGTAGCTATAGCAGAAGCTGAAATTGGAATAATTAGTCCCCAATATGAGTTTACTAAGTTAAGTGTAGACATAACAGAATAGGTAGGAAAAATTCTTAACTCCAGAGGGACTAGTATAGTAATAAAAATTATCCAAAATAATAATGTTGCATATTTCACTCTAAAATAAACTAAGACATATGCAGTCATAAGAGATGAAATAACTGATAAAAACGCAACTCCAGTTGCCATTAAAAAACTATTTAAAAACATCTTTAATGCAGTAATTTCTTTAAAAAAACCACCTTCATATAATAAAACTTTTGTATAATTCTCTAAAAACTTATCTCCTAAAAAAAATTGAAGACCTTGGGTATTAATTATCGAAGCTGTATGAGTTGAGCTTGCAAAAATTAACCAAACAGGAATTATCATAATAAAAATGCCTATCAAAAGAATTAAATGAGAAAAGTTTGATGAAAAATATCTAATCATTTTAATTGTAATGTATTTTCCCTTCTATGTATCTAAATTGAAAAATTGTAATAACTAAAACAATCAACATCATCATAATTGATTGAGCACCAGCACTTCCTAAGTCTAACCCCCTAAATCCGTCCATGTATGCTTTATAAACAAGAGTTCTTGTTTCACCTGAGGGTGCACCAATTGTTGTAGTGTCAATTATTCCAAAAGTATCAAAAAAAGCATAAGTTATATTGATAATGATTAAAAAGAAAGTTGTGGGCATCAATAGAGGGAAAGTGATTGTCCAAAATCTTCTTAAACTACTTTTACAATCAATTATGGATGCTTCAATAACAGATTTTTGTATTGCTTGAAGACCGGCTAAGAAGAAAATAAAATTAGCACTTATTTGTTTCCATGATCCTGCTATTATTAAGTAGATATAAGAATCAAAAACACTTTCATACCAATTAAAACCCCATAAATCGTTAAATAGATGATACAATAATCCAAATCTTTCACTAAAAAAATAATTTGCCATAACACCCACCACCGCTGGCGCAATAGCATAAGGCCAAATCAAAAGAGTTTTGTAGGCACTTTTTCCATGCATTACATTATTGGCTTGTACAGCAAGTAACAATCCAATGGCTCCTGTAACAAGTGTAATCACAAAGCTATA
>CABZXV010000028.1 GCA_902529785.1 uncultured Pelagibacteraceae bacterium
CCTATCCTTCCATCTACTTTTAGCAACTTTTTTTACTAAATTATTTAACCAAGGTCCTAAAATTTTTCTTTCCTCTGCATCTAACTTGTCAGCGATAACAGCTGTAGTTGTTAAGATTGAATTTATTAGTACCATCATTTGCCAATCCACAGGTTTTTTACCCCAAGAAACATTGATACCTTTTCTTAAAGCATCTTTTTGAGCCCAATCTAATAATACCGCTTTAATTTTATTGATGTTTTCTTCATTATTGCTAGCTCTTCCTGCATATGCTGCCTCTTGAAAATAATTCATTGCAAAATTAGCTTCTTCTAATTCTTCACCGTAACTTTCATCTAATTTTATTTTCTCAAGTGGTTTTGGTGCTCTACTTAAACTTATCTTATGTTTGTCTTCATCAGACAGTTTATAAAAGGGAGTAATCCATTCTTTTTTAATGAAATAATCTTCTTTTTGTTTAGTTAATTTATATCCAAAACCTTCGCCATAAGTTGGGTGTTCAAAACACTCTTTTGCTTTGCTGAAAGCATTCCATAAAGCTTTTGTTTTGCTTTTTGATAAAACCTTTTTAGGTTTAGAAGTTAAGTCTAGATCTTCATAACTATTTATCGTTTTGGAAAAAGCACTCCCGCTCCACAACAAAACCAGAACCACGATCCCTAAAAGCTTTTTCATGATCCAAGACTAACAAATCCTGAACCACGAGTCTATTTGCTTTAAAAATGGCTATTTGATTTATCTCTTTTGTGTCGAGTTTGGCATCGAGTTTTTTAAATGGATTAAAAAGATTGTTAAAAATCATGTATTGTTTTTAGTATTTTGCATTAAATAATTCAGGATTCACTTTTTTTTCCTTTATGCAAATTTTGAAAGATTCTTCATAATAAGAATTTTCTAACTTAGTTTTTTCATTTTTATTAATGAATTTTTTGAACTTTTTTTTTTGTGTTTTCAAGTCCATTGATCTGTAAAGATTTTTTTTTTTAATACTTTGTAAATCTGCTATTTTATATCCATCAAGCTTATCTTGTAGTGCAGATTTTTTACCTTCTTTATTTCTTTTTATTTTTTCTTTATTAATTTTCTCTATTTCTAATAAATCCCTATTAATTTCATCCTGTGTTTTAGGAACAAAAATAATTGAAAATGGATAAATGATATTATCTATATAAACTTTCTTGTCTGCACATTTCTCAACTTTAGATTTTATAAACCCAGTGGTAAGTACAAAAATTAGAGTTAATAAAAATAATTTTCTACTCATTTAATTTAATTTAACAGCATCTTCTAGATCCCATTCCCATCTTTTAATTGATTTTTTATTTGGGTTTTTTGAAAGTTTTGCCTCAATAAAATCTTTTTTAATTCTTACCTTTATTAGTATTGGAATATCTTTAGGAAAATTATTTATTAATTTAGGTATCTGATTATCAAATTCTTGAAGTGATATTCTTTTATCGAAGTAAGCTAAAAGTCTTTTCATGATTAATCCATTTCACTTTTAATACATGAATTATATATTTTTTTTGCTGACCAGGTATTTTTAGCATTGCCCGCTAAAACGTGACATTCAAAAATAATTTCGTTTTCTCTCTTTTTCTTTTCCGTCAAATTATTTTTTTTAATCTCTTTAATTTTTTCTTTTATGAGTTTTTGCGCTTGTTTGACTGTCATATTTTTAGGTAATAAATATTTTGTATAAGGGTTAATTTCTAATTCTTTATATAATTTAATGTATTCCTCTTCACTTTCACATTTAATTGTATCTTCATTTGAAAGATCCTTGTAAGTACAGGCATTTGCATCTACTGGCAAAAGCCACAACAAACCCACAACCACGATCCCTAAAAGTTTTTTCATTATTTACTCTAA
Source organism: uncultured Pelagibacteraceae bacterium (assembly GCA_902529785.1). GTDB lineage: Bacteria > Pseudomonadota > Alphaproteobacteria > Pelagibacterales > Pelagibacteraceae > Pelagibacter. The sequence continues at coordinate 1,873 of CABZXV010000028.1, forward strand.
ACAGTTAATACAAGTTTTGTCACCAATTTTAGCCAATCTTGCAAAGGCAGTATTGCTTTCACTATCACAAACTTTACAAAAAAATTCTTTTAAATCCAGTTTTTTATCAAAATCTTCATCTGAAATTTCTAACCATTTTTTAACTTGTGATTTATTCAGTCCGCCAGACATGTGAACATTATCTACATGTGACACCCAAAAAACATAATAATATTGTTCCTCATGATGTGGTTGTTTATTTGCTTCTGTAATACAAGTAAGATTCTTAACAGCGCCATGAACTAGTGGATCAGCTTTTTTATAAGTAAGAGACATATTCTTGAAGTTTTTTTATATTTTTCAAGGCTTGAATCCATTTGAAATTAAACCTAGCAAAATTAATACAGAAAATGTTGCGACAGGATAAAATATTATAAATTGAAATACTGTAATTTCATCGCTTTTAATTTGTTTGTTTTTTTTGATTTTTTTTTCTTTTTTAGTTTTAATTGGTCTTGTTTTAGGCAAAAAATTAAAAATACCTCCCAGAACGAAACTGATTATCCAACCACTTACTAAAAGAATAGATCCAATAAATAAAAGATTATCTATAATTGCCTCAGATTTTACTTTATATGCATTCATTAAAAACATTAGTATCAGCGCGCTAAAGAAAGATAAAATCCAAAGAATTTTTACCCCTCTAGACATAGGTTATAGACTTTAATTTTGTATCCATATTTTAAAGACTACCAAATCCAGAACCACGAGTCCATTTGCTTTAAAAATAGCCATTTGATTTATCTCTTTTGTATCTAGTTTGTAATGTAGTTTTTTAATTAAATTAATGAGTCTTTTAGCGATTTATTTCAAACTAACTTTTTAATATTCGCATAACTACTGTAGTTTAATGTAGCTTAATGTGGATTAATGTGAACCTCTAATCCCCCAAATAATCGCCAGCTTCCTGAATAATTTTCCAGAGTTTACTTGCGTTTTCTTTATTCATACAACCCAAAAGTTTGTTTTATCTCAAATATATCTAGTCGTATATCTAGTATCCTATAAAATCCTATTTATCATAGTTAAGACATATTTTTTAGATAGGATTAATTATTCCTAAAAAATATGCAACAACTAAACCTGTTTGATTACAGAAAAGATTATCTTTTTGATAATAGGAATCAAATAGCCCATTGGTACGATATTCTACAAGAAACTGATGATACTATAAGTTATGCAGAACATATAGATCCTAATAAAGGTTATGCAATAGCTGGTATGGAATATGAGGAATATGTTGATGTAAAAAAAGATTCCTTGAAAGGAATCACTTATGATCAAATACTTAACTATCTAAGAGGTATAAAAAAAGAGGATAGAATTAAAAAATATAAAGAGCTTTTAAATTTTAGAAATATTCCTTTTGAAGCTGATCTTTTTACATGGCACAATGAGGATATAATTTAATTTCTAGTATTTTTTCTTAAATTTAATTAAAGTAATCTTTATGTCTGAAAGTATTTCACAAGGAATTCCATCTTTAAAGTTAATTTCAGATATTTATCTTTTAAAATTAAATGACATTACATATTCTAGCTTAAAAAAAGATGGATTTTCATGTGTATCCAGTCAACGTAAACCCGATCAAATTGTAGTAAAAGGAAAAAAAATAATTATTGCTATTGAGGATAAAGTGTCTTCAACAGATATAGATCAAGCCACTAGTGATTTAGAGAAAAAATACTTAGATGCCTTACCTGAAACAAATTATTTTATAGCTAGAGCAGGAGATAGAACTAAAGTTTTTCATAGAATTTCAAAAAATAAAATAGCTGAAATTGGAACTACTTTTAAAGGTAGAGAGGTTTTGTGTTTTGGTCCAAAAATGATCTCAGGGGAAAACAAAGAAATTTTAAATAATCTAAAATTTTTTGCAAAAGAAGCTTCTCTAGATAAATTGCCTAATAATGGTTCTTTAGAAATTAAACCCCCAGAAAATTATTATAATCCACTTATAGTAAAAGAAAGTACGATATATAATTTATGGCAAAGAATTTTCGTATCAACAGGAGAAGATGCGCATAAATGCTTAGAGACCTTTGTTGAATTACTTTTATTTAAAGGTTTATCAGACGCAAATGTTTTACCTTCTGATTTTAAATTAAAATATTTACTCAATAGTAAAAGAAGTAATTCACTTAGGAATTATAAAAATAATGTTAGAAAATATATAAAAGAAGATTTGTTTCCAACATTACCTGGTCAGCCAGGTGTAATAAATGGTTTTGCATTTAACGAAGAAGAAACCTCATTCAAAAATGTTTTAAATGAATTAGATAATTTAGGTAACTTATCTCAAAAACAAATTGATCCTGATTTTAAACGAAGAATAATTGAGGCTTTTTTGGGTTCAGCTAATAAAGAGGGAACTATTAAAAATGGAAAACATCTTACACCAAGAACAATAATACAAATGATTTGGGAGATATCTGAGGTCGACGAAAAAAAAATAGTTATGGATCCAGCTTGTGGTGTAGGTGGTTTTATACTTGAAGGATTAAACTATCCTTATGAATTTAATCCACTAAAACTTAAATCAATAGGTATCGACAGAGCAGAGGAAATGGTCATTGTTGCTAAAGCTAATATGATACTGCATTTATTGGATAAGTTCTCCGACTCAGAGTTTGATAATGAGGATTTAGCAAAAAAAATAAATGATACATTTATCCATTCAATAAATAATGGAACAGGAACTTTAGGTGATTTAGATAAAGAGCCCTCTGGTAATAATGAGTTTATAACTAAATATGTTGCAGATTATGTTTTTGCAAATGTTCCATTTTACGTCAATGGTGTTAAACAAATCGATGAAAGCTTAGATGATTTAGGTTTAAAAAACTATTATCAAAATTGTGGTATAGGCATCGAAAGTAGATTTCTCAAATATATAATTGGTGTTATTGAAAAAGGAACCCCAGGTATAGCTTTTGTAATTGTAACCGATGGTATTCTTTATAGACATCTAGATAAAGCAAGAAACATGTTAAATTATTATACCGATATGATTGGAATTATATCTTTACCGAAAGGTGTATTTCAAAACAATAATTGGAAAACATCAATATTAATATTTAAGAAAAAAAAAAGAAATGTAGAAGAAACTAGTCCAGTATTTATCTACAATATAAATAATATTGGAATCTCTTTAGATTCTTATAGAGCACCAATTAAAGAAAACGATATACCAAATCTTAAAAAAGCTTGGCAAAAGAAAGAAAGTGGAAATATTAATGATCCAAAAGCTAAACTGATACCAAGAGATGATTTTTTAAAAACAAAAAGATGGAGTGATTTATTTGCTGAATGGAATCTAGAGGATAATAGCGATAATATTACATTTGGTGAATTTATAGAGGAATCATCTCAAATAAGTTCAGAAATAAGTGAGTTAATTAAAAATAGTAATCAAAAAGTTGAAAATATCTTTTCATTGGAAAACTATTTTGAGGTGGAATTAGGTAATGAAAATTATTTCAATACTGGTCAGGCGACACCATCCATGACTGTAGCTCACGCAAAACGAAATCCAGGAGATTACCCTTTGTTCTCTTCAAAAATAGATGGGCCAGTTGAACATATGGAAGATAAAGAAAAAGCCCCAATAAATTGTTCAAAGAATAAAAAGATTATTAGCTGGAATATAAAAGGAGATCCTGCAAAAGATATTAGAGTTCATGAGGAAAAGTTTTATTGTACAGAAAACAGAGGTTTAATAAGGATAAAAAATGAGAAAATTGATTTTGAGTATGTTCTATATTTTTTAAGAGAGCATTTAGTAAAGCTTGGTAAATTTAAGAGAGAAGATGAAGCACATGCTGGAAAAGTAAAATCAATTAAAATAAATATTCCCACTGATGAAAAAGGAGAGTTTGATATTTCTAAGCAAAAAGAAATAGTTAAAAATTATGAGATCGTGTCAAACATAACCAAAGAATTAAGGGAAAAAATTAAACTGCTTAACGTTTCTATTTCAAATATTGATATATTTAAATAATTTGATTTATCTAAAATATATCTAGTCATATATCTAGTTTATTGCTTAATTCGATGAGTCTTTAAGCGTTTTATTTTTAATGAAAGTTAAATAGTCCGCATAACTAGTGTGAGGTAGTGTGAGCTAGTGTGAAGTAGTGTGTACCTCTAGCACCCCAAATAATCGCCAGCTTCTTGAATAATTTTCCAGAGTTTACTTGCGTTTTCTTTGTTCATACTTCACTAAATCTTGTTTTATTTCAAAATCCACCTCTCCAATTGTTTTTAGATTTCAAATCTTTCTCTTCTTGCTTTGAAGTAGGTCTAAATAAATAAAAACCTACGACAACAATAACGAATATACCTAAAGTGATTTCAATCATATTTGATTAATCTCTAAAGTTTATAAATTCAATTGGAAGTCCTATATCCATAGCTTCTATTGCAGATATTGCTTCTTGTAAGTCATCTCTTTTTTTTCCTTGTGCTCTTAATTCTTCTCCTTGAATTTTAATTTGGATTTTAAGTTTTAGTTTTTTTACATCAGCAATAATCTTCTTAGCATTTTCTTGACTAATGCCCTCTGCTAATTCACTGACTTGTCTGATGGTTCCACCAGCTGCACCTTCTGAATTTTTAACTATTATTACTCTTGGATCTACTTTTCTTCTTATAAGATGAACTTGCAGCAATTCATTTACTTGTTTTAATTTTAATTCATCTGGCGCTATTGTAGTTATTATTTTATCTTTTCTCTCAATTGAAATATTCAGTCCCTTAAAATCATATCGGTTAGCAATTTCTCTTAAACAATTTGCAAGAGCATTGTCAAATTCTTGATAATTAATTTTACTTATTACATCAAATGAAGGCATAATTTAAATATTCTATACAATATTACATTTTTTTATGAGAACAACCTTCTTTAATCATTGTTATAATTTTTAAAGTTTTGGTATATTTTAATTTTAAATGCCCAAAGGAAAAATTAAAATTCATATAAGAAATAATCACTGGAAAAAAGGTTCTTTGCCTTGTGATTTAGAAGGTGAAAAAAATAGTAGTGTTCCAAAAGATTTGTTTGAGAGCAAGCTTAATAAATATCCTGAGATAAAGAATAAAATCTCATATTTGGTTGATTGGGATGATGACAATTGGATTTCTTCGATGAAAAATGCAGATATTTTACTTGCATGGAACTTTCCAACAAAAGATTTAAGTAAAATTGCACCAAATTTAAAATGGATACACATTATTTCAGCAGGAGTTAATCATCTTTACCCATTTAATTGGATTAAAAAAGATTTAGTCATAACAAATAGTAGTGGGATACACGCAAAAAAAGCAGGAGAGTTTGGTTTAATGAGTATTTTGATGCTTCAAAATCATATGACAAAAATAATTACTAATCAAAAAAACAAGGAGTTTATAACTCTTTTAAGCAATCCAATTGAGAATAAAACAGTTGTGGCTGTAGGTACTGGATCATTAGGAGGGTCAATGATTAAACATATAAGCTCATTGGGCGCGAAAGTAATCGCTGTAAACAGAAGAGGTAGAAAAGTAGAGGGATGTTCAAAGGTCATAACCTTTAATAAAATTGATGAAGTTTTACCTAAAGCCGATTTTCTCTATTTAGCTGTTCCTGAAACAAATGAGACAAAAGATTTAATTAATAAAAAAAGATTAGATGTTTTAAAACCTTCCTGTGGAATTGTTAATATAGGTCGTCAATCTGTAATGGATTATGAGCATCTACAAAAAAAATTAAAAAAAAATGAAATTTCTGGAGCAATTTTAGATGTTTTTTCAGAAGAGCCTTTAAATAGAAATTCTAAATTCTGGGGTACTCCAAATTTAGTAATTACACCTCACATATCGTCAGATAGTAAAGGAAAATATATAGAAATGGTTTTAGAAAAGTTTTTTGATAATTTAAAACTATTTATTGATAAAAAAGAATTAACTAATCAAGTGGACCCTGATCTAGGATATTAATTGTTTTGTTAATTATTAATTTTATTGAGAATTACCCCAAAGTATTTGTGACTTCATTTTTCCCATTTACATTATTTGAATCTGATTTTGATGGTTCTTCAATAGGTTCAGCTGCTGGATTTAATTCTAAACCGATTGGCGTAATTGTTGTTGGCAAAGGTGTAAACTGAGACTCAGGGTTTTCAATAACTTCTCTTACCCTCATTCTATATACACCGTACATACCTATCAAAATATGAAATATGATCAAAAAAATAAAATAGCCATTTTCGCCAACAAAATCCATAAACAAAGAGCACAAAAATGGACCACTCATAGCCCCCATACCAAAAGCAAATTGTAAACCTGCACCTGCAGAAACAAACTTTTCTTTAGCTACAAAATCATTTGTATGCGCAAATATTAATGCGAACATTGGAAGACTAAAGAATGCATATAAACCTGTAAACACATAAAACCAAAACTTTGAACTTGCTAATCCATCGGGCAAATGCATTGTCCCAACAGAAAAAATTGCACATAGCGCAAAAAAAGCTGCAGCAAACGTAGAATAAACGGTTACTGTCCTTCTGTCATAAATATCAGATAGTTTTCCAATTGGCCACTGTGAGATAGCACCAGAAATTGCAACTAGAAAAGTTACAAAAGATATTTCAAATATGCTAAAATTCATTGCTGCAGCATACACAGCAATTAATGCAAACATTGCAGAATGACAAACACCACACAAAACAGCACTTACCATACCAAACGGGGAGGCTTCATAAAGTTCTTTAATTTTCATTCCAATAATTTTTTTAAATTTTGGAGCTTTCTTTTTTGTAAGTAGAATTGGAACAAGTGATAAAGACATAAATAATGAAACTAAGATAAAAGGTTGAAAGTTTTCAGGTCTACTAAAATTTAAAAAAAACATTCCTATTGCCATAGAACTAAAGAGTACAATCATATAAATTGATAAAACACTTCCTCTATTTTTATTACTTGCCCTATCGTTTAACCAACTTTCTGCAATGGTATAAAGACAAACCATAGAAAATCCTGAAAAAACTCTAAGCACAAACCAAGTTAAAGGATTTATTACAATTGAGTGTACTAATACGACTATTGATGCAATTGAAGCAAAAGCTGCAAACACCCTTATGTGACCTACCCTTGAAACAAGGGTAGGTACTGATCGTGCACCAATAAAGTACCCAACAAAATACCCCGTTAACATAAACCCTGTAGCTGTTATACTAAAACTCTCATGTACGGCTCTTACTCCAAGCAATGACACTTGGAAACCGTGAGCTAACATAATTAGTCCCATTCCAGTAAAAAGGGCCCATGAGTTTTTTAATATCTTCTCCATAATTTCGCTATCTATGGATGAATTAATATTAAATCAAGAAATTAATTATTAATTTTTTGAGGTTCTCTTAATTTTAAAAATGAGTGGATGCCTATAGTTGTTATAATTATAATTCCCCCAATAATGGTCTCTAAAGTTGGTTGCTCTTTAATAATCAACCAAACCCAAATTGGTCCAATTATAGTTTCAAGCAAGAAAAACAAATTCACTTCCTCAGCTGGAATAAACCTAGGTGCAATTGTTACTAAAACAAATGGAAGAGCTACACAAACTATGCACATCAAAGGTATATAAATCTGATCAGATCCGACTAAATTGAAGTTTTCTACAAAAAAGAAGGCAAAAACTGCAACTCCTAATTTTCCCATGACAGCAGATGGCAAAAGATCTCTGTCTTTAGCATATCTTATCAGAACAGCGTTGACTGCTAAACCTGCAGCGGTAACAAATCCCATAATATTTCCAAAGAGATTTCCTATTTTAATTGAGTCATAGAATATGAATAAAACAGCAAAAAATGTTATAAAAATAGCTATCCAGGTTCCTTTACCAGGTATTTCTTTTAAAAAAATAGCACCTAAAATTGCAGATAGCATTGGCGCTAATGCAATCATGATCAGGGTATTAGCTACATTTGTATTTTGAATAGATATTATGAAGGTAATATTACATATTGAAAAGCTGATAGCATAAAATATGCCAACAGTACCGACCTTAAAAAATGCATTTATGAAATTTTGTCTATAAAATAATAATAATCCAATAAAAACTACAAAAAAAGGGATTATACCTCTATAAAAAAGCATTCCCCAAGTTTCAATGTTAGAAAGTCTAATCAAAAGCGAGTCAGGTGTTATGAACATTACTGCCACGAAAGCTAGTAATGATCCTTTTTTTTGATCAGATAATTTATTCAAGCTTTTAAACCTTTCCAAAATGCCTTAGCAAGATTTATTTTAGATAGGTCGTAGTATGTTTTTAAACCAGTAGGGGAGGTAACATTAATATCTCCATTTAACTGTTGATCTATAAAGTCTATCCCAGCAAAATAAATATTATCTTTCTTTAATCTTTTGCCAATAATTTTTGAAATCCTAAT
>CABZXV010000029.1 GCA_902529785.1 uncultured Pelagibacteraceae bacterium
CTTTAAAAGAGATAAATAAAATTGAAAGAGGTTTAACTGCTGATGTTCTAAAAGTATTTGAACTAAAAAAATCTGTGAATTCTAAAGTTTCTTACGGTGGAACTTCTTTCGACAACATTAAGAAAATGATATTAAGTTACAAAAAGAAATAAATATGATTAAAAAAATAACTTTAATTACCATGTGTCTAATTTTATTAACTTCATGTGGAAGAAAAAATGACCCAAAATATGAGGCATCATTAAATAATAATGTTTTGAAATTTAGTAATTTTAATAACGTAACTAAAATGTCAAAAAAAGATGAAATATATCAATAATATTTTTACAGTTGAAAAATCCAGACTCACAAAAGTAATTAAAAAATTTGAAACTCCAATTTTTTGCTATTCCGAGAAAAAAATTAATGAAAATATTAGTAACTTTAAAAGAAGTTTTAAATCGTTTTCTCCAATCATATGTTTTTCAACTAAGTCAAACTGTAATCTAGAAATACTCAAACTAATTAAACGAGGTGGATTAGGAGCTGATGTTGTTTCAAAAGGTGAATTAATGATTGCGCTTAAAGCAGGAATAGCCTCCAAAAAGATTGTTTTTTCTGGAGTTGGTAAAACTAGGTCAGAATTGATTTATGCGATAGATAAAAATATTTTATTGATTAATTGTGAGTCTAAAAGTGAGATACTTGAAATAGAAAGTATAGCAAAATCTAAGAATAAAAAGGTAAATATTGGAATTAGATTAAATCCAAATACAGACGCAAAAACAATTAAACAAATTTCAACTGGTAAAAAAGAAAATAAATTTGGTGTTGACGAAAAGACATTTATTGAAGTTTCAAAATATATTAAAAATTCGAAATTTTTAAATCTAAAGTGTTTGAGTGTACATATTGGAAGTCAAATTCTAGATCATAAGCCATACCAAAGAATGATCGGTGTACTAGATAAATTAATAAAAAAAATTAACTTTAATTTTGAGTATATAGATCTTGGTGGTGGTATGGGTATTGATTATAACAAAGATAATAAAAAATTTAATTACAAAAAATATAATCAAATTATTAAAAAATTTTTAAAAAAACATAAATCAAAAATTATTTTTGAACCTGGTAGATCAATTATAGGTGATGCTGCCATATTAATTTCAAAAATTATTTATATAAAAGAAAATCCAAAAAAAGATTTTATTATTCTAGATGCGGCAATGAATGATTTTATGAGACCTGCATTATATGGGGCTAAGCACAAAATAATTCCATTAAAAAAAACCTATAAAATGACTAAAAAAAGTTATGATTTTGTAGGTCCAATTTGTGAAACGACAGACAAATTCTTAACGACAAATAAATTTCAAAAATTAAATGAGAAAGATTATATTATTATTTGTGACGTAGGAGCATATGGCTCATCATTATCTTCAAATTATAATATAAGACCTAAACCCTGTGAAATATTAATTACAGGTTCAAAAATAAATATAATTAAAAAAAGACAAAAACTAGAAGATATAATTTAGTTTTTGACAAAAATGATAAGAAAACTTCTATTTTTATTTTTTTTCTTTCTAGGTATATCTATAATTTCAATAATATTCCTGCCATCATTAATAATGCCAACTAGAATAGTTCTATTTGGTGGAAAATTGATGGGAAGATGGGCAGGATTTTGTCTTCAAATTTTTTTAAAAACAAAGATTATTGTTAAGGGAAGAGAAAATATTATTAAAAATGAGAAGTTTTTTATTGCTTGTTCTCATCAATCTATGTTTGAAACTTTTTACTTACAAACAATTTTTAATTCACCAATATTTATTTTAAAGTACGAATTAATCAAAATTCCTATATTTGGTTGGTATTTGAAAAAAATAGGATCAATTTCAATAAATAGAAATAAAATTAGTAAAGATAATTTAGGTTTAATTGATAAAATAAAAAATTCTGTAAGAAATTCAGAAAGACCATTAATTATATTCCCACAAGGAACAAGAGTTTTGCCAAATGAAATTGTTCAATTTAAAAAAGGAGTTGGGAGAATTTATGATGAATTAAAAATAAAATGCCAACCTGTAGCTATAAATTCTGGAAATGTTTGGCCTAAAAATGGAAAATTAATAGCAAATAAAACAATTATAGTATCAATTCTTCCGGCAATAGAACCTGGAATGAGCTCAGCAGATTTTACAGGATATATAGAAGGTAAAATTTATGACGAATTAAAGTCGATGCATTAACCCTTCATTGGCATTACAACATAAATACTATCGTAATCGGCTGGGTCTCTAATTAAAGCTGGTGAACCTGTATCTTTCAAAAAAATTTCTATAAAATCTCCATCCAATTGAGAAGCAACATCAATTAAATATCTTGAATTAAAACTAATATCTAATTCATGATCAAATTTAACACTTAAGCTTTCTTTTCCATCGCCACTATTTGTATTGTTAACTGATAAATCAAGATTATTTTTGGAAAGATTAAACTTTACCCCATCTTTTTTATCTAACGAGACTGATGCAACTCTATCAACTGAATTTAAAAATAATTTCAAGTCGACTTCTAGTTTTTTTTGATTTTCTTTAGGAATTACTTGTACATAATTAGGAAATTTTCCATCAATAAGTTTAGAAATTAAAATACTATTATTTATTTCGAATTTAATTTTTGACTTAATGTTTGAAATTTTTACATCACCCTCATAGTCCTCTAATAAAGAACATAGTTGGAAAATTGTCTTTTTAGGTAAAATTATCTGATCAAAATGGATTTTATTTTGTAGTCTAATTTTTGATATAGACATTCTATGACTGTCCGTTGCTGCTGCAGTTAAAAAAAATTTTTCTTCGGCCTCCGTCTGATGTAAAAAGATTCCACTTAAATAATGTCTTGTCTCGTCATTTGATACAGAAAATTTACATTTATTTAATAATTTAAGTAATTCTTTAGATTTTAAAGAGAATTCATTATCATTAAAATTTTCATCTGTTAATGGAAATTCAGATGCACTAATACAGTTGAGATTAAAAACTGATTTATCAGACTCTACATGTAATTTATTTTCACTTGGATTAGAAAAGTTTATTTTGCTGCCTGATGAAAACTTTCGAACAATATCGTACATTATAGATGAAGATGAGGTAGTTTTACCCTCCTCTAAAATTTCTACATTTGGAATTTGATGAATAAATATTAGGTCAAGATCAGTTGCAGTAATTGTTAACTTAGAATTACTAACATCTAACAAAACGTTTGATAGAATTGGCAAAGTGCTTCTTTTCTCAATTACTCCTTGGCAATAATTTAAAGATTTTTGAAGGTCTTGTTGATTTAAGCTAAACTTCATTTTGTTTATTATATAAAATCTTATTTTTTAGACTATCAATATTAATATTTAATTCATTATCCTCTTTTCTTAACCTTTCTATGGTTTTGACTGAATGAATTACTGTTGTATGATCTCTATTAGCAAAACATCTCCCGATTTCTGGTAAAGATTTAGATGTCAAAATTTTAGAAAGATAAATCGCGGTTTGTCTTGGTCTCACAAGATATCTTGACCTTCTTGGTGAAAGCATTTCATTTTTACTAATTTTGTAAAACTTACACACTATTGTCTGAATTACATCAATATCGACTTTGTTCTCTGTAAGGTTCAGCAAATCTTTCAAAATTATTTTTACCTCAGATAAGTTTGGAACTTTATTGTAAATCCTTGTAAAAGAAACAACTCTATTTAAAGCACCCACCAATTCTCTTATGCTAGTTTTAACTTCTGTGCTTATAAATTTTTGTATTTCTTCAGATATATCTACTTGATTTGAGTAAGATAATTTAAGCTCCTCAGTTTTTGATTTAATAATTTTATATCTTAGCTCAAAGTCAGGATTTTGTATATCAACAACCAGACCACCTGAAAATCTAGATTTTATTCTTTCTTGTATTCTTAAAAGTTTATTAGGTGGTCTATCTGCTGAAATTATTATTTGCGAATTTTTATCTAACAAGGCATTAAATGTGTGAAAAAATTCTTCTTGCATTGCCTCTTTACCATTCATAAACTGAATATCATCGATTAACAAAATATCAGTATTTCTAAAATACTCTTTAAACTTAACCATTTCATTTGTTTTAATTGATTTCACAAACTGGTACATGAATCTTTCTGCCGAAATAAACATTACTTTATTCTTCTCTTTCAATTTTAAACCAATAGCATTTAATAAGTGAGTTTTACCCATTCCTACACCTCCATATAGATACAATGGATTGTAGTGAGCTATGTCACTAGAAACTTTTTTTGAGGCTTCAAATGCTAATCTATTGCTTCCACCTATTATAAAATTTTCAAAATTTTTGTTTGGATCTATTCTATTGTATTGGAGGTAAGAATCTTTTATGAAAGAGACATTATCAATATTGTTATCATTAGAATATTTAGATTCTTCATTAGTCTTACTAACATCAATTTTATCGTTATTTTTAATAATAAATTCAATTCTTACTAAGTCTTTTTTGTATTCTTTAATAGTCTGCAATATTTGGTCTAAATATCTTGATACTATCCAATCTCTGATAAATCTGGTTGAAACTGAAAATAATATGTAATTGTGAAACTCGTCTACTAATTCAATCTTTTTTATCCAACTTTCATAAATGTCATTTCCAAATTTTGCTCTCATTTGTTTTTTGATATTTTCCCAGTCAATTTTTTTTTCTACTGTACTATTATTTTGTAAATTATTTTTCATGAAGGAGCTTCACTTAAAACCTCTCAAAAATTTTTGCAATAAATTTATTTTTAAAAATAAAAAAAAATAAAATTTATGATTGAATAAATTCCTGATTGAATTTTTTAAAAATTATTATTGCAACCTATCAGGGTAAGAAATTTAAAATTTAAGATTTTACTAAATCTATATCTAGTAATTTTTTAAATTAATCTTTTAGATGTAGTAATTAATTAGATAATTGTACGTTTAAGTTGTATGCGAGGAAATTTTTACTTATTAGAGGTTGTTACAGAGAATTGATTTTTTTTGTAATTCTCGAAACATTTCTTGATGCGTTATGTCTTTTGATGACCCCTGTTTTTGCAATTGACATCAATTCTGAATTTAACTTGGGTAAAAAAGCTAAAGCTTCTTTTTTATCCTTTTTTTCAATTATAGAGTTCATTTTTTTTAATGCGCTTCTATAACGACTCTTTCTAGATCTATTGACAGCTGTTTGCCTTTTAATTTTTCTAGTACGTTTAATTGCTGATTTAGTATTCGCCATAAGCGTGAGTGTATATCTTCAGATAATGATTGGGTCAATACAATAATTGTTTATTTTTGACATAAATTACAAAAAAAACTAGACCTATTTGAGATAAATTTTTTATGTATTGTCCCTTTGCAGCTATATTTTAAACATTTTTTATTTTCTCTTTGATAAACTTTAAAATTCTTTTGAAAAGAACCTTGGTCTCCGCTTGTATTAATAAAATCTCTAATACTTGATCCTCCTCTTTCGATTGCTTTTCTTAAAACTACTTTTGAAAAATGAGAAATTTTTTGACAGTCGCCCAAACTAAGTGAACTTACCTCCCTAGAAGGTAAAATCTTACACAAAAATAATATTTCACTGGCGTAAATATTGCCAATTCCTGAAACAAAATTTTGATCAATTAAAAAATTTTTAATATTTTTTTTTTTATTTTTAAAATAATTAAAAATATAGTTTTTATCAAAAAAACTATCAAAAGGTTCTGGTCCATATCTTTTAAAGTTATTATTTATCTGTTCATCATTTTCAAAATAAGAAAAATAGCCAAATCTTCTTGGATCATTATAAATTAATTTTAAGTTATCAATTTTTATTTCTATATGATTATGCTTTTTAGGTAACGATGGAGAATGATAAAAACTGGTGTTTGTTATTGAATTTTTTTTTCTTGATTTATTAATCAAATGAATAGTTCCTGACATTCCAAGATGTATCATTAAATATGAGATATCCTCAAATTTGAGTATTAAATGTTTTGAAAACCTATCTACTTTAATAATTTTTTTTTTTACTATGTTTTTTTCAAAATTTTTTGGGATCTTAAACCTTAAATTTCTATTTTTTATTAATATGCCTCTAATAATCTTTCCTGTAATACTCTTACTTAAAGATTGTTTGACTATTTCTACTTCTGGTAATTCAGGCATTTCGTACTATATTAGTGTTTTAATATTATTTATATGCAACAAAATCTTCAAAATAAAGCAGGACTCGTCGAAGGAGTATTTAATAAAGTCTATGATAAATATGATTTGATGAACGATTTTATGTCATTTGGAATTCATAGAATTTGGAAAAAAAACCTTATGAACTGGATGAATCCAACCAAAGACAAAAAGTATTTGGATGTTGCTTGCGGCACTGGTGATTTAGGAAAGTTATTTTTAGACTATACAGACAAGAATGGAGAAATTACATCTTCAGATTCGAACAAGAAAATGATCGAAAAAGGTAAAAAAAGACTTAAAAATTATAAGAACATAAAATGGGTTTTAGCAAAAGCAGAAAAGTTGCCATTCGAAAATAACACTTTTGATCTTTATACAATCAGTTTTGGTTTAAGAAATACAAAAAATTTAGAAAGATCTTTGTCAGAAGCATTTAGAGTTCTTAAGCCCGGTGGAAGATATATGTGTTTAGAATTCTCAAAAATTCAAAATTCTAATTTAGACTTTTTATACAAAAACTATTCAAGATTAATTCCACATATAGGAAAAGCAGTTGTTGGTGATAAAGAACCTTATGAATATTTGACCAAGAGTATAGAGGAATTTGTTAATCAGGAAGAATTGATCGATTTAATGAGACAAAATAATTTTAAAAATTGTTCTTATAGAAATTTATCTGGCGGAATAGTAGCAATTCATTCTGGTTGGAAAATATAATGATCAAAAGATTAATTACTTTATTTAAACTTGGAAGAAAACTCGCTAAATCTGATGCTTTAACAATTGTATCAAAATTTAATAGACCACCTTTATTAGTCACTGTAATATTTAAATTACTTTCTTTTTCTTTTACAAAAAAAGATATGTCATATGATAATTTAAGTGAAGGAGAAAAATTATCTAATTCTCTCGCATCAATGGGTACAACATTCATTAAACTAGGCCAGTTCCTAGCAACAAGGCCTGATATAATAGGAGATGGATTATCAAAAGAATTAGAAAGTTTACAGGACAAACTTCCACCTTTCTCACAATCAAAAGCAAAAGAAATGATTAGAAATGATTTAGGTGATGAAATTTATAATTCAATAATTAATATTAGCGAACCAGTGGCAGCTGCATCTATTGCTCAAGTACATAAAGCTCAAATTGACGACAATGGAGTTATTAAAGATGTAGCAATAAAAATATTAAGACCTGATATAAAAAAAATTTTCAATGAAGAGGTAGATGCTTTAATGCTGTTTGCCTTTATAATTGAATCGTTAATAAAAAAAACTAAAAGATTAAAACTAGTTGAAGTGGTTTTTTTATTAAAAGAAATTACCAGCCTTGAGATGGATTTGAGATTTGAAGCCGCCGCAGCTAACGAATATGCAGAAAATACCAAAAATGATTTAGGTTTTGAGGTTCCAAAGATATATTGGGATTATACAAGTGAAAATATAATGACTCTTGATTGGATTAATGGTGTATCTATAAGAGAAACAGAAGAGTTAGAAAAACGATCAATTGATACAAAAAAAATTGCCACCGACATAATACAACATTTCTTAAGACATGCTGTGAGAGACGGTTTTTTTCATGCTGATATGCATCAAGGAAATATTTTTGTAAATGAGAGTGGACAAATTGTTCCCATAGATTTTGGTATTATGGGAAGGTTAGATAATGTTAGTAAAAGATTTTTAGCTGAGATCTTATTTGGTTTTATACAAAGAGATTATAAAAAAGTTGCAGAGGTGCATCTTGCAGCAGGATTAGTTCCAAACAACGTACCTGTAAATGATCTTGCTCAGGCACTAAGATCTATTGGTGAGCCAATTTTTGGTCACTCTATAAAAAATATTTCTGGTGGTAAGTTGCTAAAACAACTTTTTGATGTTACAGAAAAATTTAATATGCAAACCCAACCTCAGTTGCTTATGTTGCAAAAAACAATGGTAGTAGTTGAAGGAGTTGCGAGAAGATTAAACCCGGAAACAAATATATGGGAGACATCAAAACCTGTTCTAGAAAAATGGTTAAAAGAAACCAAAGATCCTATAAATTCAATTAATGATACATTAAAAAACTCTGTGGAAGTATTAAAACGTCTTCCAAATTTACCTGATGTAATGGATAAGGCAAACCAAGCGCTTAATTACCTTGCAAGTGGTCAAATACCTCAGAATTCAAACTCGTATAATGAATTAAACACTAAAAAAGAAGAAATGAAGTCATTTAGAAACCAATCTATTATTGGCTTATTATCTCTTGTAATTTTAACTCTATTGGTATTTTAATTCTCTTCATGAAAAATAAAAAAATACTTCTAATCATATGTGGTGGAATATCTGCTTACAAAAGCTTAGAAGTGATAAGAGGTTTAAAAAAAAGAGATGTGAGTATTAAAACAATACTTACAAAGAGTGGAAAAAACTTTGTAACACCTTTATCTATTTCATCACTTTCGCAAGAAAAAGTATATGAAGACATATTCAGTGCAGAAAATGAAGCTGAAATGGATCATATTTCACTTTCTAGATGGGCAGATTTAATTTTAATTGTGCCTGCAACAGCAAATACAATCTCAAAATTAAGTTATGGCTTAACTGACGATCTAGCTAGCACAGTTGTTTTAGCATCAGATAAACAGGTATTTTTAGTGCCTGCCATGAATGTCAGAATGTGGGAACACAAATCAACCAAAGATAATTTATCAAAATTAAAAAGCTATGGTTATAAGATTATTGGACCTGAAATTGGAGATATGGCTTGTGGAGAATATGGAAAAGGAAAAATGTCAGAACCTTCATATATATTGGGGACTTTAGAAAATTATTTTAAAAATATTGAAAAAAATAAAAAATTTAAGGCATTAGTGACTGCTGGGCCTACTAAAGAGTTTATAGATCCAGTAAGATTTATAACTAATAAATCAAGTGGAAAACAGGGTTATGAAATAGCAAAGTCTTTAAGAGATAATGGTTTTGAGACAACACTTATTTCTGGGGAAACAAATTTAGATCCAGTTGAAGGAGTAAAATTTATTTCTGTAAAAACTGCAGAAGAAATGTTTAGAGAAACTCTTAAAAACCTACCAACTGATGTTGCTATTTTTAATGCAGCGGTAGCTGATTTTAAAGTTAAAGAGATTAATAGTGAAAAAATTAAAAAAAGTGAAAATTTAGATCTTAGGTTAGAAAAAAATATTGATATTTTATCAAACATATCAAATCATAATTCACTAAGACCAAAACTTACAATTGGATTTGCAGCTGAATCTCAAAATCTTGAATTAAATTCAAAGAAAAAATTAGACCAAAAAAATTGCGATTGGATTATTGCAAATGATATTTCTGATAAAACAATAGGTTTTGACTCTGATGATAATGAAGTTTCTATATTTTATAAAAATAAAGAAAGTGAAAAATTATTAAAAAAGAAAAAATCTTTAATAGCATCTGAGATAGTGGATAGAGTTATCTCTGAGCTTAATTGAGTAATGGTAAAAGTTTTATTTAAGAGACTTAACCAAAAAGCAAAACTTCCAAGTTATAAAACTGCTGGATCCTCAGGTATGGATTTGATGGCATGTATAGATGAACCTATTACAATCAAACCAAATGAGTCGAAATTGGTACCAACCGGTATTGCAATTGCAATTCCTGAAGATACAGAGGTTCAAATTAGACCAAGA
>CABZXV010000030.1 GCA_902529785.1 uncultured Pelagibacteraceae bacterium
TTAATACAGATCTAGTCGAAACTTTAGAATTCGATAATTTAATTAGACAAGCGATTACTACTATGGACTCGGCCTATCATAGAAAAGAAAGTAGAGGAGCACATGCAAGAGAAGACTTTCCAAAAAGAGATGATGAAAATTATATGCAACATACTCTCTCATGGTGCAATGGCTCTAAAACAAAAATAAATTATAGACCAGTTCATAGATCAACACTAACTAATGATGTACAATATTTTCCTCCTCAGGAAAGAGTATATTAATGGTACAGTTTAATTTACCGTCAAATTCAAAAATTAAAAAAGGTCAATATTACAAAGACAAAACAGGATCAAAAAATATAAGAAAAGTAAATGTTTATAGATGGGATCCATCTAAAAATGAAAATCCAAGAATTGATACTTATGAAGTTGATATGGATAATTGCTCTTCTAAAGTTTTAGATATTTTAAATAAAATCAAAAATGAAATTGATCCGTCTATTGCATATAGAAGATCATGTGCTCATGGAGTATGTGGTTCATGTGCAATGAATATGAATGGAAAGAATGGTCTAGCGTGTACCAAATCTCATTCTGAGTTAGATGGAGATATCGATATTTATCCATTACCACATTTAAAAGTCTTAAAAGATTTAATTGGAGACTTAAGCACTCTTTACAAACAATACGAGTCAGTTGAACCTTGGTTAAAAACAACAAAAATAAATGACAAAGAAAACATTCAGACTAAAGAGGATAGAGCAAAATTAGATGGTTTATATGAGTGCATAATGTGTGCATGCTGTTCAACATCCTGCCCAAGTTATTGGTGGAATGGTGAAAAATATTTAGGTCCTGCAGTTTTACTTCAAGCTTACAGGTGGATAATTGATAGTAGAGACGAGGACAGAAAAGAAAGACTTAAAAAAGTTGCTGATGAACTTAAACTTTATAGATGTCATACTATCTTGAATTGTACAAATGCTTGTCCCAAGGGCTTAAATCCTGCAAAAGCTATTGCAGAGATAAAGAAAATGCTTGCAACAGCTTGATTACTTAATTAAATAATTTCAATCATGAATTTAATCAAACATTTTGTTGGTGGAAAAATAACTCCAGGCAATTCAGAAAGAAAAGGTAAAGTCTTTAATCCTGCTACTGGAGAGCAAGAATCTGAGGTCATTTTAGCCTCAAAATCAGATTTAGATGGTGCAGTTGAAATTGCACAAAAAGCATTCGAGACTTGGTCTTTAAATCCTCCACTGCAAAGAGCAAGAATAATGTTTAAATTTAAAGAGCTTATAGAAAAAAATTTTGATGAACTTGCAAAACTAATAGTTTCAGAGCATGGAAAAGTTTATGAGGATGCCAAAGGGTCATTAATAAGAGGATTAGAAGTTGTTGAGTTTGCATGTGGAATTCCACATTTACTTAAAGGGGAGTTTTCTGAAAATGTTGGAACAAATGTTGATAGTTATTCAATGCGGCAGCCTTTAGGAGTTGCAGCTGGTATAACCCCATTTAATTTTCCAGCTATGGTGCCGATGTGGATGTTTCCATTAGCTATTGCATGTGGAAATAGTTTTATTTTAAAACCATCAGAAAAAGATCCTTCATGTCCGATGAAATTAGCTGAGCTTCTTCATGAAGCTGGTCTTCCCGAGGGTGTTTTTAATGTTGTAAACGGTGATAAAGAGGTTGTTGACGCTATATTAACAAACCAAAATATTAAAGCCGTTAGTTTTGTTGGATCAACTCCTATTGCTAAGTACATATATGAAAATGCAGCTAAAAATGAAAAGAGAGTTCAAGCATTAGGTGGAGCGAAAAATCATTTAGTTGTTATGCCAGATTGTGATTTAGATGGTGCCGTAAATGGTTTAATGGGTGCTGCATATGGTTCAGCTGGAGAAAGATGTATGGCACAGTCAGTAGCAGTAGCGGTAGGAGATATAGGTGATGAGTTAGTCTCAAGACTATCAAAAAAAGCTGAAGCATTAAAAATTGGACCCGGTATGGATAAATCATCTGAGATGGGCCCTTTAGTAACCAAAGAACATTTAGAAAAAGTAAAAGGCTATGTAGATCTAGGAGTTGAAGAGGGAGCAAAACTTGTTCTTGATGGAAGAAATTTGAAATTACAGGGATATGAAAATGGATTTTACATTGGTGGGTGTCTTTTTGATCATGTGACTACTGATATGAGAATTTATAAAGAGGAAATATTTGGACCAGTTTTATCTGTTGTTAGGGTAAAAACATTTGAAGAGGCTACAAAAATGATTAATGAGCACGAATACGGAAATGGAGTTAGCATTTATACTAGAGATGGAGATGCAGGTAGAACATTCGCAAGTAAAATTCAAGTTGGAATGGTAGGGATAAATGTTCCAATACCAGTTCCAATGGCTTTCCATAGTTTTGGTGGATGGAAAAGGTCATTATTTGGAGATAGTGGAACGCATGGTATGGAAGGGGTAAAATTTTATACTAAATTAAAAACTATTACTTCTAGATGGCCATCAGGAATTAGATCTAATCCTGAATTTATTATGCCAACAATGAAATAAAATGAGTAAAATTTCTTTAATAGGGGCAGGTCAAATTGGAGGAACTTTAGCTCATTTAATTGGTTTAAAAGAACTAGTGGATGAAGTTGTTTTATTTGATGTTGCAAGTGGAATAGCAAAGGGAAAAGGTTTAGATATAGCCCAATCTTCCTCGGTAGATGGATTTAATGTAAAATTTTCAGGAACTGATAAGTATGAAGATATAAAAGGATCAGATGTAATTATAATTACAGCAGGTGTTCCTAGAAAACCTGGAATGAGTAGAGACGATCTATTAGGAATTAATTTAAAAATTATTAAACAAGTTGCAGAAGGAATAAAAAATAATGCGCCTAATGCCTTTGTAATTTGTATTACAAATCCATTGGATGTAATGGTAATGGCATTTCAAAAATATTCAGGACTCCCCGTTCATAAGGTTGTAGGGATGGCAGGTATATTGGATAGTTCAAGATTTAAACTATTTTTATCTGAAGAATTAAATGTGCCTGTAAAAGAAATAAACGCTATGGTAATGGGTGGACATGGGGATACAATGGTACCTCTTCCACGATTTACAAAAGTCTCTGGTCAACCATTGATGGAGTTAGTGAAACAGGGAAAGATTTCTGAGGAAAAATTAGAAAGTATTAATCAGCGAACTAGAGATGGCGGTGCGGAAATTGTAAAATATTTAGAAAAAGGATCAGCATTTTATGCACCTGCAGCATCTGGAGTTGAGATGGCTGAAGCATTTTTAAAAGATCAAAAAAAACTTTTACCATGTGCAGCATATTTACATGGGGAGTATGGAATTAATAATGTATATGCAGGCGTTCCTGTTATCATTGGAAATGAAGGTGTTGAAAAAATCGAGGAAATCGACCTTAATGAAAATGAAAAAACAGAATTTAATAATTCAGTAGAAGCAGTAATAAAATTATGGGATGCAGCATCTAAAATAGACCCTGACTTAAACAAAGATTAAATGAATATCCACGAGCACCAGGCAAAAGAAATACTTAAAAAGTATGGCGCGGTTGTACCCGAAGGCGTTTATGCTCTTAATGTAAATGAATTAATTGAAAAAGTAAAAAATCTCAAAGCTGATAAGTATGTATTAAAAGCTCAAATTCATGCAGGAGGTAGAGGAAAGGCTGGAGGAGTAAAAATTGTTGATAATATTGCTCTTTTGGAAGAGGAAGCGAAAAAATTGTTTGGTAAAACATTAGTTACTCATCAAACTGGACCCTCAGGAAGAGAGGTGAAAAGATTGTATGTTGAAACTGCATCAGAAATAGAAAAAGAATTCTATTTGTCTTGTCTTGTTGATAGAGCTTCTGCGAAAATTGCATTTATTTCCAGCGATCAGGGTGGAATGAATATTGAGGAAGTCGCTGAAAAATCACCAGATAAAATAATCACTACTAAAGTAGATTTTAATGAAAGTATTTCAGAGGAAGACTGTAACAAAATTATTAAAATTTTTGATTTAGACAACGATGCAAGTAAACAAGCAATCAATTTAATAAAATCAATTTACAAAATGTTCATTGATACAGATGCAAATTTAGTAGAGATAAATCCTCTCATTTTAACCAAAAAAAACAAAATTGTATGTTTGGATGCAAAGATGACATTTGACGAAAATGCATTATTTAAACATCCAGAAATTCAGAAACTAAGAGATTTTAATGAAGAAGAAGAAACTGAAATTGAAGCAAGCAAACATGATCTTGCATACATTAAATTGGACGGAAATATAGGATGTATGGTAAATGGTGCTGGATTAGCAATGGCCACCATGGATATTATTAAATTATATGGAGAAGAGCCTGCAAATTTTTTAGATGTAGGTGGTGGTGCCTCTAAAGAAAAAGTTTCAGCAGCATTTAAAATTATCTTATCTGACAAAAATGTAAAAGGAATACTAATAAATATTTTTGGAGGAATAATGAGATGTGATGTACTCGCACAAGGTGTTGTAGATGCAGCAAAAGAAATTAAAATTAAAGTTCCTTTAGTAGTGAGACTAGCAGGCACAAATTTCAAAGAGGGAAAAGAAATTTTAGATAATTCTGGATTAGAGATTATTTCTGCAAATGATTTATCCGATGCAGCAAAAAAAATTGTTGAGGCAATTAAATAATGTCAGTTTTAATTAACAAGGATACAAAAGTAATTTGTCAAGGTTTCACTGGCGCTCATGGAACTTTTCATTCTGAACAATCTATTAAGTATGGAACTAACTTGGTTGGTGGAGTTACTCCTAAAAAAGGAGGTCAAATTCATTTGGAAAGACCAGTATTTAATACTGTTAAAGAAGCTAAAGATCAGACAGGTGCAAATGCAACAATGATTTATGTTCCTGCAAAGTTTGCAGCTTCAGCAATTATAGAGGCAATTGATTCATCTATAGAATTGATTGTATGTATAAGTGAGGGAATTCCAGTTTTAGACATGCTTAAAGTAAAAAAAAAACTTTCGAAGTCTAAATCGAGACTTATTGGTCCCAACTGTCCAGGTATAATAACTCCTGATGAATGTAAAATTGGTATAATGCCAGGAAATATACATAAAAAAGGAACAGTAGGTATTGTTTCTAGGTCAGGAACATTAACTTACGAGGCTGTAGCCCAAACTTCAGAAAATGGTCTTGGTCAATCTACATGTATAGGAATAGGTGGAGATCCAATAAATGGTACAAATTTTATTGATTGTCTAGATCTGTTTTTAAATGATGAGGAAACCGAGTCTATAGTAATGATTGGTGAGATTGGAGGAACTGCTGAAGAAGAAGCTGCTGAATTTATTAAAAATCATGAGATAAAAAAACCAATGGTTGGATTTGTTGCTGGAATTACAGCACCACCTGGTAGAAGAATGGGTCATGCTGGTGCAATAATATCAGGGGGAAAAGGTAACGCTGATGAAAAAATCAAAATTATGGAAAAATCTGGTATTACAATGGCAAAATCACCATCTGAAATTGGAATAACTCTATTGAATAAATTGTCTAATTGATAACACCTTATTCGTGTATAATTATACTTAAAAATGTCATCATCTAAAAATTTAGAATACAAAAAAACTTCATTTCTTAATAAATCAAATAGTGCATTTATAGAACAAATGTATGTGAAGTATATAAATAATGATCCAAATTTACCTGATAGTTGGAAAAAATATTTTATAGATATTGGTGATGATATTAATTCAATTGTCAAAGAGGTTAATGGACCATCTTGGAGTCCAAGAAAAAATAAAATTGATGAGAGCAAAATACTTGAGAATGAAATTGAAATTTTAGAAAGTCAAAATAAAGAAACAGATCAAAACGATATAGTTGCAAGTAACAGTAATTCTATTAAAGCAGTCTCTTTGATAAGAGCTTATAGACAGCGTGGGCATTTATTATCAAAAGTTGATCCACTAGAAATGAGAGAAAGTGAGTATCTTGACGAACTACATCCTGAAAATTATGGATTTAAAAAAGATGACTATAGTAAAAAAATCTACCTAGATGGTGTATTAAATAAACAATATTCTAACATAAAAGAAATTCTATCTGTATTAAGAAAAATTTATTGTGGAAACATTGGTTACGAGTATATGCATATTTCAAACCCAACAGAGAGAAAATGGTTTCGTGATAGAGTTGAAAAAGATGAAAATGCATTGAAATTTACAGTAAATGGAAAAAATGCAATCTTAAATAAATTAATACAAGCTGAAGGTTTTGAAAAATTTTTACACACAAAATATGTTGGATCAAAAAGATTTGGTCTTGACGGTGGTGAAAGTCTGATACCTGCACTAGAGCAAATAATTAAAATTGGGGGTCAGTCAAACATAAAAGAAGTTAAAATTGGCATGTCCCACAGGGGAAGACTAAACGTTTTAGCTAATGTTTTACAAAAATCATACAAAAGAATATTTAATGAGTTTGCTGGTGAAATTAATAACACAGAGGAAGATAGTGCTGGTGATGTAAAATATCATTTGGGAGCATCTTCCGATAGAGAATTTGATGGAAATGTAGTTCATGTAAGTCTTACTGATAATCCTTCTCATTTAGAGGCTGTAAATCCAGTAGTTTTAGGTCAAACCAGAGCAAAACAATTTTTTCACAAGGATGTAAAAAGAAATAGGGTTATTCCAATTTTAATTCATGGAGATGCCGCTTTTGCTGGACAAGGTGTTGTAGCTGAATGTTTTGCCATGTCTGGTTTACCAGGGCATAATACTGGTGGAACAATTCATATAATTGTTAATAACCAAATTGGATTTACAACTAGTCCAAGATTTGCAAGATCTTCACCTCACCCATCAGATATTGCTAAAATGGTTGAGGCTCCAATAATACACGTAAATGGTGACGATCCAGAGGCTGTAGTTTATGGATCAAGAATTGCAGCAGAGTTCAGGCTTAAATTCAATCGTGATGTGGTTTTAGATTTAGTTTGTTATAGAAGATTTGGACATAATGAGGGAGATGAGCCTTCTTTTACCCAACCTCTCATGTACAAAAAAATAAGGTCACATCCTTCTACGGCAAAAATTTATGGATCAAAACTTATAGATGAGGATTTACTCTCAGAAAATGATTTAAATAATCAAATTAATAAATTTAAAACTTTGTTAGATGATCAATTTAAAACTGCAAAAGATTATAAACCAAAAATAGAATGGTTTGAAGGAGCTTGGTCGAGTTACAAGCCTAAAAAAGGAAAAGATAAAAAAGGTATTACAGGCGCAGACCCTGATTTATTGAGAAATATCTCAGATAGAATAAATATAACTCCTAATGAAATTAATGTTCATAAGACAATTAGCAAAATATTTCAAAACAGAAAAAAAACAATTGATCAAGGTTTTAATATTGATTGGTCATCAGCAGAAGCACTTGCCTTCGGTTCATTGTTGGAAGAGGGTTTTCCAGTAAGGTTTGTAGGTCAAGATTCTGGAAGAGGAACTTTTAGTCAAAGGCACTCAGTTTTACGTAATCAATTAGATAATACCAGATATATACCTTTAAATAATATTTCAAAAAATCAAAAGAAATTCGAAATTGTAGATAGTTTCT
>CABZXV010000031.1 GCA_902529785.1 uncultured Pelagibacteraceae bacterium
ATTGAGGGAGATGAATTCGACGATATAGCGTTGGAACTTTATTCAATGAATAATTCTGAATTATTGGAAAAAACAAAAGAATTAAAGAAAATAATTTCCTCGTTAGATGGTGCAAATAGTAAAACCTATTATTTTGGTGCTGCTTCTATTGAATATAGTAAATTAAAATTAAAAAAGAATGAATATGATCAGTTAATTTTAAAAGGTCCTAGCAAAGTAACCTATGCTGTTAATGATACTTTGACTTTAGAGGCTAGTACAAATATTTTGCTAGGTTCTCATGTTGATAAAAGCTATTTACTTTTTTCAGTATGTTATGTGGATTGTGCAAAATTTAATAGCAAGTTTAATAAATTGATTAAACCAATATTTACAACAAGTACAAAAAAAACAAATGAGATTGGAATTTCTTCAGATACTAATTTGGTTGATCAGCTTAAATCACTAAGTGACTTATATAAATCTGGAGTTTTGACAGAGGAAGAGTTTAAAAAAGCTAAAAAGAAAATTTTAAATTAATGAAAGTTCTTCCAGCTATAGATATTAAAGATAAGAAGTGCGTGAGGTTAGTTAAAGGAGACTTTAATAATAAAACTGAATACGAAATGTCGCCAGTTGAACAAGCTGGTAAATATAAAGACCATGGTTTTAAAAATTTGCACATAGTCGACCTTGATGGGGCATTGACAGGTGAGACTGTAAACATTGATATTATTGAGGATATTGTAAGTAAATTTGATTTAAAAATTGAAATAGGTGGAGGTGTAAGAAATTTTGAAAGTATTCAAAAATATACTGATGTAGGAGTTGAGAAAGTAATTTTAGGTAGTGCTGCAATAAAAGATAAAGAATTTTTAAAAGAAGCTTGCCAAAAATTTCCAGGCAAAATTGCTTTAGGTCTAGATGCTAAAGATGGCTATCTATCTGTATCTGGATGGAAAGAAAATTCTAATTTAAAAACCTTAGATTTTTTAAAGGATGTAAATGATTTTGGAGCTAGTAGATTAATTTATACAGATATTAATAGAGATGGTATGAAGCTAAGCCCAAATTTTGAGGAAACAGAAAATGTAGCTAATAATTCAAATTGTCCAGTGATTATTTCTGGGGGAGTTTCTTCAATTAATGATATTAGAAAAGCAAAAGAAATAGGTAATAAAAATATTGAAGGAATTATAGTTGGTAAAGCAATATACGATGGTGATATAAAACTGGATGAACTTGCAAAAGAAATAGATGCTTAAAAATAGAATTATACCCTGCTTAGATGTTAAAAATGGAAGAGTTGTCAAAGGTATAAACTTTGTTGATTTAAAAGATGCAGGTGATCCGGTAGAACAAGCAAAAATTTATAGTGATGGTGGTGCAGATGAAATTTGTTTTTTAGATATTACAGCTTCTAATGAAAATAGAGATACCATTTACGAAGTTGTAAAAGATACTTCTAAAAAATGTTTTGTACCTTTAACTGTTGGTGGTGGAGTTAGAAGTGTGGATGATATTAGCAAACTTTTAAACTGTGGGGCTGACAAGGTTTCAATTAATACAGCTGCAGTTCAAAACGCAGATGTTGTAGTTCAAAGTTCAAAAAAATTTGGATCACAATGTATAGTTGTTGCAATTGATGCTAAGAAAAATGGAGAGAAATGGGAAGTTTTTACTCATGGGGGTCGAAACAATACTGGAATTGATGCATTAGAATTTGCAAAGAAGATGGAAGATAGTGGAGCAGGTGAGTTATTAGTCACTTCAATGGACAGAGATGGAACTCAGGTTGGCTATGACATTAACCTGATGTCAAAAATATCATCTTTGGTAAATATACCTACAATAGCATCAGGCGGGGTTGGGGATCTTGATCATTTAGTCGATGGCATCAAACTAGGCAATGCTAGCGCGGTTTTAGCAGCATCCATATTTCACTATGGAAAATACTCTGTGAAAGAAGCAAAAGAATATCTGGACTCAAAAGGTATTCCTGTTAGGATTTGAGATGCTAAATACCCTTGAAAGTCTATTTAAACTTGCAAGAGAAAGAAAATCTTCACCAGTTGAAGGTTCTTATACCAATAAACTTTTGAGTGATAAGTCTTTGAGCAAAGCAAAAGTGCTTGAAGAGATAAATGAACTAATAGAGGCAGTTGAAGAAGACTCAAATAAAATTCATGAAGCAGCTGATGTATTTTATCATTTAATAATGTACCTTGAGTCAAATAATATAAAAATTGAAGATGTAATGAGTGAACTAGATAAAAGAAAAAAATGAGTCATAAGTTTTATAAATCTGCAAGATCAAGATTACAAAGAAGTGAACTAGCTGTCCCAGGTTCATCTCCTAAAATGTTTGAGAAAGCTTTAGGTTCACCAGCTGATTACGTTTTTCTAGATTTAGAGGATGCTGTTTCTCCAAATGATAAAATTACTGCAAGAGCAAATGTTATTAAAGCATTAAATGAAATGAATTGGAGAGGAAGTGGAAAAACTATTTCCGTGAGAATAAATAGTTTAGATACACATTACATGTACTCTGATTTAATTGAGATTGTTGAACAAGCTGGAGACAATGTAGATACAATTTTAGTTCCAAAGGCAGGAACTGCAAGCGATGTTTATATGGTTGATTGTTTGTTAACCCAAATTGAAACAAATAAAAAATTAAAAAATAAAATTGGTATTGAATGTTTAATTGAGACAGCTCTCGGAATGTCAAACATCAAAGAAATTGCTACTTCAAGTGAAAGACTTGAAGCGCTTCACTTTGGTGTTGCAGATTATGCAGCAAGTTTAAGGGCAAGAACAACTGTTATAGGTGGACTTAACGAAAACTATCCTGGAGATCAATGGCACCATGGATTATCAGAATTAGTAATGACATGTAGAGCTTATGGCTTAAGAGCAATTGATGGACCATTTGGAGATTTTAATGATCCTGATGCCTATACAGCTGCTGCTAAAAGAGGAGCTGCAATTGGTATTGAAGGTAAATGGGCCATCCATCCATCTCAAATAGAGCTTGCAAATAAAGTATTCTCACCTCCTGAAGCAGAGGTTACTAAGGCTAAAAGGATCCTAGAAGAGCTAGAAAAGGCTGCAAATGAAGGAAAAGGTGCCGCTCAGCTTGATGGTAGGATGATTGATGCTGCATCAGCTAGAATGGCTGAAAATATTGTAAACATCGACAAGTTAATCCATAATAAATAATTAAAATTATGGATATCCACGAATAC
This sequence comes from uncultured Pelagibacteraceae bacterium, assembly GCA_902529785.1. Taxonomy (GTDB): domain Bacteria; phylum Pseudomonadota; class Alphaproteobacteria; order Pelagibacterales; family Pelagibacteraceae; genus Pelagibacter. The sequence goes on from CABZXV010000031.1 coordinate 3,228, forward strand.
CAAGCAAAAAAAATACTTTCAGATTTTGGAGTAACGATTCCAAGAGGTGGAATTGTATACAGTCCAGAGAATGCTGAGAATAAAGCAAGAGAGATTGGTGGATCAAGATGGGTAGTTAAAGCTCAAATTCACTCTGGTGCTAGAGGAAAAGCTGGTGGAATAATAGTTTGTGATAGTCCATTAGAAGTTGCCCAAGCAACAGACAAACTACTTGGAAAAAAATTAGTTACAAATCAAACGGGCCCTGAAGGTAAAATAGTAAATAGAATTTATATTGAAGAAGCAACAGATATAGAGCGAGAACTTTACCTTGGTCTTGTTTTTGATAGAAGTTCAGAGAGCATTATGGTTGTTGCATCAACAGAAGGTGGGATGAGTGTTGAGGAAATTTCAAAAGAAAAACCAGAAACTATAATAAGATCAAAAATTGAAGTTGCTGTTGGAATGCAAAGTTTTCAAGCTAGAGAATTGGCATTTGGTTTAGGAATTGAACCTGATTTAATTAGAAGAGCATCTGAGACTATTATTGGATGCTACAAAGCATTTAGTGAACTAGATGCTACAATGGTAGAAGTCAATCCATTAGTAATTTCAAAACAAAAACAAATTTTAGCTTTAGATTGTAAAATGAGTTTTGACAACAATGCAATGTTTAGAAGAAACCAAGTTTCAGAACTTAGAGATAAGACACAAGAGGACTCAAAAGAGGTTTTTGCATCTGATAGAGGATTGAACTATGTAAGTTTAGATGGAAACATTGGTAATATTATAAATGGTGCTGGTTTAGCAATGGCATCAATGGACATGATAAAACTAGCTGGTGGAAGTCCTGCTAATTTTTTAGACGTGGGTGGTGGAGCTACTCCAGAAAAAATAGTTAAAGCATTTAAGTTAGTTACAATGGATGAAAAAGTAAAAGTAATTTTAGTAAATATTTTTGCTGGTATAAACAGATGTGATTGGGTAGCAGAAGGAATAGTAGAAGCACTTAAAAAAATAGAAGTTAATGTTCCATTGGTTATCAGATTAGCAGGCACAAATGTTGAAAAAGGAAATCAAATTTTAAAAGAGAGTAAGATAAATTATATTGAAGCAAACACTTTAGAGGATGCAGCTAATAAAGCGGTTGCAGCGCTGAAAAAATAGATAATGACAGTATTAATTGACAAAAATAGTAAGATTATTATTCAAGGTTTTACAGGAAAAATGGGCACTTTTCATGCAGACGAGATGATTAAGTATGGTTCTAATGTCGTTGGTGGAGTTACTCCAGGAAAGGGTGGCTCTAAGCACTTAAATTTGCCGGTTTTTAATACAGTGAAAGATGCAGTTAGCGAAACAGGAGCAGATGCATCAATTTTATTTGTACCACCAGCTTTTGCAGCAGACTCAGCAATGGAGGCAGCGGACGCAGGAATTAAAACGTGTGTAGCAATTGTAGATGGCATACCTTCACATGATATGATCAGGATTAAAAGATATATGAGAAGATATACCAAAAGTTCTAAAATGACTTTAGTTGGACCTAATTGTGCAGGTATTATTAGTCCTGGAAAATCAATGTTGGGTATAATGCCGGGACATATTTATAAAGAAGGGAGAATTGGAATTATTAGTAGATCAGGAACATTGGGATATGAAGCTGCTCAACAACTCAAGAATTTAAATATTGGAGTTTCAACAAGTGTTGGAATAGGTGGAGATCCTATAAATGGAAGTTCATTTAGAGATATAATTGAAAAGTTTGAAACTGATGATGAAACCGATGCAATTTTAATGATTGGCGAGATCGGCGGTCCTCAAGAAGTGGCAGCAGGAGAGTTTGCCAAAGAAAATATGAAAAAACCTGTTGTAGCATATATAGCTGGTCTGACTGCTCCAAAAGGCAGAGTAATGGGTCACGCAGGAGCAATAGTTTCAGCTTATGGTGAAAGTGCAATAGAAAAAGTTGAAATTTTAAAAGAGTGTGGAATTACAATTTCTAAAAATCCATCTGTTATGGGGGATACAGTAAAATTAGTTTTAGGAAAGATGTAATTATGAGCTATGACGATAACAATATATTTGCAAAAATATTAAGAAGTGAGATACCTTGCAATAAAATTTATGAAGACGAGTTTGTTTTATCTTTCCATGATATAAATCCACAAAAAAAAATTCATGCTTTAGTTATTCCAAAAGGTAAATACGTTGATCTAGATGACTTTAGCCAAAATGCTTCGTCAGAGGAAATGGTTGGATTACTAAAAGGTATTAACACTGTTGCTAAAAAATTAAATATTTCAGTTGATACTGGTAAAGGATATAGAGCATTAGCAAACATAAGCGAACATGGTGGACAAGAGGTTCCACATTTACATTTCCATTTGTTTGGTGGAGAGAAAATTGGTAAAATGGTCTCGTGAAAATAAACGTAGACAGAAGTTTCTTAGAAATTAATTCAATAAAAAAACTTAATCAGTCAAAAAGTCCGGGACCAAACTTCAAAATTAATCAAGTTGATCCACCTGATTTTCAGCTCAACAAATTTTTTTATAAACAAATTGGAAAAAAATACAGATGGATAGATAGATTGGCATGGGGTGACAAAAAATGGATTGAATACGTTGAACATCCAAGGGTAAAAACCTTCATTTTAAAGGAAAATAATAACTTAGTGGGATTTTATGAAACTGTTCGTGATCTAGATAATGATCACTCAGAAATAGCATATTTTGGTATTTTAGAAGAGTACTTTGGAAAAAAATGTGGAGGATATTTACTATCTGAGGCAATCAAAAAGTTATTTGAAGATGGAATATCTAGAGTTTGGTTACACACTTGTTCATTAGACCATAAAAATGCAATTAAAAACTACTTAGCTAGAGGAATGCAGGTATTCAAATCTGAAAAAATAAACGTCGAGGTTAATTAGTGTATTTATGTATAAAGAATAATCTTTCTTCAACATCAATATTAATATTAATATCACTTAAAAACGTTTGAATTTGGTTTTGATATATATCTTTTGTTTCCCAACCAATCAAATGTAAACTTTCTTTATCAAAAAATACTTTAATTAAATTATTTTCATAATCAAAATTAAAAACATAGTAAAAAGGGTAATTGCTGTCATCTTCTACCTCTTTCATTTTTGAAATTAAGAATTTTTTATCAAGAATGAAATTTAACGGTGTTTTATCAAGTGGGTATCTATAGTGATTTTTGATTTTATCTGAATTTATAACTAGAGATTTACCATTTGAAACCAATATTTTATTATATATATCATAATATTTACAAAGAATTTTCTTTGGATATAAAATTATACACTCTCCTTTTTCGATATTATTATTATCTATTTTTTGAACAAATTTAAATTTTAAAGAATTTATATTTTCTAAGTGATTTATAATTTTTTGATTCGAAGAACTTTGTGCATTTATATTAAAAAAAAAAATTAAACAAAAAATCAAAAATTTTTTCATTTAAGCACTTCTCTTTTACCTACGTGATTTGCTGGACTAACTTCACCATTTGCTTCCATTTGATCTACTATTCTAGCTGCCCTGTTATAACCAATTTGTAATTTTCTCTGTAAAAAAGATGTAGATGCTTTTCTTTCAGATTTAACAATCTCTAATGCTGTAGCATACAACTCGTCAAGACTCTCATTATCACTTGTGCTACTTGAGATCTCTTTTTCGTCAACAAAATTGAGAATTTCATCTACATAGTCCGGTTCAGCTTGATTTCTTAAGAAATTATTTATTTTTTCAATTTCTTCTTCTGAGACAAATGGTGCATGAATTCTGGTCATTCTATTTGCTGATGTCATATAAAGCATATCACCTTTACCGAGTAATTGTTCAGCTCCTTGTTCGCCAAGAATTGTTCTACTATCTATTTTAGAAGTAACTTGGAAAGAAATTCTTGTTGGGAAGTTTGCTTTTATAGTCCCTGTAATTACATCAACACTAGGTCTCTGAGTAGCCATAATAATATGTATGCCCGCGGCTCTTGCCATTTGTGAGAGTTTTTGTATGTAATTTTCTATATCTTTGCCTGCAACAAGCATTAAATCTGACATTTCATCGACAATTACAACTATATATGGCATAGAAAGCTTATGTTTCTCATTATAACCATCAATATTTCTTACCCCTACTTTTGTCATCAATTTGTATCGATTTTCCATTTCTTTCACCACCCATCCCAAAACGGATGCAGCTCTTTTTGCCTCTGTAATTACAGGACATAATAAATGTGGTATTCCTTCATAAGTAGAAAGCTCTAACATTTTTGGGTCAATTAATATAAATTTACATTTTTCAGGAGAGTGTTTGTAAAGAAGAGATAAAATAATTG
>CABZXV010000032.1 GCA_902529785.1 uncultured Pelagibacteraceae bacterium
TAGGTGCAGAAACAGCACAGATTTTTTTACAAGTACCTAAATATACAGGTCAAGTTTTTCAAGGGATGATTTTATTCTTTCTTCTTGGATCTGATTACTTACTATTTTTTAAAATTAAATTTTTAGGTCTAAAAAAAAATGAGCTTTGATTTAAATTTCATCGGGATATTGATTGGTGCAATTATGGCATCATCAGTCCCATTGATACTTGCTGCATCTGGAGAATTAATAACTGAGAGATCTGGTGTTCTAAACCTTGGAGTGGAAGGAATGATGATCATTGGGGCGATTTCAGGATTTGCATTAATGGTTGTAACAGACAATTTATTTTTAGCTGTAATTGGATCAATGATTTCTGGTCTAATTATCTCAATTATTTTTGGTCTGCTTACGCAATCGCTTCTCACAAACCATGTTGCTACCGGACTAGCGTTAACAATTTTTGGTATCGGGATGTCAGCAATGATAGGAAAGAATTTTGTGGGAATACCGGGCAAAGAATTTCCCTTGTTATTTGTTAATCTTAAGGAAAATATTCCTTTTTTAGGACCAATTTTATTTGGACATTCAGTTATATTATATTTTGCATTTTTATTGCCCTTTTTGACAAATTATTTTCTAAGAAAAACAAAAATTGGATTAATAATCAGAGCTGTAGGAGACTCACCAACATCAGCATCTAATCAGGGAATTAATGTAACTTTAGTAAGATATAGTTGTATTCTTTATGGTGGAGCTATGTGTGGATTAGCAGGTGCTTATCTTTCATTAATTTACACTCCTCAATGGATTGAAAATATGACTGGAGGAAGAGGGTGGATTGCACTCGCATTAGTAGTTTTTGCAACATGGAGCCCAATAAAAGTTTTGATAGGAGCATTAATATTTGGTGGAATAACAATTTTGCAATTACATATGCAAGCTATAGGCTTAAGAATTCCAGTTCAATTATTAAGTGCATTACCATACATCATGACAATAATAGTTTTAGTTGTAATTTCTCGTGACAGTAGAAAAATAAAACTAAACACACCAACATCTTTGGGACAAATCTTCTATAAGGAAAAGTGATGTTAGCTATTCCAAAATAAATATTTTTTTTTATTAGAATCTTGCTTAGTTTGTAGTATCACAAAATTAAATTTAAAGGGGAATCAAATGTATAAAAACTTTTTAAGATATATAATTTCTGTATTATTTTTGCTTAGCGTAAGCGGACAAGCTAATGCAGATTTTAAAGTTGGTTTTGTTTATGTTGGACCTACTGGGGACCATGGATGGACATACCAACATGATGAAGGAAGAAAAGCAGTAGAGGCAGCTGGAATAAAAACTACTTATGTGGAAAGTGTACCAGAGGGTGCAGACGCAGAAAGAGTTATAAGACAGTTAGCACAATCTGGACATGATCTAATTTTTACTACAAGCTTTGGGTATATGGATCCTACAAACAAAGTTGCTAAAGATTTTCCAAACGTAAAATTTGAGCATGCAACTGGATACAAAAGAGAACATTCAAATGTTTCGACTTACTCTGCAAGATTTTATGAAGGAAGAACTTTGTTAGGCCACATGGCTGGAAAGATGACAAAAACAAATGTTATTGGATATATTGCTTCTTTCCCAATTCCTGAGGTTATAAGAGGAATAAATGCTATGACGTTGGCTGCCCAAAAGGTAAATCCTGATATTAAAACAAAAATAGTTTGGGTATTTACTTGGTATGATCCAGGTAAAGAGTCTGAAGCGGCTCAAGCTTTAATTGATCAAGGAGCGGATGTTATAATGCAACACACAGACAGTACTGCACCTGTTCAAGTAGCTGAAAAGGCTGGAGTTTGGTCATTTGGCCAAGCTAGTGATATGCAAAGATTTGCGCCAAAATCAATTCTAACGTCTATTATTGATGATTGGGCGCCTTACTATGTAGAAAGATCTATCGCTGCAAGAGATGGCACATGGAAACAACAGGATACTTGGCATGGATTAAAAGAGGGAATGGTTGCTATGGCTCCATATAATTCAGCAATGGGAACTGATTTAGTTAAAGAGGTACAACAACTTCAAAAAGACTTAGCATCTGGAAAAACCCATTCATTTACTGGTCCAATTTATGATCAAAAAGGAAATATTCTTGTAGCTGAGGGTTCAGTAGCAGATGACGGAATGTTAGCAGGTATGAATGTTTATGTTAAAGGAGTAGAAGGAGATATTCCGCAGTAATTTCTTTTTTAAAATTTAAATTAAAGGCCAGCTTAGTCTGGCCTTTTTTTTTACTCAGAATGCTTTTTTTTTAAAGCTTCAATGTCCACTTCATCATAATACTCTGATGGTTGAACTATCCAAGGATCATTTTTTAATAAAATTGGACAAAAGTCAGGGGTAAAAGAAGATGATTTTTTTTTCCATAGACATGCCGTCTTTATCTCTTTAATATGATTTTTAATTGGATCATATTCTTTCAACCAATCTATACTTTTATTTAATGTTAACCCTGTATCAGACAAATCGTCTACCAACAAAACTTTTTTAAAGTTTTCATTAGTTGCAATTGCGCTAATATCTCTGGCGAAGATAAGTTCTCCTTGTTTATTTTGAACAGTATCACCAGAGTAACTTTGGATAACAACATAAGCTGTTGGTAATTTAAAAATTCTGGACAAAATATCAATGATTGGCGCCGCACCTCTCATTATTCCAACTAGAACTGTTGGCTTATAATTCTTTTCAATTTCTAGAGCAAGTTTTTCAACAGCAGTTTTATATTCTTCATAAGTAATAATTAATTTATCAGCCATTGAAATTTGGTATCATAAATAAAATTATTAAAAAAGGATAAATATGAAAACTTATTGGATAAGTCTATACTTAGATATCTCAAACAAGGATAATCTAAAAAAATATGGAGAAAAAGCTATTCCTGTAATAAAAAGTTATGGGGGAAAACCAATTGTAAGAGGTGGTAGATTAAAATCATTTAGTGATATAAACATTGTTCGAACTGTTATTTGGGAGTTTCCAAGTTATAATGATGCAATCTCCTGCCATGAGTCAACTGATTATAAATCTGCATGGTCTTATGCTGAAGGCACTACCAAAAGAATTATGTTCATTGTTGAAGGAGTAGATCAAGAACAGATTTGATAATGTAAATTTTGAAGATATAATTATATAAAAGGAGAATTATGAAAGGTTACGTTGTATGCATGTGGGAAAAAATCAATAGTGAGGAGAAACTAAAGGAGTATGCGCTAAAAGCTACATCTGCTGCAGAAAAATACTCAGGCAAATTTTTAATTAGAGGTGGAAGAAATAGAACAAATGAAGGAATAGACTCTCCAAGAACTACCGTTCTTGAGTTTCCAAATTATCATACAGCGATTGAATTTTACGATTCCCCCGAATATCAGGAAGCGCTCGACGTTATTAGGGGCCATGCTGTAAGACATCATCAGATAGTTGAAGGTAGTTAATATTGTACAGGTTCATCATCAATAGAACGCCATAAATACCAAGTGGCAACTGAACAATAAGGTGAAAATCTCTTTTTCAAACGATTTACATAACTCATAGGTGGTAAGTAGTTTTTTTTATAGTTATTAGAAATTGCTCTAAGCAAACCAATATCCTGAACTGGCCAGATGTTAGACCTGTTATAAGTAAATAGTAATATCATTTCTGCAGACCATCTACCTATTTGTCTTAATTCCGACAAATAAAGAATTGCTTCTTCATCACTCATTGTTTTAATAACTCTTGGATTAAAAGTTTTATTAATAAATTTTTTTGCTAACTCTTTTATACCTCTTACTTTTTGTCTACTTAAACCACATTTTTTTAATTTATTTGAAGTAATACTATTTACTACTTTTGGATTTATCTTTCCTTTACACTCTGTTTTAAACTTTAAAAAAACTGAGTTAGCAGCAGCTATACTAATTTGTTGGCCAATTATACTTTTGCACAACGATAAAAAAATATCTCTCCTTGAAGTTAAAGTCTTATCCTTGTACTTTAATATAAGTTTCTTCATAACTTTATCTTTTGAAAGATACTTAATTGCTTTTGACCAATATTTAGGTTGATTACTCATTTTTAAAAATTAAGTTTGGTTTTTTTAAATATATTTCTCTTCTAAATATTATGATCGAAGATAAAATTACTAATGCAGCACCAATTATGGTCTTATATGATGGTATTTCATTCCAAACGAAATATCCAAAGAAAATAGCAAAAACTAAACTTAGGTATTTTAAGGGTGAGACCAAAGAAACTTCTGAAAGTTTATATGATTGACCTAAAAGTAAATTTGCTACACCGCCAAGCAAACCGATCATACACAATAATATAAAATCAAAAAAAGTTGGCATAACCCAACCAAATGGAACAGTAAGTAGTCCTAAAATTGATATTGCAATCGAGAAGTAAAATGAAATTAACCAGACAGGTTCTGAAGTAGACAGCTGTCTTATTGCAATAGCCACATAAGACATTCCTAAACAAAAAATAATTGGATAAATATAATTAAAATTTAAAGATGAAATTCCAGGTTGAGCAATAATTATTACTCCTATAAATCCAATAAAGACTGCCAACCATCTATATTTACCAATTTTTTCTGATAAAAAATATATCGACATTATTGTTGCAAATATTGGTGCCGCAAAAGAAATACTAACTACAGTGGCTAAAGGTAGGTTTCTTAGAGCAATAAATATGGACACTATTGCTATTAAACCAGCCATGCATCTTGCAAAATGTAGTTTAGGTCGATCTGTTTTATAAAAATTTTTATAATTTTCTTTTGGTATTAAAAAAAGTATCGGTATTAAACCACAAAAACCTCTGAAAAAAAGTACTTCTCCAACTGGGTAATTTTCAGACCATTTTACAAGTAAATCCATCATTGAGAATGCACAAACTGATAGAACCATGTACAAAAAGCCTAATTGATTTTTAGATAACATGGATTTAATTATATAATTATTATAGCATTAATCTATGGAAATAGCAGTTTTAGCCTTGGGTTGTTTTTGGGGTCCAGAAAAAAAATATGGACAACTAGAAGGCGTTTACAGAACTGAAGTTGGATACTGCGGAGGTAATAGCCCGAGTACAAATTACAGAGAGGTTTGTACCGGAACAACAAATCACGCAGAAGCTGTAAAACTTGAATTTGATCCTAAAGTAATTTCTTATGAGAAAATTGTAAAAAAATTCTTTGAATTTCATGATCCAACAACATTGAATTCTCAAGGACCTGATTTTGGCACACAATACAGAAGTGAAATATTCTATCTTAACGATGAACAAAAGAAAATTGCTGAAAAAGTTATAAATGAAGAAAATGTGAGGCTATCTGGAAGGGTAGTTACCAAACTTTCTGAGTTAAAAAATTACTGTGCTGCAGAGGAATATCATCAGAAGTATTTAGAAAAAAGATAGAATGTCACTTGTCTCATCTGATTGGTTAGAAAAAAATTTAAATAATGTAAAAATTATAGACTGTTCTTGGCACATGCCAGGGATAAATAGAAATCCATATGAAGAATATTTGAGTAAACATATTCCAGGAGCAATATTTTTTGACTTAGATAAAAATTCAGAACAGAAAACTGATTTACCTCACATGCTTCCAACAAGAGAAAAATGGGAGGAAATTTTATCTTCTTTAGGCATCTCAAATAATGATAGAATAGTAGTTTATGATAATTCAGATGTGGTGAGTTCATGTAGAGGTTGGTATAATTTTATTTATTTTGGTCATGATAAAGATCTAGTCAGTGTTTTAGATGGTGGCTTAAAAAAATGGATAATAGAAAAAAAAATGACAACCAATGAAAAAACAAATATTTTAAAGTCGAAATATATAGCTAGAGAAAACAAACATCTTGTTAAAAACATTAACGAAATCAATGACAACATAAAAACAAAAAATTTTAAAGTTATTGATGCAAGAAGTAAGGAAAGATTTAATGGAACTGCACCAGATCCAAGAAACAATGTTAGGAGTGGATCTATACCAAATTCTCTATGTCTTCCATATAAAGAAGTTATTAACTCTAAGGACAATACGTTTAAAAATAGATCTGAAATTTCAAAAAAATTCGACGAAATAATTGATTCTAATGATAACAACAGAGTTTTTTCATGCGGTTCTGGTATTACTGCTTGTGTTTTAAGTCTTGCATATTCCCTAGTAAATAATACATATTCTCCTACAGTTTATGATGGATCATGGGCTGAATATGGAAAATTGTAGAATATGAAAAGATCAACAAAAGTAACTACTATAATTGTAATATTTTTTATAATTATCGCTGGTGTAATCATTGCAAGAACAATGATTGGCAATCACTTTAAAAAAAAATTTAGCAAAAGACCCCCACCAGGAATAATAGTTAAAACTGTTGAAGAAAGAAAATTCCAAAATATAATTGAAACTTTTGGAACAGCTGTTCCAATAAAAGTTCAGTCTTACAATATAGAAAAGTATGAAATTATAGAGGAGATAAAATATAACACTAAAGTTAAAACTGGAGATATTGTAGCAAAATTAAAAAGTAGAACCATTAGAGCACCTTTTGATGGTGTAATAGGTAAAAGAAACTTTTCAGATGATATAAATGTTTCAGAAAGCTCAGTTGTAATTGATATTGAAGATGCATCTTTTTTATTTATTGATGTTGATGTGCCCGAAATATTCGCTCCATTTGTAAAAAAAGGATTAGGTGTTGATGTAAGATTTTCTGGAAACAGAGAAAAAATATATCAAGGTAGTGTAGATTCAATTGCAAGTAAAATCGATGTAAGTAATAGATCTCTTAGACTTAGAGTTAAACTTCAAAACTCAAATTCTGAAATCTTGCCTGGCGCATTAATGGAAGTTACTATCAAATATAATGAGAGAGATTCTTTAGGAATTCCTGATACAAGTGTAATCTTGGAAGGTAATAAAGTTTATATCTATAAAGTAGACGACAAAAACGTTACTAATAGAGTAGAAGTTATAGTTGGCAATAGAAGTCAAGGATATCTTGAAGTCAAATCTGGATTAAATGAAGGCGATATAGTTGTTGCTGAGGGTCTTAAGAAAGTAAGGCCAAATGGTAAAATAAAACCTATAAAAGATGGAGCTAAAAAAAGTAAATCTGATTGGGGCAAAAAAGCAAAATCAAATAATTCAGAAGCAAAAAAAGGTAAGTTTGACTGGATAAAGAATTTATTTGGTAAGTCAGAGTCAGCAAAAAAAGAAGATAAAAAATAAATAATTAAATGTATTTAACTGATGTAAGTATTAGAAGACCAGCGTTATCTTGGGTGTTATCTTTAATATTGGTTGTTTTTGGTACTTTTGTTTTTTCAAAGTTACCTGTTAGAGAGCTTCCATCCGGTTTACAACCACCTGTAGTTCAAGTTCAAGTGGAATATGCTTCGGCTTCAGCTCCTATTGTTGATGAAGAAGTAACTCAGGTAATTGAAGAAGTAATTGGTGGAGCAGAGGGTATAAAAAATATTG
>CABZXV010000033.1 GCA_902529785.1 uncultured Pelagibacteraceae bacterium
CAATTGCTCCACAGTGGCAAGTCAACTTTTTCATATTTAATCTCCTAATAAAATTATTTATTAATAACTTTTAAATATTCTTTGTATCTTTTTAAACTTTCTTCTGGCCATATTTTTTTAGGATCATACATCTTTTCAAAACAAATTACATCATCTGTAAGGTTTAGCCACGGATCTTTATCTTTTGTAAAAATATGTACTTGTGGTGGATAACTTTCTGAATTATCTAAAGTTTTAGTTCTAACTGTTAATCTACCAACAGCTGAGGCATAATCAGTATAAATATATGTTCCACATTTGGTACAAAAATATGCATTAGAAGTGGCGCCGCTTCCTGCTTTAAGTTCTGTTGATGCAACTTCTCCCTCTATAATTAAAGTGTTATCTAAGACGCTTGTATTAATAACGTATGAAGACCCAGTTATAATTTTACAATCTTTACAATGACAAGCTTGGGTGAATAAAGGTTTTTCTGTAATCCTATATTTAACCTGACCACAAATACATCTTCCTGTTAAGCTTTCGTTTTTTTCCATTTATTATCTTTAAACTATTTATGGTTAAAGTTATCCACATGTATACAATATGTGGTTTCGATGTTCACGTTTTGATTCACTTTTGATTCAGTTACAGACTCAAAATACAACCTGATTGACACTATTGAATAACTTAGATATTAATTAGAACAAAATAAGAACATTTATGAAGCTAACTATACCTTACTATTTACATAAAGCTGGCGCGGGTTTTCCGTCCCCTGCCACAGACTATATTGAGGAAGATATTGATTTAAATGTTCATTTAATCAAAAATGTTCCAGCAACCTTCATCATAAGAGTTCAGGGAAAATCGATGGTGAATGTGGGAATTAATGATGGCGATCTATTAGTTGTTGATAAGAGTTTAACACCAAAAAATTTCTCAACAGTTATTGCAAATGTTCATGATGAACTAGTTGTTAAAAGTTTAGTTCAAGAAAGAGATAAAAAATTTTTAACATCAGGCTCTAAGGAATTTACAGATCGAATTTTAATTAATGAAGATGAGGATATATTTATTTGGGGGGTTGTAACTTATGTCATCCATTCAGTATACTAAAAAAATAGCACTTATTGATTGTAACTCTTTTTATGTTTCTTGTGAGAGATTATTTAATCCTAAAATAAGAAAAAAACCTGTTGTAGTTTTATCTAATAATGATGGTTGTATAATTTCAAGATCAACTGAAGCAAAGGCTTTAGGTATTAAAATGGGAGAGCCTTACTTCAAGGCAAAAGATATTATTATTAAAAATAAAGTTAATGTTTTTTCATCTAATTATTCTTTGTATGGAGATTTGTCTAGAAGAGTAATGAGAACATTAAAAAGATTTAACTCTGCCATCGAAGTATATTCTATCGATGAAGCATTTTTAGATTTGTCAAATTTTTCAGATGATGAAGTTGAAAAGGTTGGAAGAGAAATCAGAGAGACAGTTTTAAAGTGGACAGGTATTCCAACTAGTATTGGTATTGCTAAGACGAAAACTTTAAGCAAAGTTGCAAATCATATTGCAAAGAAAAAAAAATCAGGTGTAACAAGTTTGATAGGAATTGAAAATATTGATCCAATATTAGAAAAAGTTGAAATTAACGATGTATGGGGTGTGGGAAGACAGTTAACAAAATTTTATCATAAAAACGGAATTTATAATGCAAAACAACTAAAGAACAAATCAAATACCTGGATAAAGAAAAACTCTAATGTTTTGGGTTCAAGAACTGCAATGGAACTAAGAGGAGTTCCTTGTATTGATTTAGAAACAACACAAACAAAAAGAAAAAGCTGTGTTGTATCTCGTTCTTTTGGCCAAAGAATTGAAAAATATCAAGAATTAAAAGAAGCAGTTGCAAATTATTGTTTGAATGCGTCTGAAAAAATCAGATCTGAGTCTTTAATTGCAAAGTCAATTACAGTTTTTGTTAGAACAAGTCCTTTTCAAAGTAGATTTGGATATTATTCAAACTCAAAAACCATAGATTTTGCGATTTCAACGAATAATAGTATTGAAATAGTTAAAACTGCTTTGGTTGCTTTAGACTCTATCTTCAAAAACGGTTATCGTTATCAAAAAGCAGGTGTAATGCTTACTGGTTTATCCAATGAAAATCGTAGTAAGAACCTATTTTATTCTGAAAAAGATGAGAAAATAAAGGGTTTAATGAAGTCTATTGATAACACTAACTACCGGTATGGAAGATCTACGTTAAGTCTTGCTAGTGCTGGTGTTCAAAAAAGATGGAACATGAGAAGAGAGCATTCTTCCAAAATAGATACAGCTGATTTCTATTTACTACCAACGATTAGAGCCTAATTAAAAAGGTCTAGGATTATTTGGATAGCCAAGATTTTCACAAGTACTATCGTTATCTGCATCAGCTGGTTTGCAAAGTACAACTGCTGAAGCACCATGTACTTGGGATTGATTTTTAAGCTGGCCTGTTATTTCATCACATCCACTCCATAGTTCATCACAGGAATTTGCTTTACCCACATTAGAATAACGAATAATTGCGTCTTTTATTGTTAAACCTGCATCAGTAGCATATGTCATATAATTTCTATAAGGTCCAAATTTAAATCTCACACTAGTAGCACCACCTAAAACATCTCCGAAGTAACTAGATCTGAGCTTACCATCTATCCAAAAATGTAAAAATCCATCTTTAGACCATTTAGCATTAATCAAAATATTTACCCATTTACCTTTCAACGGAGAAAATTTTTGATCCAAATTAACTACATAATGATCAAAGAAAAATTGTTCATCAACTTCATTTTTTGAAACTCTATAATTTGGCCCATTGAACAACCAAGCAAAACTATTGTTATTTAAGTTATAAGAAGGGCCAACTGTTTTTTCACCTTTTCCATAAAGCATTTTAAAATCAAATAATGAGATATTATGTTTCTCGGTATCTACTTCATTTGGAATAAAATAACCAACTCTATACCACTTTGTTTTTCCTTTTTTTGTAGTTTGCTTATATGGCTCCATAATTTGAAATCTCTGAGCAAAACCTGGACTTCCCCACCTACTCCAGTCCATTTCATCCCCTACATCTGAATAGCTTAAATTAAATTCAATTCCTTTTTCCGCAACACCCATTCTATCTTCTAATTTATCAAAAAATTTTATTAGACCTGGACGATTTGGAACATTTCTAAGATTAAAAACCATTTTATTTTTAGATTGATTTCTAAGAACATAATTTGCAAAATCTTTCCTCTCTTGCTTTTTCATATTTGTATGCCATTTACCAGCGTACGAATATGTTGGAATTAACAAGAGAGATAGAAGAATGATTAAAATTTTTTTCATAAATTATTTTGGTAAATTATTACAATCATGAAATAAGGCTGTTTTCTTACATTTTTTTCCACTTCTAAAAGAATCATAATAAGCAACTTGTGTTTTTACAGGAATTTTTCTTTTTCCATTGTAAATTCCAAAACGAAAACTAGGTCCCATTTTTTTTCCATCTTTTTTTCTTTTGAGCAACTTACCAAATGTTTTGCCTTTTGATTGATAAACTAATTTATCATTAATCCATAAATCAATGAAACCATCCTCTTTATCAGTCCAATTTACGTTCATTAAAAAATCATGCCATTTGTTGTGTAAAGCCTTTGTAGGTATAATTAATTCTCTTCCATACCCCTCGCATTGGAGCACTCCATCTTTTTCAATTGTAACTCCTTCTCTTTCTAATTTGAACACTATTGGTATTTCGGGACAATCTTCATCAAAACCAGAAGAATTAACTCTATTCAATTGCTTAGTATAGTCACTTGGCATTTTAAATTGTCCTAAGATTGTATAGGCAGGTCTAATATGATTTGTACCTTCGGGGATATACATAGACCATGCATACCAAACATTTCCTATATGCCCTTTTGCACTAGATGGATAATTTCCTTCAAAAATAACTTCACTCCGTCCAGCTTTATTAGATCTATCACAATCTCGTCGATGGCAATCCCCATCTCTCATTTCAAAACGTAATGAATATTTTCCATCTCTAACAATTTTTGTCTCATATCTTAAATTCCAAGGATTTGGTGCGATACGTCCATGTGTTTCAATTTTACCCCATGATCCTGTTTTCTCTGGCCATTTTATAAATTTCGAGTGTTTAAAAACATAATTTTCATCTAAATATTTTTTAGGCGGATCTTTTGCTTGAGCAAAAGATGATAAAATTAAAATAAAAAAGATAATTAAAAGTTTTTTCATTTTATACAATTAGCATTAAATCCAATTAGATTGTCTATGCCATACTTTGATCTTTTGGCTAAATAAGTAATATCTTTTTCATGTTTTATTCCAGTTACCATTTCCATTAAGGTATCAATAGCTATAGCCTCTTGATGTGTGTGCTTTCTAGCATTATGTTTTTTATATTGATTATTTTTTTGCTTACCATCGTATTTTCTTGAGGAGAAACTTTCATAATCAGTGATCCCTAAATTTAATACTTCTGCTGCTTTAGTAATTCTATTCATAACTGAGTCTGGAACTTTAGCCCCCCCAATTTTTAGCTAAATAGATGTAACCTAAAGCTGAATTTAAACCATAAGAGTGATACCATAAGGCTCGAAACCCTCTAAAAGAATTATTATTGATATAGCCATCATCATAAAACACTTCCTCTATATTTTTAAATCTAAAATTGAATTCTTTTGCTGCTAGTTTTTTATTGTTTGTCCAATGAGCATAAGCTAAGTTTGGAATTCCTCCGTTTCCCATTGCATAAAATCCTTTTTCTTTCTCTAAAAATTCTTCAGGCTTAATAAATTTTTTATGCATTTTTTTAATATACTTGTTAACAATTTTAATTTCTTTATCACTTAAGTAATCTTTAAGATAAATTGCTATCAGCAAATAATTTGTAAAAGCATCCCTTGCAAATTCATATGCATGATACCAGCAAGGTGCCTCGGGATTTCCATCTTTCCAACATTTTGGTTTCTTTTTTAACTCTTCTTTACCGATTGTATCTAGTAAAACATTTGCTTTAGCTATTTTAATCAATATTCCTTTAGCGGCATCAATGTCAGTTTTATCATTATTACCAATTGCATTATGGGTAGCAACAGCATATGAGCTCATTGGACCAGTTAGATTTAGGTGATTTACACTTCTAGAATTACCCAGCGCCCATTCACTCATCCAATCTAAACGTATTAAGCTTTCAATTCTAGCTTTTTTATATTTAGATTTAAAAGTCTCACCACCCACATATGAGCATGATTTAATCTTATCTATATAAAAATGTTTAGGAAAAGATATATCTTTAGATTTAACTTTTGCTTCAGCAGATAAACATAAAAATATACTAAATAAAATTAAGAAAATTTTTTTCATTAAATTTTAAATAATTTGTCAGATAAATCTTGAAGTTTATCTCCCCAGAAAACTTCTTTTTGGATTCTTTTAAAATCTATATCAAAAACGGTAGACATAGCTGATGCATAGACAGATCTAGCATCAATTGTGGAATTTAAATCTCTTCCTTCAAATAATTCCTTTCGTTTAAGTCCTGGCCAGTCTGTATAAACTTGAGATTTTTTTAAAAGACCACCTGCCATAAAAATTGCAGATCCATAACCATGCTCTGTACCTCGTCCACCATTTTGCTCAATAGTTCTGCCAAATTCTGTTAGAGTTAAAACTAAAGTATTTTCAATTTCATTTCCAAGACCCTTCTCTAAACTTTTAAAAATTGAGTCCATTTCAATTAAACTGTCTGAATGAGAACCGTTTATTCCACCCTGAGCAGCATGAGTATCAAAACCATCAACTTCAAAAACAGCAACTCTTGGACCATTTATTTTTTTTAATTCTAAACCTGCTTTATAAGCTAAAGACGAATTTTTACGGGACATCGAAGTACCACCACTACTCATCATAGATCTATTAGCAATTATTTCCATCATATTAGCTAAATCATGTTCAGATTTATCTGCATAAACAGATTTTAAAAGTTGCAAAAGTTCTGTTCTTGGAAGTCTTTTTTTTGAAGGATAAAAATTATCATTACTTGGAATACCTCTTAATAGTAAAGGCATTGGCAAAGATAACGCAAGACCATCACCTTTCAATTCTCCTAATTTCATTCCTCTTCCTAACCAACCAGTTTTTATTGCATAAGGTATGTGACCTCCTGTTTCCATTAAATTTTGACCATCAAAATGTGATCTTTTTGTATATGGAATATTAGTTGCATGAACTATTGCTCCAAGATTATTTTGCCATAAATTATAAAAATTTTTTAATTTAGGATGAAGCGCAAAATCAGAATTTAATTTAATAGTTTCATCTAAAATCAAATCCTTTCTTCTTTTTTCAAAATTCTTGTCGCCTATTATCGGAACAGCACATAAACCATCCATTCCTCCTCTTAACATTATGATTACAAGATTTTTTTTCTTTGTTGTGTTTGCTAAAACAGGAAAATTAAAACCTGCTAAAAATAAGGTTGTTGCTGATCCTTTTAAAAAGTTTCTTCTTGATATTTTCATGATTTAAGGGTCTCCGGTAAGTTAAACAGCATCACATGTCTATTAGAAAGGTCACCTTGCTGATTTATGGTCTTAAGAATTTCACTTGGATTGTCATAATTTTTTTCAACCATCTCCTCATAAAATTCATTTGTCTGTGATTTTCTATTTTTTTTGTAATATGCTTCTTTAGCATAAACGAGTCTTCTAATTAATAATTCAGGTGACATC
>CABZXV010000034.1 GCA_902529785.1 uncultured Pelagibacteraceae bacterium
TTCTCCCATTAAATCCATAATTGTTATTACACTTGCCAAAGATGTACCTTTTAGCATTAAAATTATCTCATTTCCATAAGCAGGTAGTGATTGTTTTATTGCTATTGGAATTTGTATCTTGTAAAATGTAATTTTCTTTGAGACACCTAAACTTTGTGCAGCCTCTATATAACCCTCTTTTATTGTTTGGAAAGCCGATCTTAAAATTTCAGATGTGTATGCTCCAGTATTTAGCGAAAATGCAATAATTGCACACCAATAAGGTTCTCTGATAACAACCCATGAAATATATAAAAAAATAATTCTTTTAGTTTTAAACCATTTAATCTACTTCCAAGTGCTGTTCCCAAAAAAATAAAAGCAATATTTATTATAAAATCAGGAAATCTAGCATTCACAATTTCAAAAGTATAAAATAATCCCGACAAAGCCATAGCTCCAACAAGAATCGGAGATGGAATTTTTAGTTTTTTTAAAAATATTGAAAATAAATAACAAATTAAAATTAAAAATATAATTTCTAAATAATACCTAAGATCATAAATATTATCGTAATTATATCCTGCGATCTCAGAGAAACCCAAATTACTAATAAATAGAATTGGCACAAAACTAACAATAAAAATTACTCTTGTTGCTTGTGGTATTAATACTTGCTTATGATTATCTTTTTTACCATATTCTAAAAGTGCTGCTGCAATTGGCACAAATGCACCTGGTAGAGCTGCTAAAGTAGAAATAAATTTATCAAATTTACAAATTTTAACAAAATATAAACCAGCCAGTATTGTACTTACAATTGTACATACCAACATTGCTAGAGATGAGAATACCCACAAATGTATTTTGTATAATAAAGATACATTTAGTGTCCCACCAAGAATTATTCCAACCATTAAAAAAATAGGATTTAATAATTTTGTGGGAAACTTTATGTCAAATTTTGTAAAAGCCACACAAAGATTCAAACCAAGAGAACCCAATAACCATGGCAAAGGAAGCCCAATGATAGTCCCAATATATCCACCTATAATACCAATAGTTAGAGCTTTATAGCTTGTACCCAAATCTTTAAAAAAATTTTGGAATGATAAAGCGGTTAACATTTACTTAATGATTATTGACTCTAAATATAAATCTATGTTTAATACTATATAGTATAATTATAATAAGAGAGGAAATAATGAAACTAATTAAATCTTTAATTACAGTTTTATTCTCAACTTTACTTTTATTTTCAGTAACAACCTCAAGCTCAGTTGCAATGGATAAATTGCACTTTGTAATTGGTGGTGGTGCTGGAGGTGGTTGGGATGGAACTGCTAGAGGAACAGGAGAAGCTTTAACAAAAGCTGGAATGTTAAAAAGTGCATCATTTGAAAATATGTCAGGTGGTGGAGGTGGAAAAGCTTTAGCTTATATGATTAACACAAAACCTGCTAATACAATTCTAGTTCAATCAACACCATTGGTATTAAGATCAATCACAAGACATAAAGGTTATGTAAAAGGTAATGGTACTTTATCTTATAAAGACGTCGTGCCAATTGCTGGAGTTATTGGTGACTACGGAGCTATTGCAGTAGCAAAAAGCTCACCTTTTAAAAACTTTAAAGATGTAGTTGATGCATACAACAAAGATCCAAATTCAGTTAAGATGGCCGGTGGTTCTGTTAGAGGAAGCATGGACCATTTAATTGGTGCTTTAGCATTTCAAGCTGCAGGAGCAGATCCAAATGCAGTTGCATATATACCATATGATGCTGGAGGAAAAGCATTAGCTGGACTTTTATCTGGAGAGACACAAATTATTTCAACAGGTTTAGGAGAATTAATGGGTGCAAGAGACCAAGTAAGAATTATTGGTATTACTGCTCCATCAAGGGTATCTGATGCTCCAGATGCACCGACATTAAAAGAACAAGGATATGATGTACAATTCGTTAACTGGAGAGGTTTTTTTGGACCTCCAGGAATGAGCAATTCTGATAAATCAAAAATTGCTAAAATGTTAGGCGACGTACAAAAAACGCCTGAATGGGAAACTGTAAGAGCAAGAAATGCATGGGTAAATATTTATAACCCTGAAGGAAAGTTTGTTTCTTTCTTAGAAAAACAAACTGAAGAAATGACAGCTCTTATGAAAAAACTAGGAGTAATTTAATCTTTAAGATTATTTAAAATAGAGCAGTGAATATAAATACTACAAAAATTATATCACTGCTCTTTTTTATTTTCTCTGCATTCTATTTATATACCGCTTACCAAATTCAGGTTTTTGCATTTGATGAAAATGCGCCATTCAATGCTAGAACATTTCCAATTTATTTAGGCTATGCAGGATTATTTTTTTCTGGGTTAAAGTTTGTTCTACCTGAGCCTAACACCATAAAAGTAGACCATAAAAATCTAGAGTATAAAAAAACAGCGATACTTATAGTAATTGCAATTATTTATGGAGCTACAATTTTAAAAGTTGGGTACTTTTTAACAACTTCTTTATTTTTGTTTTCATCTTATTATTTTTTAGGTGAGAGAAGATGGGTCTTAATGTTTTTGTTATCCTTTCCCTTCGTTGCAGCTTTTATGTACCTTCTTCATGGTATTCTTGATATTTATTTAAGAGATCCATTTTTACAATCAATTGGAGTTATGGGATGATCGAAGGAATTTTAATTGGATTAACCACAGCTCTGACGCTTCAAAATATTTTAATGGTAATGGTAGGTTGTTTTTTTGGAACTATTATTGGAATGTTGCCTGGACTTGGTCCAATGACTGCCATTGCTTTAATGATACCAATTACTTATGGTTTTGATCCTGCTACAGGATTAATTCTTATGGCTGGAGTCTATTATGGTGCTGTATTTGGTGGTTCAACTTCCTCAATTTTGCTTAACGCACCGGGTGTTCCAGGGACTGTTGCTACTTCATTTGATGGTTATCCAATGGCACAACAAGGAAAGGCAGGTAAGGCTTTAGCAATTGCTGCTTGGAGTTCTTTTGCAGGGGGAACATTATCTGCAATTTATCTTCTATTTATGGCACCCAGTTTGTCTAAAGTAAGTTTGTCATTCAGATCGCCAGATTATTTTGCTTTAATGATTCTAGGTTTAACCGCTATTGCTGCTTTTTCTTCTAAAGGTCAATTTTTAAAAGCAATGATGATGGTAGTATTAGGTTTAATGTTGGCCTCAGTTGGTCAAGATAGCTTATCAGATATTACAAGATTTACATTCGACAACATGAACTTAACAGATGGAATAAGTTTTGTTCTTGTTGTAATGGCAACCTTTGCAATGAGTGAAGCGCTTACGATAATATTAAAAAAAAATGATCCTACAAGCGCCGCAAAACAAGTTTCATTAACAGAACTTGGTTCGATTAAAATCAACAAAGAAGAAAGATCAAAAATGTATAAAACCATCCCTAGATCATCAATAATTGGATTTTTAATTGGTGTATTACCAGGTGCTGGAGCAACAATTGCATCTTTCTTAGCTTATGGAATGGAAAGAAATGTAGTTAATGACGAAGAAAAAGAAAAATTTGGTAAAGGAAGTGTAAATGGTTTGTCAGCTCCTGAAACTGCGAATAATGCAGCTTGTTCTGGTTCATTTGTGCCCATGTTGACACTAGGTATACCAGGAAGTGGAACTACAGCGGTTATGTTAGGTGCACTATTAGGTTTTGGAGTTCAGCCTGGACCAAGATTATATATGACAAATCCAGAAATTTTTTGGTCAATAATAATGTCAATGTACATTGGTATGGTTATATTATTGATTTTAAATCTTCCTTTAATTCCATATATTGCAAGAATTCTTGCTGTCCCTAAAAATTATTTAATACCTTTAATTTTATTTTTCTCAGTTACAGGGATTTATGTAATGTCTTTCAATAACTTCGATATTTATTTAATGATTGGAATTGCAGTTGTTGCAACATTTTTAAGACTATATGATTTTCCTATGCCACCTCTAATACTTGCCTTTGTATTAGGAGGTCTTATGGAGGAAAATTTAAGACGATCTTTGCTATTAAGCAACGGATCATGGGAGTTTCTATGGGACAGAACACTTACATTGTGTATTCTTTTAACGACTATTTTAATAGTTGTCTGGCATTTTTATAAATCTATAATAAAAAAATGATAAACAGAAGAAAATTTCTAAAAACATCTTTATCGTCATTAGCACTATTAAGCCTACCTAAAATATCCCTCGCTCAAAATAATTACGATGTTGTAGTAATTGGTGCAGGAGCATCTGGATTAGCTGCAACTTCAAATTTAATGGCATCGGGCAAATCTGTACTATGTATTGAAGCAATGAGTAGAAAAGGCGGAAGATGCTACACTGATAATTCTATTTTTGGCGTTCCATATGATATGGGTGCTCACTGGTTACATCAATACAGTAAAAACCAAATAGCAGAATTTGGCAAAAAACATAAAGATAAATTTAATATCTACAAAGATAAAGAGCCTTTGATGATTTATGATGGAGAAAAGAAAATTAAAGGTTTTAAGCTTGGTTCACTGTATTCAAAGGTTGAAAAGAAAAAATGGAAAAAAAATGATATTCCATCAAAAGATGAGCCTTTTATGAGCCGAATTCCAGAAAAATGGAAAAATAATAAATGGTTTCATTCTGTCCATCAATTGCTTGGTCCGTGTCAGCCAGCTGTGGACTTTGATGATTATACTTTAAACGATTCTCATACAAATTCGACACATCAAGGTGAGGGAGATGGATATGTAAAAGAGGGATATGGAACATTACTTGCCTATTACAGAAGAGATGTACCAGTTAAATTAAAAACTGTGGTAAACGAAATTAAATGGGGTGGTAAAGGCGTACAAATAGAGACGAATCAAGGAACAATAAGTGCAAAAACATGTGTGGTAACAGTTTCAGTAGCAATATTAAATGCTGGAAAAATAAAATTTAGTCCTGCACTACCCCTAGAGAAATACGAAGCATTTGATGGAATAAGATTAGGAACTTACAATCACATTACATTCCAGTTAAAAGATGATTTTTATAAAGAATACAAAGTGAAAAATGATACATATTTTGTAAACAGAATTGAAAATACTATAAACGAGTCTCCTGCTGGTTCTTGTGCAACGCTTAAAATTTCAGGAACTAATATTTCATATTTTGATGTTGGAGGAAAATTTGCTCAGCATTTAGAGGCTGAGGGTAAAGATGCTTCTATTGATTTTGTATTAAATAGGCTTCGTTCAGCATTTGGATCTAAAATTGATAAATATTTCATAAAAGCACATGTTACAGCATGGGGAAAAAACCCATTTACACTAGGATCATATTCAAGCGCCAAACCTGGAAAATCTCATTTAAGAAAAATATTAAAAATACCAGTTGCAAACAAATTATTCTTTGCTGGTGAAGCAACCACAGGGGTTTTTGCAACATGTCATGGAGCAGATTTAAGTGGTGAAAGAGCTGCGAAACAAGTTTTAAATTCTATTTAGGTAATATAAATTTTATCTGATAAGCCGTAACAAAGTATAGCCATCATAATTAAAAAGACTGTAGGCGCTATAATACCTTCATTTGTAACTTTTTCATTAAGACCAGTTTTATCAATTTTAAGCGAGTAGAAATTTGTTCCTAAAACACATGCATGTATAATAAATATTAAATTAAAAAATGCCCAAGTACCTTCAACTCCATTTGGTCTTACAAACATTATATAAATAGCCATTATTACCCAACCAAGCATTAGTGCTCCAACAAACCTAACCATAACTGCTGCACTATGATCTATATCAAACTTATCCATAAATTTTTTGGTTCCAACAATTGTTTGAAAACAATATGCAGCTATTCCTATAAAATGTGCAAGAAAGATAATTAAGTAAAAAATGTTATTAAACTTTGCAATCATATTTCTATTTTATAAGATTCTCTTATATTTTTCAATTATCTTATCCCATATAAAGTTTGTAGAATTAATTTTTGCTTCTTTGCCATACTCTAGATATTTATTTTCTTTAAAAAGAGTATCTATACTTGCGTAAATATCTTCTAGTTTGTTACCATCGCATATTAAACCAGTTTTTTTATGAATTATTGCATCTGAAGCTCCTCCATCTTTACCTCCAATAGACGGAATACCATATTGAGCAGCTTCAACATAGGCTATACCAAAACCTTCAACTGATTTTTTATAAATTATAGATGGCATTACAAAAATGTTTGATTTTAAAATAAGAGCATTTTTTAAATCGGTTGGTATATCTTTTAAAAAAGTTACCTGATCATCTAACTTTAGCTCAACAACTAATTTTTTTAATTTCTCTTCCTCATCTCCATACCCGAT
>CABZXV010000035.1 GCA_902529785.1 uncultured Pelagibacteraceae bacterium
GAATTAAACCGTCATTATCAAATTTTGGTGATAATAGGTTACCTTCCTCTATATCAGCGACATTTTCTCTTTTTTTAAACATATATAATCCGCATTATCTAGCATATTAAGGAATATATTAAATATTTTAAATTTGACGATTTATATATATAAAAACCCTTCATGAAATTAGTAAAAAACGAAAATAACAAAAAACCAGAAAGCGTTTCCGATGAGGAGGCTAGAGAGGCATTTATTAAAATTTTAAGATGGATAGGAGAGGACCCTACTAGAGAGGGTTTACTAGAAACTCCTAAAAGAGTAACAAAAGCGTTTAAAGAATATTTTAAAGGCTACCAAGAAGATCCAAAAGAAATCTTAAGCAAAACATTTGGAGATGTAGAAGGATATAGTGATATGGTAGTTCAAAAAAATATATCTGTTCAAAGTCATTGTGAACATCATATGGCTCCAATAATTGGCATTGCTCACGTTGCCTATATTCCAAATGAAAGAGTCGTTGGTTTGAGTAAAATTGCAAGAGTTGTTGAAGTTTTTTCTAAAAGACTTCAAACTCAAGAAAGATTAACAGTTCAAATTGCAAATACATTGATGGAGTCTTTAGATGCCAAAGGTGTTGCTGTTACAATAGATTCAACTCATCAGTGTATGACTATGAGAGGTATAAAAAAAGAACAAGCAACAACAGTCACTAATTTTTATCTAGGTCAATTTAAAGATGATCTTAGCTATCAAAATAGATATTTGAGATTTATAGCAAAATAGAGTTTAATTAAAAAATGCCTGATACTTTTAAAGCCTTGGTTATTAACCAAGAGGGAGAAAAGTTCACTAGAGCAGTTAGTGATTTAAATTTAGATTTTCTAAAAGACGGTGATGTCTTAGTAAAAGTCGATTACTCTGATTTAAATTATAAAGATGCTTTAATTTTAAAAAATGGTGCAAAGTTAGTTAAAGAGTTTCCAAGAATTCCTGGGATTGATTTTTCTGGATCAGTTAGCGAGAGTAAATCAGATGAATTTAAAGTAGGAGATGAAGTAATTCTTACTGGTTGTAGAGTCGGTGAATTATTTCATGGTGGATTTTCACAATACGCAAGAGTGAAAGCAGAACATCTAATAAAAAGACCATCAAATCTAAATAGCAAACATGCAATGATGATGGGTACTGCTGGCTTAACAGCAATGCTATGTGCCTTTGCAGTTAAAGCTAAAGAAGAGTTATTTTTACAAAGCAAAGTTAACGATGTACTTGTAACTGGATCTACTGGGGGTGTTGGAATGGTTGCAGTAATGGTATTATCTAAAATGGGTTGTAATGTAACTGCATTGACAGGTAAACCAGATAAAGCAGAATATTTGAGGGAATTAGGTGCGAAAAACGTTATAGATCGTAAAGAATTTGAGGGTGAAGCTGGTTTGATTGGAAAAGGTACTTGGGATGGTGTTGTAGACACTGTTGGTGGAAATATTTTAGCTAATGCAATTTCTCAAACTAGATTAAAAGGAATAGTAGCAATTTGTGGTAATGCAAGTAGCAATAAATTAAATACTTCTGTTGTGCCTTTTTTCCTAAGAGCAGTAAAATTATGGGGCATCGACTCTGTAAATATTAGTAATAAAAGAAAAGAGTTTGTTTGGGGTGAAGTTCCCAAATATGTAGATTTCAATATTTTGGAAAAATCAATTAAAACTGTGGGTTTGAATGAACTTTTAAATGTTTTTCCTGAAATGTTAGAAGGAAAATTAAAAAATAGAATATTAGTTGATGTAAATAAATAATGGATTGGGATAAATTAAAAATTTTTCATGCAGTAGCCGAAGCAGGTAGCTTTACCAGTGCTACAGTTATACTTAATCTAAGTCAGTCTGCTATAAGCAGACAAATTCAGTCATTAGAGGAAGATTTAAAAGTAAAATTATTTGAAAGACATGCTAGAGGCTTAACGTTAACTGAAAATGGAGAGTACGTTTACAAAACAGCTCATGAGGTAATAAGTAAACTTAAAGAGGTTGAAACAACATTGGGGGACCAAAAACATAAGCCAACAGGAAAATTGACTATTACTACTGTAAGAAGTTTTGGTACCCACTGGTTAACACCAAGGATTCAAGAATTTATGCAATTAAATCCAGAAATTGAAATAGAATTAATTTTTGATGATAAAGAATTGGATTTAAGTACTAGACAAGCCGATATTGGTATTTTTATGAGAAGACCTAAACAATTAAATTATATTCAAAGAAAATTGATGGATATTAATTACCACATTTATGGGTCTACTAAATATTTAGAAAAATATGGAATACCAAAAACAATAAATGATTTAAGTAAGCACAAATTTATATCATTTGGAAGAGGAGCACCTTCTCCTGTTTTTAATCCTGACTGGGCACTAAAATTAGGAGTGAAAGATAATAAAAAAAGAAAAACTATAATGAAGGTAAACAGTGTTATGGGTTTGTTACTGGCAGTTGAAAGTGGAGTAGGACTTGCTGCTTTACCTGATTATTTAGTATCATTATCAAGAAATGTAATTAAAGTTTTACCTAACGTTGAAGGCCCAATTACTGAAGCTCATTTCGTTTTTCCAGAATCTCTTAAAAATGTTGCCAGAGTTACAACTTTTAGAAACTTTCTATATAGTAAAATTTCTGAGTTTAAGTCTTAAAAACCCAGAAAATCACATAAATCATAAGTGCGTCACTATTGAGATTGATAATCATTCTCATTGCGAATAGTTCTCAAAATCATTATAAATACATAAACTATTAACATAGAGAGAGATTAATGAAAAAAATATCAATTTCAGCATTAATATTATCCTTATTTGTTTCTACTTTTGCGATAGCAAATGAGGTGAATATATTCAATGCTAGACACTATAAAGCTGACGCAGAACTTTATAGTAAATTTACTGCAGCAACTGGAATTAAAGTAAATTTAATTAATGGTAAAGCTGGAGCTTTAGAAAAAAGAATGATCGAAGAAGGAGCAGACTCAGCTGCCGATCTTTACATAACAGCAGATGCTGGAAGATGTGGTGCTTTTAAAGCTAAAGGTATGACGCAAGCAGGACTTGTTTCGCCAACTATCAAATCTTCAGTTCCAAAAAACTTTAGAACAACTCACTGGGTTGGTGTAGCTAAGAGAGCTAGAATAGTCTATTACGCTCCAGAAAGAGTTAGTGGTGCCGAATTATCTGGATTAACTTATGAAAGTCTGGCGGATCCTAAATGGAAAGGTAGAATTGCAATAAGAGCATCTAGCAATATTTACAACAAATCTTTAGTAGCATCATTAGTAAAAAATAATGGGAAAAAAGCTGCTGGAGAGTGGGCAAAAGGTGTTGTTGCTAACATGGCTAGAGATCCAAAAGGTAATGATAGAGCTCAGATTATGGCAGTTGCAGCAGGAGAAGCAGATATTGCAGTTGCAAACACATACTATTTAGCTTTGATGTTATCAGGGAACAAAGGTGCAGAACAACAAGCAGCTGCTAAAAAAGTAAAAGCATTTTTCCCTAATCAAAACGATAGAGGAACACATATGAACATTAGTTGTGCTGCTCTTGTTAAAGGTGCTCCAAATAAAGCTAATGCAATTGCACTTGTAGATTATTTATTATCACCTGAGGCTCAAGAACATTTCACTAATAATACTTTTGAGTTCCCGATGATTTCAGGTGTGTCACCAAACCCATTAGTAGTAAACAACTTAGGTTTAGATTTTAAACAAGATTTAACCACAAGTGTTGCTAGTTATGGAGATAAACAAGCAGACGCATTAGAAGTAATGACAGCTGCAGGTTGGAAGTAACATTGACGAATAAAAAAAAATTTATATCTGATGTTAATTACAATAAATCAGCCAAGCCATGTGTCCCATGTGCTGAGGAGTGTAAAAAAATTAACAATAGAATAAATAAAAGAAAGTTCTCAGAGATAAATACTAAAGATTTTCCGCACATTCTAAAAGTATTCAATGTCTGACCTTTTCTTAATAAAAGTGCCTATGTATCATTCGTAGGCACTTTTAAATTATTAAATTGAGACTATATTGAAGATTAAATTAAATTACTCTTATGAATTCAAACAAACTTAATATATGGTTTTTAAGCTCTTTATTAGTTTCATTACTTGTTATTATTCCAATTATAACCGTTTCAATTAGTTTTTTTGAAGAAACTTCTCGATATTTTGAAATTTTAAAATCCACTTTTCTATTTGAGTATATTCTTAATTCTTTATTGCTTTTGATTGGTGTTTTAATTTTAACTTTTATCTTGGGAGTAGGAGCATCATATTTAGTGTCGTTTTATGAATTTCCTGGAGTTAACTTTTTTAAATGGGCTTTAATTTTATCTTTTGCAATTCCACCTTATATATATGCATATTCGTTATTTGCCTTCTTTGATAATTACGGAACAGCATTTACTATATTAAAGACCTTATTTGGTGAAGGCGAATTTAATCAACATATACCAAAATTTGACGGTATGTTTGGATTAATTTTATCAATTTCATTTTCACTTTACGCTTATGTTTACATATTAGGAAGATCTTCATTTTTATATCAATCACAAAACTTAATTGAACTTGGAAAAAACTTAGGTTTTTCGAAATTTAAATCTTTTTTTTTTATTATTTTACCTGCTTCACGACCTGCAATTGTTGCAGGTCTATCTTTAGTTGCAATGGAAACATTGGCAGAATTTGGAGCTGTTGACTTTTTTTCAGTTAATACTCTTACAACAGGTATTTATAATGCATGGATAACATTTGATGATTTAGCTTTTGCAAATAGAATATCTTTCTTTTTACTATTATTCATATTCATTTTATTTTTAACAGAAAAACTATCTAGAAAAAAGGCAAAATATCATTTGGACTCTAGAGGTGGATTTAAACAAAAAGAAAAAATAAAACTCTCAGGTATAAATTCTTTTTTTGCATTCTTGTTTTGTTTTCTATTATTTTTTTTTAGTTTTTTATTCCCATTAAGTCAAATGGTCTATTGGACAATTAAATTTCCAGAAAACTTTTTTGATGTAAATGTAATTAACCTTTTATTAAATACTTTATATTTAGTGACACTATCCAGTATTGTTTTAATATTTTTTGCATTGCTTTCAAATTATGGTAACCGTGTTTCCAAAAATAAAACTCTTAATTTTTTATCGACACTATCAATATCAGGATATGCAATACCAGGTGTAATATTAGCTGTAGCCTTTATAACTTTTATTGCATGGTTTGATAATAATATAATTAAATCTCTTGGTTTTTTATCTATTAAAAAAATATTTATTGGGTCAATCTTAGGATTAATAATTGTTTATTTCATTCGTTTTTATTCATTAGCATTTAATGGGATTAAATCTGGTTATGAAAAAATAAATTTTTCAGTTGATGAAAGTGCCTATCTACTTGGTTATTCAAAAAGAAAGACTTTTTTTAATATCCACATTCCATATTTAAGAAATTCACTTTTATTTGTAATTATACTAATTTCGCTGGAAATAATTAGAGAATTACCAATTACCTTAGTTTTAAGACCTTTTAATTTTGAAACATTTGCAACAACAGCATATATTTCTGCATCCGAGGACATGCTTGAAGCAGCAGCAGTACCATCATTATTTTTAATTTTAATTGCAGCTTTTTTTATTACAATATCTTCTAAATATATTTTAAAAGATAATAATGAGTAAAAATTTTTTAGAAATTAAAAATGTTGACTTTATAGTTAGTGGTCAAACT
>CABZXV010000036.1 GCA_902529785.1 uncultured Pelagibacteraceae bacterium
GAAACTATCCAAAAAGAATCTGTGATAATAACAATAACACTACAAGGATATATCAAAAGGGGAGCATTAAGTGGTGTTAAACAGCAAAAAAGAGGCGGAAAAGGCAAAACAGGAATTAAAACAAGAGAAGAAGACTCAGTTGTTCAAACATTGTCTGTAGATACACATACATCATTATTATTTTTTTCTACTGAGGGTTTGGCTTATAAGGTAAAAGCTTGGAAAATACCTGAAGGTTCAGCTTCATCTAAAGGAAAATCTCTGTTTAATATTTTACCTCTAAAAAATCATCAATCGATAAGCTCGATTATGCCATTTCCAGATGAAGATGTTGATAAAAAAAATATGCATATAATATTTGCTACTAGTAAAGGAAAAATTAGAAAAAATAACCTGGAAGATTTTTCATCAATTAATGCCTCTGGTAAAATAGCAATGAAATTAGACTCTGATGATAAAATCGTAGGTGTAAAGATATGTACTGATGATCAGGATATAATGTTAAATACAAAATTTGGTAAATGTATTAGGTTTGAGTCAAAAAAATTGAGAGTCTTTAAAGGAAGATCTTCTAAAGGTATAAGAGGAATTAATCTAACCGAAAAAGATTCAATTGTTTCATTATCTATAATTGATAAAGACAACATAAAAAAAAGTAAAATTAAGACAATGGATGAAAAATCAGAAGTTAAAGCTAAAGAAAAATTTATTTTATCAATTACAGAAAATGGTTATGGTAAAAGAACTTCCCATTATGATTTTAGAGTAACAAATAGAGGAGGAAAGGGTATAATTGGAATTGTAAATTCACCAAGAAACGGCAATGTCTCATCTTCGTTTCCTGTTTTTGAGGGTGATCAAATACTAATTTCTACTAATAAAGGTAGAGTTATAAGAACAGCAGTTAAGGAAATAAGAATAGCCGGAAGAAATACCCAAGGAGTAAGAATTATTAAATTAACTGGTGACGAAAAGGTAGTTTCTTCAATAAAATTAGATGATAACTTGGTTTAATGAAAAATATTGCAATATATCCAGGAACATTTGACCCTATAACTAATGGTCATATTGATGTTATAAAAAAAGCTTTAAAGTTAACTGATAAAATTATTGTTGGTATTTCTGATGGTAATGAGAAAAATTTTTTATTTCCAATTGATGAAAGAGTAAAAATTGTTACCAAAGCCTTGTATAGTGACTTAGGGCTTCCAAAAAATAGAATTCAGGTGATTAAATTTAATTCTCTTACAACCGAATTATGTAAAAAATATAAGTCAAATTTAATTCTTAGAGGTTTGAGAGCTGTTTCAGATTTCGAATATGAATTTCAATTAGCTGGTATGAATAGAAAATTAAATAATAAAGTTGAAACAGTTTTTCTAATGTCAGATGTTGAAAATCAGATTATATCCTCGAGATTTGTTAAAGAAATAGCTCAACATAAAGGTGATTTAAAGAAATTTACAACCAAAAGTACGATTCAGTCATTAAAAGAGATATATGCTTAAAAAAATTAGTATCCTTATTATATCAATATTATTATTAACAACAGCTTTAAATGCAAAGGAGAACACTATGATACTTAAATTAAAAAATGGAGATGTAAAAATAGAATTGTTTCCAGATGTAGCGCCTAATCATGTAAAAAGAATCACTGAGTTAGCAAACAGTGGCAAATATGATGGAGTAGTATTTCATAGAGTGATTGATGGTTTTATGGCTCAAACTGGAGATGTTCAATTTGGAAATTCATCATCTAGTGATTTTAACTTGAGCAGAGCTGGCATGGGCGGTTCCGATTTGCCTGATCTTAAAGAAGAGTTTAATGATTTACCACATGAGAGAGGTACTTTGTCTATGGCTAGATCCTCAGATCCAAATAGTGCAAATAGTCAGTTCTTTATTTGTTTTGGTCCTACCCCACATCTTGATAGACAATATACAGTATTTGGAAAAGTAATTGAGGGTATGGATTTTGTTGATATGATTACAAAGGGGGATGGTCCTAATGGATCAGTTTCTAACCCAGATAAAATTATTAGCTTTAAATCTGAGTAGAATTTAATGGATGGAAGACTCAAAAAAGAATTTTTCTTTTACTGTAAAACATCAAAATAAAAACTACCGAGTTGGATTAATTCAAACTCATCGCGGCGACATTAATACTCCTGCTTTTATGCCAGTTGGCACTCAGGCTACAGTAAAAGGAGTTTTTATAGATGATATTATTAAAACTGGAAGTGAAATAATTCTTTCAAACACTTATCACTTAATGATTAGACCTGGCACTTCAAGAATTGAAGCAGTAGGTGGATTGCATAAATTTATGAATTGCAAACTTCCTATATTAACAGACTCAGGTGGTTATCAAGTGATGTCATTATCGAAATTTAATAAAATTGATAAGGAGAAAGGAGCAATATTTCAATCACATATAGATGGTAAAACTTTTATTTTAAGTCCTGAGGAAAGTATAAGGATCCAGAAAAAACTAAACTCAGACATTGTTATGGTTATGGATGAGTGTCCAAAAAATACTAATGATTATAACAAAATCAAAAACTCAATGAATTTATCTACAGATTGGGCAATACGATCTAAAGAGGAGTTTGGTAAAAATCCACACAAGGCATTATTCGGCATAGTTCAGGGTGGATTATTTAAAGATTTAAGAAATGACTCTCTAAATAAATTAATAGATATAGAATTTGATGGATACGCTGTTGGCGGTCTAGCTGTGGGAGAAACCCAACAACAAATGTTTGATGTATTAGATGGAATAAAAGATAATTTGCCAATAGATAAACCAAGGTATTTGATGGGTGTTGGAACTCCGTCTGATATATTGGGAGCAGTTAAGAGAGGAATAGATATGTTTGATTGCGTACTTCCTACAAGGTCAGGAAGAACCGGGTTAGCTTTTACTTGGAATGGAAGAATTCAAATAAGAAATTCTGAAAATAAATTAGATAATACACCCTTAGATAGTAGTGTTACAAAATTTGACTTAAACAAATACTCAAAAAATTATTTGAATCATCTTCACAATACTAATGAAATGTTAGCTTCAATGATCTTAACATTAAATAATATAAACTTTTACCAAGAACTTATGTTCGAAATCCGAAAAAATATCAAAATGGGAACTTTTGATGAATTTCACGATAAGTATATTAATATTTTGTAAATTTTAACCATTGCCAAATATCAAAAAATCAATATAAGATTTTTTGTGTTGGGCCCTTAGCTCAGTTGGTAGAGCAATTCCCTTTTAAGGAATGGGTCGATGGTTCGAGTCCATCAGGGCTCACCAACACATTAAGTAATTGGTGGGTACTTTAAAATAACTTCATTCATCCAATTGTTAATTTGGTCAATTCTTCTGTCATTTGATGGATGGGTGCTCATAAACTCAGGTGGCTCTTTTCCTTTATTTGCTTTTTTCATTCTTTCCCATATCTTAGTAGTTTCTCTTATATCGTAACCAGATAAAGACGAAAAAATTAATCCTAAATAATCAGCTTCGCTCTCTTGTTTTCTTGTAAAAGGGTTCATAATTCCTATTTGGGATAATAAGCCAACTGTATTCATACCTGTTGTTCTATTTACTTGAGATATTTTACCTCCAGTTGCAATATCAATTATTCCGGTTGTTGTATTTAATAATACTGTTCTACTTGCTCTTTCAACAGAATGTTTTGCAACAGCATGAGCAATTTCATGACCCATTACCGCAGCCAAACCATCATCATTTTTAGTTATATCTAACATACCTGTGTAAACTGCAATTTTTCCTCCAGGCATGCACCATGCATTTTTAACTTTTTTATTGTCAATTAAAATATACTCCCATGAAAAGTTTGTAGTTGGGTCATCCATATTATTCTTATAAAAATATTCAGATATTGATGTTTCAATTTTTGATCCAATTTCAATAATTTTATTTAAACTCTCTTTATCATCACTTAATTTAGCTTTTTGTTTTACTTTTTCATACAATTGAGCAGCTTGTGCATTTAATTTTGATTCTGGAATTAATCTTAATTGTCTTCTATCTGTGATTGGAGTAGTAGTACATGCGTGCAAACCTGCAGAAAGACAGCCACAACCCATTAAATATATAAAATTTCTTCTATTCACTTTTCCTAATATTTATATTACATGTAATTCATAATCAATTAAAGTTATGTCTAAATTAAGAAGGAAAAGAATTTCATTTATAGCAAGATTAAGAAACTACTTTATAACAGGAATTGTTGTTTTAGTTCCTATTGGAATCACCTTATATCTCACAACATTTTTTATATCAATTTCATCAAAACTAATTCCACAGGGAATAAATCCAAATAGTTATTTACCTTTTGCAATACCAGGTTTAGAGATCTTACTTTCGGTAATCTTTATAACTTTTGTAGGTGGATTATCACTCTCGTTTATAGGTAAAAAATTTTTACAGTTGTTTAATGATTTATTAAAAAAAATACCAATCTTAAGAACCATATATTCTGCCATTGGACAAATGACTGAAACATTTGCTCCTAAAAAGGGAGCAAAAAAAAGTGTTGTACTAATTCAGTATCCAAGAAAAGGTACATGGGCAGTTGGTTTTGCTACAAAAGAGAATAAAGGTGAGATTTCAAAAAAAACAAATACAGACCTGGTTAATGTTTTTGTACCAACAACACCAAATCCTACAAGTGGTTTTTTATTAATGTTTCCTAAAAGTGAGGTTGTATATCTAGATATGACATTTGAAGAAGCTTCCAAGTTTATCGTTTCAGCCGGTACTTCAGATTCTAAATCTAAATAGTCTCATTAATTACTGCTACTTTATCGTAAAGTTTTATAAGTCTATTAAAATTGTTTATTTTATTGTAATTTTTTTCAATCTTTTTAATTTCTTTTTCTGCAATATTAAAAAGATCCTCATGTTGAAGAGGATCTGCAAAATTGTATTTTTTTAATCCACTTTGTTTAAATCCTAATATATCGCCGTACCCTCTTATTTTTAAATCTTCCTCAGCAATTTTAAAACCATCATTAGTATTTTTAAGAATTGTAATTCTTTTACGAGCGTTCTCACTTAATCCTGCTTTAAACATGAGAATACACGATGAATCTTTATTGCCTCTGCCAACTCGACCTCTCAATTGATGAAGCTGCGATAATCCATATTTATTTGAATTTTCAATCACCATTACATTTGCATTTGGAAAATCGATTCCAACC
>CABZXV010000037.1 GCA_902529785.1 uncultured Pelagibacteraceae bacterium
GATGGAACACGATCATTCGTCATTGGAAGTCCAACTTGGAGTAATTTAATTTCATTAAATTATAAAGGCAATCCAATATTTGGTTTGGCTAATTTTCCAATACTTAAAAAATATTATTACAACCAATCTGATAAAGTTGCATATGTGGTTGAAAATAATAAAAGAAAAAAAATTAATGCTAATAAAAAAGTAAAATATAAAGATTTGAAATTAGCAGCAGGATTACATGGAGCTATTTCATTAAATAAACAAAAAAAAATTACTAAATTTTTAAATTTAATGCAATTTCCTTGTTCTGATGCCTTGTCTTACGCACAGGTTTGTGAAGGTAAGCTCGATGTTGTATTTCAATGCAGTAATAAAATTTGGGATATTCATCCCTTAATACCTATTATCAAAGCATCAGGTGGAATTGTTTCAACAATTGATAATAGAGATGCAAAATATGCAGGTAATATTCTTGCATCATCAAATAAAAATATTCATATTAAAATTCAGAGTTTGTTAAAACCAATAGCCTAAAGATGGAAATTATTGTTCTTCAACATATTAAAATTGAAGATCCCGGTTATATAAAAGATTTGATGATTAAAGATGGGGTAAACTTAACCACGATTGAACTAGATGAAGGAGAGAAAATACCTAATGATCTAAATAAATTTGATGCAATGTTTTGTATGGGAGGCCCAATGGATACATGGATGGAGCAAGAATATCCATGGTTAGTTGAAGAAAAAAATAAAATTAAAGAATTTGTTGTTAATTTAGAAAAACCTTATTTAGGCTTTTGTCTTGGGTGTCAATTACTCGGAGAAGTAGTAGGCGGAAGTGTTGTTAGAACAAAAAATCCCGAAATAGGAATGTTAAATATAAATTTCTCAGAAGAAAAAGAGAACGATACTCTTTTTTCGGAATTTCCAGAAAAGTTAACATCATTACAATGGCATTCTTATGAAGTTCAAAATTTAGAAAATAATAAGGATGTTACACATATTGCATCATCGGATGAAACGAAATACCAAATATTTAGGTACAAAAATCATGCTTATGGTATCCAATTTCATATTGAAATAAAGGATACAACTGTAAATGATTGGGGGTGTGTGCCAGAGTATAAAATGGCTTTGGAAAAGCAATTAGGTAAAGGAGCGCTCGAAAAATTTGATCTTGAAGCGAAAAAAAATATGCAAAAAATGAATAATTATTCAGAAATTTTGTATACCAAGTTCAAAAATGAGATCATTCTTAACAACTAAAGCAATTATTTTGCACTTGTAGTTGTCCCATTAATCAGGTTTAATTTTATTTGTAATAATTAGGAGGAAAAATGAAATTTAAAAATTTTATTAAAATTTTCTTTGCAATTTTATTTGTTTTAGTATCAACAAATTCATACGCGAAAACAATTAAATGGTCTATGCAAGGTGATAGTTTAACTTTGGATCCTCACGCGCAAAATGAAGGTCCTACCACTCAAGTTTCAAGACAAGTTTATGAGGCGCTTGTAACAAGAGGTTTAGATATGAGTATTGAACCTCAACTTGCCACCGATTGGAAAACAACAGATCCAAATACATGGATATTTAATTTAAGAAAAGACGTAAAATTTTCTGATGGTAGCAATATGACAGCGAAAGATGTTGTATTTAGTATATTAAGAGCAAAACAACCTACATCAGATTTTAAAGAGTACATTAGTACAATTTCAGATGTTAAAGAAATTGATAATTATACTGTGCAGATTAGTACCAGCAAACCAAATCCAATTCTTTTAAACCAGTTATCAAATATATTTATAATGTCTAAAAAATGGTCAATTGATTTTGGAGCTACAGTGTCACAAAACTGGGATGGTGGAGAAGAAACATTCTCAGCGACTAATGCAATGGGAACTGGACCATTCAAAATTACTTTAAGAGAGCCAAATACTAAGACAGTATTTGAGAGAAATAGTAATTGGTGGGGTTCGATGAAAGATAATAGTGTTACTGAAATACACTTATTACCAATTAAAAACTCAGCTACAAGAGTTGCAGCATTATTGTCTGGCGAAGTTGATTTAGTTACTGATGCACCAGTTCAAGACTTGGCTAGAATTGGAAATTCTTCAGATCATGAAGTAGTTAGCACTGCTCAAATGCGTACAATCTTTTTAGGTATGGACCAAGCAGCAGATAAACTAAGATCTGGAAATACTGGAGACAATCCATTTAAGAAAAAAGAGGTAAGACAAGCTCTTTATCAAGCAATAGATATTGAGGCGATAAAGAAAAAAGTAATGAGAGGTCTTAGTGAACCTGCAGGAATTATAACTTTTCCTGGTGTAAATGGATATACAAAAGAGTTAGATAAAAGATTACCTTACGATGTTGATGCTGCGAAAAAATTGTTAGCTGACGCAGGATATCCTAAAGGTTTTGATGTTGAGTTAAGATGCCCTAACGATAGATATGTCAACGACGAAGCAATTTGTACAGCTGTTGTGGGTATGTTAGGCAAAATCGGCGTCAATGTTAATTTATTTGCTCAAACAAAAAGTAAGCACTTTAAGGAATTAAAAGAAGATAAAGGTGATTTCTATATGTTAGGTTGGGGAGTTCCAACTTTGGATAGTCACTACGTATTCCATTACTTATACGAGTCTGGTGCTAGCTGGAATAAAGTAAACTTTAGTAACAGTGAAGTTGACGCTGCAATTAGAGTTATGGAAGGCGAAGTTGACTTGGATAAAAGAAATGCTGCTATTGCAAATGCTTGGAAAATTGTAAAAGACGATATCTCGTATCTTCCTCTACATCACCAAGTAATTTCTTGGGCAACTAAAAAAAATGTAGATGTTCCAATTAGACCGAATAATGAACCATTATTCCGTTTTGCAAGTTTTAAATAAATAACTTTCTTTACAAGCCCTTTAATTTAATAAAGGGCTTGTAATTATAAAAATTTCTTAAATTGATTAATTATTTTTTCAAACGTCTGATTCAGTCTGTAATAGTGATGCTTGTCGTATCATTTGTTTCTTTTTCTTTATTTAATTTTGTGGGAGATCCAATTAACAACATGGTTGGTGAAGAAACTTCAGATGAAGAAAGAGCTGAATTAAGAGAAACACTTGGATTAACCGACCCTATACATATTCAATTTTCAAGATTCGTAGTTAACGCTTCTAAGGGAGAGTTTGGAATATCATACCAACTTAGAAGACCAGTTTCAGAATTAATAATTGAAAGACTTCCAGCAACTATTGAGCTAGTTTTAATTTCTGCGCTAATTGCATTAGTTTCGGGTACTTTATTAGGAGTTTATACAGGTATTAACAGAAAAGGTTTTTTAAGTGACTTTATTTTAGCAGTATCTCTTCTAGGGGTATCTCTGCCAACGTTTGTAATTGGAATACTGTTTATTTATCTTTTTGCAGTAATATTAGGTGTGCTTCCATCTTTTGGAAGAGGAGAGGTGATAGATCTTGGTTTTTGGTCTACAGGACTTTTAACTATTTCAGGATTGAAAGCAATCATACTCCCATCTGTAACATTAAGCCTTTTTCAAATGACCTATATAATTAGATTGGTAAGAGCAGAGATGATGGAAATCTTACAAACTGATTATATAAAGTTTGCAAGAGCAAGGGGAATAAGTGAAAAAAGTATAAATTATAAACATGCATTAAAAAATGGATTAATTCCCGTAATTACTATTGCTGGAATAAATATTGGAACTTTGGTAGCTTTTTCAATTATCACTGAAACAGTATTTCAATGGCCTGGTATGGGTTTTCTTTTTATTCAAGCAGTCCAATTTGTAGATATTCCAATAATGTCAGCTTATTTGGTTTTTATAGCTTTTGTTTTTGTGATGATAAATTTTATAGTAGATATTTTATATTATTTTATTGATCCTAGAATAAGAGTTAAAGGAGATGTTACTAGTGGATAATAGAACATTAAATTCTTGGGAAAAATTCAAGGATAGTGATATTTACTTTAGTTTTATAAAATCTCCAACTGCAATTGTATCTTCGATAATACTATTAATAATTTTCTTCTGCTCTTTTTTTGTTGAATTTGTTACCCCACATAATCCATTTGATCCAGCATCACTATCATTAATGGAAGCATTCACACCTCCATCATGGACAGATGAAGGTATGGCAAAGTTTATTTTAGGTACAGATGGACAAGGAAGAGATATGCTCTCTACTATACTTTATGGTTCACGAATTTCATTAATAGTTGGATTTTCAGCAATTATTTTCAGTCTAATTCTAGGTGTCTCACTAGGTCTAACTGCAGGATACTTTGGTGGAAAATATGAAATGATAGTTATGAGATTAACCGATGTTCAGTTAACTGTTCCTAGTATATTGATGGCTCTATTAGTAGATGGAATTGCAAGGGGTATCATTTCAAGAGAAATGCACGATGAGATGGCAATTTATGTTTTAATTTTTGCTATAGGAATTTCAGAGTGGCCACAATTTGCAAGAGTTTCTCGTGCAGCAACCTTAGTAGAAAAAAATAAAGATTATGTTTCAGCTTCATCCATTATAGGAGTTTCAAATTTACTGATAATGTTTAAACATATTTTACCAAATATTATGAGACCTGTTCTAGTTATAGGAACTATTGGTCTAGCACTTGCAATAATAGCCGAGTCAACATTAAGTTTTTTAGGAGTAGGAGTTCCTCCAACAACACCATCATTAGGTACATTAATTAGATTAGGAAATGACTTTTTATTTTCAGGTGAGTGGTGGATAACTTTTTTTCCAGCAATATTTTTAGTTATCCTTGCATTCTCAATTAATTTATTAGGAGATTGGATGAGAGACACACTTAATCCAAAGCTTAAAAAATGACCTTTTTAAAAATAAATAACTTAAGCATTGATTACAAAATGAGGAAAGAAACAGTTAATGCAGCTAAAAATATAAATATAGATATTAATAAAGGTGAAATAGTTGGATTAGTTGGGGAGTCCGGGTCGGGTAAAAGCACTGTTGCTAACGCTATAGTAAATTTGATTGATGAACCAGGTAAAATTTCAAATGGATCAATATTTATGGGCGACACAAATATAAGTGAAAATCAAGAAACTATCGTCCAATACAGAGGAAAAAAAATAGGATTGATATTTCAAGATCCTCAAA
>CABZXV010000038.1 GCA_902529785.1 uncultured Pelagibacteraceae bacterium
GGTGCGGTATTTTTTTTAGCTGGTTCTAAAACTATTTTAAACTTTTTTATTTTACTTTTATTTAAAGCTAATTTGACTTGTTTTAAGTATTTTAAATTTGTACTGATTATAGGAAAATCAAAAATTGGTTTATTTACTCTTTCTAAAGTTTTTTGAATTAAACTCCATCCGCCAAAATCAATAAATTGTTTTGCTTGATGTTTTTTTTTATCTGGCCAAAGTCTTGTTCCTGCGCCACCACAAAGTATTACAGGTCTAATTTTCATTAAATATCAGCGTACGTTCTAACCTCGTTTTTACCACCTGGATGAGTTGGTGCACCTTTATAAGCTGGTCCAACAGTTTGTGCATATTTCCATAATGTACCATTACCAAAATTCACTTTTCTTGGTTTCCATTTTTTACGTCTTGCACTTAATTCCTTCTTTGTAAGTCTTACGTTAATCGTGCCCTTTTTAGCGTCTATATCGATGATGTCCCCATTCCTTAAAAGGGCTATAGGACCGCCTACGGAGGCCTCAGGGCCCACATGACCGATACAAAAGCCTCTGGTAGCCCCAGAGAACCTACCGTCTGTAATGAGGGCTACTTTCTCCCCTTTTCCTTGACCGTAGATTGCTGCAGTTGTTTGAAGCATTTCTCTCATTCCAGGACCTCCTATAGGTCCCTCATATCTAATAATGATGATATCACCATCTTTGTATTTTCTGTTTATTACTGCTTTATATGCAGACTCTTCATTATCAAAACATCTAGCTCTTCCTGTAAATTGTAATTTTTTTAAACCAGCTATTTTTACAATTCCACCTTCTGGAGCTAAATTTCCTTTTAATCCAACAACTCCTCCTGTTGGTGAAATTGGATTTTTATAGGATCTCATTACTTTTTGATTAGTTCTAAATTTGACATTTTTTAAATTTTCTCTCATTGTTTTACCTGTAACTGTCATACAGTCTCCGTGAATGTAGCCACCATCCATAAGAGTTTTTAATAACATTGGAACTCCTCCTGCTTCCCACATATCTTTTGCAACATACTTTCCACCAGGTTTTAAATCTGCAAGATAAGGTGTTCTTTTAAAAATTTTTGCAACATCCATTAAATCAAATTTAATTCCAATTTCATTTGCGATAGCTGGTAAATGTAAACCTGCATTTGTAGAACCACCAGTTGCTGCAACAATTGTTGCTGCATTTTCAAGAGCTTTTCTTGTTACTATGTCTCTAGGTCTAATATTTTTTGCTAATAAATTCATTACAGCTTTACCGCTGTCTATTGCATATTTATTTCTTTCTAAATATGGCGCTGGCGTCCCTGCTGAGAAAGGTAAAGCTAATCCTATTGCTTCTGAAACACATGCCATTGTGTTTGCAGTAAATTGTCCACCACAAGCACCTGCACTTGGACATGCTTTTAATTCTAATTTTCTTAAAGCATGAGCTGTCATTTTTTTTGATGTATATTTTCCAACACCTTCAAATACATCTACAACAGTTACATCTTTCCCATTAAATCTCCCAGGTAGAATTGATCCACCATATATAAATACACTTGGAATATTTAAACGTACCATCGACATCATTAAACCAGGTAATGATTTATCACAGCCCGCTAATCCAACTAATGCATCATAACAATGTCCTCTAACCGTAAGTTCAGTTGAGTCTGCTATTACATCTCTTGATATTAATGACGATTTCATTCCTTCATGACCCATCGCAATACCATCAGTTACTGTAATAGTACAAAATTCTCTTGGAGTTCCACCTGAAGCTTTAACTCCTTTTTTAACTGATTGAGCTTGTTTCATTAAATTTATGTTACAGGGAGCGGCCTCATTCCATGTTGAAACAACACCAACAAATGGTTTTGCTACATCTTTTTCAGTTAGATCCATTGCATAATAAAAAGATCTTTGAGGGGCTTTATCTGCACCTATTGTTGTATGTCTACTTGGTAATTTCTTTTTATTAAATTTTTTCATTATAAACCTTTAAGAGTTAATTCTATTTTTTTAACATCTTTTTCAAGATTAGCAAAGTTGCTTTTCTCCTGCTCTACTATATTTTGTGGTGCACGATCTACAAAGGATTTATTTGACAATCTAACATCAATTTTTTTCATCTCTTCACTAATTTTTGTAATTTTCTTCTCTAGTGTTGATTTGATCATATTTAAATCAACATCTTCATCAAAATATAATTTAAATAACTCACCACTTATGACTATACTTGCTGAAGGTTTGTCTAAATCTTTTTCATGAAAATTTTTAATTCTTCCATTTTTTTTCATTATATTTTCATTAGAAGATAAAAAGTTTTTATATTCTTTGTTTGTATTTTCTGTTGAAATTTCAATAAATGATCCAGGACTTATATTTAATTCATTTTTAAATGATCTAATTGATGTAATAAAATTAATGATATTATTTATCTCATCATACGATTTTTTTTCATGATAATCATCTTCTAGCCAATTGGCATACATCAAGTAATCTTTGCCTTCTTTATCTAGCTTATTATTTAACCATATCTCTTCGGTTACAAATGGAATAAATGGATGAAGTATTATTAAAATTTCCTTAAAAACATATGCTGATGTTTGTCTTAACTCGTTAATATCTTCCTCATTATCAGAGTTTAAAACTGTTTTAGATAACTCTAAATACCAATCACAAAATGAATGCCATACAAATTGATAAATAATCTTAGCTGCTTCATCAAACCTATAGTTTTTCAAACTATTTTCCGTGTCATTTTTAACTTTTACAAGCTCAGAAAGTATCCACTTATTAATTGTTAAGTTTATATTTTCAGGTTTTTTCACATCACCAAAATCACACTTATTTTGTGTTAAAAAATTATTTGCATTCCAAATTTTATTTAAAAAATTTCTATAACCTTTAACCCTGTCTTCAGATAATTTTACGTCTCGACCTGGCGATGCCATTGATAAAAGAGTAA
Organism: uncultured Pelagibacteraceae bacterium; assembly: GCA_902529785.1. GTDB lineage: Bacteria > Pseudomonadota > Alphaproteobacteria > Pelagibacterales > Pelagibacteraceae > Pelagibacter. Next base: position 2,964 of record CABZXV010000038.1, read on the forward strand.
ATCTCAAAGCATCTGCACTATATTTTTCGATAAGTTCTAATGGATCAATTACATTGCCCTTTGATTTAGACATTTTTTGACCCTTTTCATCTCTAACTAAAGCATGAACATAAATATTTTTAAAAGGTTCCTTATCTAAAAACTGAGTTCCCATCATTATCATTCTAGCAACCCAGAAAAATATGATATCAAAACCAGTGACGAGAACACTTGTTGGATAAAATTTTTCAACTTCTTGAGTTTTTTCTGGCCAACCTAAAGTAGCAAATGGCCATAGACCTGAAGAAAACCAAGTGTCTAGAACATCTTCATCTCTTTTTAATTCCACATCTTTTGAATAGAATTCTTTTGCCTGTTTTTTGCACTCATCCTCATTTTCAGCTACAAATATTTTTCCATCAGGCCCGTACCATGCTGGAATTTGATGTCCCCACCATAATTGACGAGAAATACACCAAGGCTCAATATTATTCATCCATTGAAAATACGTTTTTGACCAGTTCTCAGGAAAGAATTTAGTTTTACCATTATTTACTACTTCTTTTGCTTTTATGGCTAAAGTTTTAGCATCAACAAACCATTGTTCTGTTAAGTAAGGTTCAATAATAGAATTAGATCTATCCCCATAAGGAACTTTGTTTATTAACTTTTCTATTTTTTGTAAAAACTTACCTTCTTCAAGATGTTCCAAAATTAATTTTCTTGCAGCAAATCTATCTAAACCTTTATATGGGTCAGGTGCATTGTCATTTATTTTTCCATCAGGCGTAAATATATTAATTACTTCTAACTTGTTTCTTATACCTACATCATAATCATTAAAATCATGAGCTGGTGTAATTTTTACTGCTCCTGTTCCTTGTTCAGGATCAGCATAGTCATCTGTTATTACTTTTATTTTTCTGTTTGCTAAAGGGATAGTAACTAACTTTCCAACAATATCTTTAAATCGATCATCTTTAGGATTTACAGCTATTGCAGTATCTCCCAACATAGTTTCAGGTCTTGTTGTTGCAATTGTTATAAATTTATCAGAATTTTCTATAGGATAATTTATATAATAAAGTTGAGAATTTACTTCACGTTGATCAACTTCTAAATCAGATATTGCTGTTTTTAAAACAACATCCCAATTTACAAGTTTTTTTGCTTTGTAGATTAATTTTTTATTATAAAGATCAACAAATACTTTTATCACTGACTTAGATAAATTTTCATCCATTGTAAAGGCATTACGAGACCAATCACAAGAACATCCAAGTTTTTTCAATTGGTTTATTATAATATCTCCATACTCATTTTTCCATTCCCATACTTTCTCAATAAATTTTTCTCTTCCTAAATCATTTTTTTTAACACCGTCTTTAGCAAGTTTTTTTTCAACTAATGCCTGAGTGGCAATTCCTGCATGATCTGTTCCTGGTTGCCACAATGTTTCAAAATTATTCATTCTATGAAATCTAGTTAATACGTCTTGAATAGAATTATTTAAGGCATGACCCATATGAAGGCTTCCAGTTACATTAGGTGGTGGAATTACAATTGAGAATTTTTTACTATTTTCTTTTGGTTTAAAAAGTTCTTTTTTTTCCCAATAGTCATAGATTTTATTCTCTACATTTTTATGCTCATATTTATCAAAACTCATTGATTTGTTTTATAAATTAATCAAATTAATAAACAATAATGAAAATCATTGCTAAATTTATAGACTAATGATCAAAATGAATTATACAAAGATCGATTAACAAATATTTTATATTTGATGGCAACGTGGCGGAATGGTTACGCAGAGGATTGCAAATCCTTGTATCCCGGTTCGATTCCGGGCGTTGCCTCCAAAAAAAGTATTGAGATAAGTTTTAAAAAAAGTAAGTTGTGAGAAAAATATTCCTCGGTAGCTCAGTTGGTAGAGCAGTTGACTGTTAATCAATTGGTCGCAGGTTCGAGTCCTGCCCGAGGAGCCAAATTAATTATACAGCCTTTGTTATATTTATTTGTGAAAGTTGTAAGTTCTTTCCAAATTTAATCTTTTGATCTTGTGTTAACTCTG
>CABZXV010000039.1 GCA_902529785.1 uncultured Pelagibacteraceae bacterium
TTAATGAGATCACTAAACGCATCTGTTACTTCTTTCTCGCGATATTTTATAAAATAATGGCTTGATGGCACATCTAGCATTACTTTATTTTCCAAATTAAGAATTTTTCCAGATGCTAGGTTAAAAAGAAAGAAATTTAAAAATAAAATAATTACTATTTTTTTCATTTTATAAATTTATAAAATTATCAATTATTTGAAGTCCAATTTTATCACTCTTTTCAGGGTGAAATTGGGTTCCAAAAATATTCTCTTTTTCAGCAGCACAAACAACATTAGATGAGTAGTCCGTTGTTGCTGAAATTACAGATTTATCTTTGGGTACAAACTCATAACTGTGAACAAAGTACATGTGAGAATTATTTTCTATACCTTTAAAAATCTTACTGCCTTTCTTAATATTAATTTCATTCCAACCAATGTGTGGTAGCTTAAATTTACCGCCCTGATTATCAATTTTCGACACTTTTCCTGAAATCCAACCTAAACCTTTAGTCTCAACTTCCTCATAACCAATATCAGCAAACATTTGAAGCCCAACACAAATTCCAAGAGTCGGTTTTTTACTTTCTAATGCAAATTCATTAAGAGTATCTATCAAACCACTAATATTCTTAAGCCCATCAATGCAGCTTTTGAAAGATCCTTGTCCAGGTAATACAACCTTATCGCTAATTTTAATTGTTTCAAGATCTGCTGTTACTGCAATGTTTACTTTGTCTTTTGCAACTTCTTTAAATGAATTTATTACAGAACTTATATTGCCTGAATTGTAGTCAACAATTGTGACATTCATTAAATTTATAGAGAACCTTTTGTAGAAGGTATTGTAGTTTTATTTCTTGGATCCATTTCTAAAGCAGCTCTTAACGATCTTGCCAATCCTTTAAAGCAAGACTCGATAATATGGTGACTATTATCACCATAGATATTTTCAATGTGTAAAGTTATTCCTGCAGCTTGCGAAAAAGCTTGGAACCATTCTTTAAATAATTCTGTATCCATCTCACCTAATTTTTCTACTTTCAATTTTACTTTCCAAATTAAATAAGGTCGGTTTGATACATCAATTGCAACTCTAGTTAATGTTTCATCCATTGGTATCATCGCGTGAGCATATCTTTTAATTCCAACAAATTTTTTTGACGCTTTTTTTAAACATTCACCAATTGCAATTCCCGTATCTTCTGTTGTGTGATGGAGATCAATGTGCGTATCACCTTTAGCTTTAATGTTCATATCCATGGAAGAGTGTTTTGATAATTGCTCAAGCATGTGATCTAAAAATCCTATGCCTGTGTCAACTTTGTACTTACCCTTACCATCAATATTTAAATCAACACTGATGTTTGTCTCTTTTGTTTTTCTACTTATTTTTGCTTTACGTTTCATAATCTAAAAAAGGTATATATCTATTATTCAATTATGGCAATAATTCTGGCCTTGGCCTTGAACTATAGAATTTAATATCCATCTATATCCCATGACAACAATAGTATTAGTTAGAAAAAACAATGAAGTAGTAGTTGCTGGTGATGGCCAAGTTAGTATGGGAAATACAGTAATTAAGAAAACTGCAAACAAAGTTCGTAAGATTGAGAAAAGAAATGTGATCGCAGGATTTGCTGGTTCTACGGCAGATGCCTTAACATTATTTGAAAGATTAGAGTCTAAGTTAGAAAAACATGCTGGAAATTTAGCAAGAGCAGCTGTTGAATTAGCTAAAGATTGGCGTACTGATAAGTATTTGAGAAGACTAGAAGCCTTAATGGCTGTTGGTGACAAAGAAAATAGTTTCATTATTTCGGGAACTGGCGATGTTTTGGAGCCTGAAGGTGATGTGATTGGAATTGGATCAGGTGGAAATTATGCATTAGCATCTGCAAAAGTATTAATGGATACAGATTTATCAGCTGAGGAAGTTGCAAAAAAAGCAATTAAAGTTGCATCTGAAATATGTGTTTTCACAAATGACAATTTAAACATCGAGAAAATTTAATATGGAAAAATCAAACGTTACAACTCTACCAAACACTAAAGTAAAAAAGGAAAAAAGTAACATCCAAAATTCATTATCTCCAAGAGAAATAGTTTCAGAATTGGATAGATTTGTAGTTGGTCAAAACAATGCAAAAAGAGCTGTCGCAATCGCTTTAAGAAATAGATGGAGAAGACAAGCTCTTGATGGAGATATGAAAGATGAAGTTCTTCCAAAAAATATTTTAATGATGGGACCAACTGGTGTTGGTAAAACAGAAATATCTAGAAGATTATCAAAGTTGGCTGAAGCGCCATTTGTAAAAGTTGAAGCTACAAGGTTTACTGAAGTAGGTTATGTTGGAAGAGACGTTGAACAAATAATCAGAGATCTTCTTGAAATTGCTATTGCAATGGAAAAAGTCAAAAAAAGAAAAGAAGTTCACGCGAAAGCACAAAAGTTAGCTGAAGATAGAGTTCTTGATGCGATTGTTGGAAGTAAAGCAAGTGTTGCGACAAGAGAAAGCTTTAGAAAAAGATTAAGAGATGGTGATCTAGATGATAACGAAATAGAAATTGCTGTTACTGAAAGCGGTGGTGGTATGCCATCATTTGAAATTCCTGGAATGCCTGGAGCTAATGTGGGAATGATTAATATTTCTGATATGCTCGGTAAATCTATGGGTCAGAAGGCTAAAAAGAAAAAAATGTCAGTTAAAGAGTCTCATGAGATACTATTAAATGAAGAGGCTGATAAATTAATAGAACAAGACAAAATTATTAAATCAGCAAAAAATACAACTGAGAACAATGGTATAGTATTTTTAGATGAAATAGATAAAATCTCTGCAAGAACAGACAGAGTTGGTGGAGACGTATCAAGAGAAGGTGTTCAAAGAGACTTACTTCCATTAATAGAGGGGACAACTGTAAGCACTAAGTATGGCCCGATTAAAACTGACCACATATTATTTATAGCTTCAGGAGCGTTCCAATTAGCAAAACCATCTGATCTTTTACCTGAACTTCAAGGAAGATTACCAATCAGAGTTGAGTTAGATGCATTGAATAGTGAGGATTTTAAGCGAATTTTAAAAGAGCCAGACAATAGTTTGATTAAACAATACAAAGCTTTACTTAAAACAGAAAATGTTGATTTAGAATTTACTGAAGATGGAATTGATACCATTGCAACAATTGCAAGTGAGGTTAATACAACTGTTGAAAACATAGGCGCAAGAAGACTTCACACTATTATAGAAAGAGTTCTAGACGAAATAAGTTTTACCGCAACTGACAGGGCTGGAGAAAAAATCAGCATAGACTCAGATTATATTAAGAAAAATATAGGTGAGCTGGTCAAAGATGCAGATCTTTCAAAGTTTATTTTATAACTTTTATTTTTTTCTTTTTAAAAAAATATCGAAATTTCCTACTGACTGATTTTCAACAGCCTCGAAATCTATCCTGATAATTTTACTCATTAACTGATTATTTTCTTTAATAAAATTTGGTACCGAGTACTTTAAAATGCTCAAATTATTTGATTGGTATGGATCATTTAAATTTTGAGATCTTAATCCTTTTCCAGTAATAACATTAATTTTACTTATTCCTTTTCCATAACATTCTTCAATGTAAGAGGTCATCTTTTTGTTAGCTTCATCTAAGGTATAACCATGTAAATCAATTGACCTTTCAGTATACCTTCTGGATGATTTAAAATTTATATTGTCTTTATTTTCTAGTTTCTCAGAACTATTTAAAAAATTTTCCCAATCTTTTTTGTCTTTATCTGATATTTTTTTTATCAACTACGCCTGAGTGTCTACTATTAGCCAGTTAGGATTTTTTGAAGTACTATCTTTTGTAAATTTCCAAGTGTCCAGTACTTTTTTAACTTTTTGAGCGTCACCAGATACAACTTTATTATCTTTGTCTTTTATACAAGAAATAATCTCACTTACAAATTCAACACTTACTTCGAGCATATTTTTATTTTGGTTGTGCTCTTTTATCTCTGCAGAATTGATTCCTATAAATGTGGTTTCAGAGGTGACATTTCTTGCCTTTTTGTCTTTGATAGCTTCATCAAATTGATCATAGACATCTTTTGCTAAAAGATTTTTTATTGATTTTAAATCACCTTTAGAAAAATTAGTAATTATACTTTCATAAGCAATCTTTGCACCATTTAAGAAGTCTTTTTTTGCTGCTTCATCAAAAGTCTCAGCATTTAAAATAGGAGAATTTTTTGTTTCTTTGACCTCCTCATGAGCGAAACTTGAATTAATATTTTCCTCAAATCCGGTTTTTTTTCCCAAAATGCCTCTTAATCTAAGGAAAATAAATCCTGCAATCATTGCCAGAAGTATTATATCGATGTACTCGAAGCTATAACTCATATAGTAATAATATTTACTATGTTGATTAATTTCAACCTGCAATTTACATTAAAGACAAATGAACACAGCAATAATTCTTATTTTAGGGATACCTCTTATTGAAATCTACTTATTTATAAAAGTTGGTTCTGAAATAGGAGCTTTAAATACAATAATATTAATACTATTAACTGCAATTGTTGGTATTTGGTACGCAAGATATGAGGGTTTTAACACTTTGAGATCAGGAATGTCACAATTAGTCAAGAATGAACTGCCCCTTTACGAGATAGTCTCAGGAGCAGCGATTGCTTTTGCTGCTCTATTACTTATACTTCCAGGGTTTGCAACTGATATGGTGGGTATTTTATTAGTTTTCCCAATCACAAGAAAAATTATTCTTAGCAAATATTCAAAAAAATACTCTTCAAAAACTAAAAATGATAAAAAAGAAAAAAATTATATAGAGGGCGAATATGAGGATATAGAGGATAATGATGGAAAATAAATATCAAATAGTAGTAAGCTATATACAAGATTTGTCGGTTGAAATACCCAACCCTGATACTTTAGTAACAATAAGAAATACTATTCCAGAATACAAAATGAGAGTCGA
>CABZXV010000040.1 GCA_902529785.1 uncultured Pelagibacteraceae bacterium
AAATGACTAAGAAAGTATCATCCAAATGTGAGCCTGAGGAAATGAGCGCTGAAGATCCTCTATTTATTCTTTACACATCTGGTTCAACAGGAAAACCAAAAGGAGTTCTTCATACAACTGGTGGCTATATGGTTTACGCTTCAATGACTCACCAATACATTTTCAACTATAAACCAAAAGATATTTATTGGTGCACAGCTGATATTGGGTGGGTTACTGGACACAGTTATATTATTTACGGTCCACTTGCAAATGGTGCAACAACAATAATGTTTGAAGGAATACCAACTTATCCAGATACATCAAGATGGTGGCAAATAGTTGATAAATACAAAGTTAATATTTTCTATACAGCTCCAACGGCTATCAGAGCTTTAATGAGAGAAGGAGATAAACCCGTAAAGAAAACATCAAGAAAAACCTTAAAACTTTTAGGTACAGTTGGCGAACCAATTAACCCTGAAGCATGGGAATGGTATTTTAAAACTGTTGGGGATAGTAAATGCCCAATTGTTGATACATGGTGGCAAACTGAGACAGGTGGGATTTTAATTAGTCCTCAAACAGGAGCGATAGATTTAAAGCCTGGTTCTGCAACAAAACCATTTTATGGAATTAAACCAGAAATACTTGATAAGGATGGTAAAGTTTTAAAAGGAGAAGCGCAGGGTAGATTATGCATTGCTCAATCATGGCCTGGACAAATGAGAACTGTGTATGGAGACCATCAAAGGTTTATAGATACATACTTTTCACAATTTAGTGGAAAATATTTTACTGGAGATGGATGTAGAAGAGATAAAGATGGATATTATTGGATTACTGGACGAGTTGATGATGTAATTATTGTTTCAGGACATAACCTAGGAACTGCAGAAATTGAAAGTGCATTCGTGGCTCATCCTAAAGTTGCTGAAGCAGCAGTGGTTGGCTATCCACACGATATTAAAGGCAATGGACTTTATTGTTATGTGACTTTAAATGCAGGGGAAAAAAGTACTCTTGATTTAGAAAGAGATTTAAAACTTTGGGTTAGAAAGCAAATTGGTCCAATTGCTACACCAGACTTAATACAGTTTGCTCCAGGACTTCCAAAAACTAGATCTGGAAAAATAATGCGAAGAATTTTGAGAAAAATAGCTGCGAATGAACATGGTCAATTAGGAGATACAACGACCTTGGCAGATCCCTCGGTTGTTGACAATTTGGTAGACAATAGAAAAAATATTTAGATCTTTATTAATTTCGAAAACTCCTCTTTAATATTATCCCATTTTAAAATCATTGAATTCAGAACAATTTTCCTATCTAAAGTTTTTAATTCATTTGCTACAGGAGCCCAGTTATATAAAGCCAAAGCACTTTCATTAAATGGCCAAGATTTATAATATTCCTCCCACTTAATTTGATCTAATCTTTTTTTAAAACTTATTCTTGCCTCATCAACAATCTCTGTGGGCATACCATTTTCTAACTCTTTATCGAGAATATTATTGTAAATTTCAGATGCTTTGTCTGTTTCTTTGTAATTATAAAAAACATTTAAATATGAAACTGTGTAAAATGACAAATCTTGAAGAGATATTGCATAAATATTCCACTTTGCAGTGTTTATTGAAGTTAAAAACTTTTCGTCATCAAAATGTAGAACCCACTTAGTTCCCATTCTCGTTTTTAAATAGTTATATAAAGTAACTTGAGATACCCAGGCAGATTTTTGCTGAATAAATTGCTTAAGATCATCAATGTTCTTAATTTTTTTCTTAGGCAAAATGCCCTTAAACATCGCAACTAAATAAACTTTGAAATCTTCAAGTTTTATATCTTTTAGATTGAATCTGTATTTGAGGGCCATTTATCTACCTAATATGTTGATGTATAATGTAAAAATGCCACAATATCGAGTGTTTTTAAGGGTTTAAATAAATTAGATTATCAGTAAGGTTATTTCTTTAACCTATAGGGAGAGAAAAAAATGTCAAAACAAGAACAACACTGGGAAAAAACCAGAAATTTGCTTTTTATTACATTAGCAATTTGGTTTGTTTTCTCAATTGGCATCTTTCTCTTCGGAGCCGAAATGCAAGAATCTAGCATTAGACCATTTGGATATCCTTTAACGTATTGGTTTACATGTCAAGGATCACTTGCGATCTTCGTCATTTTAATTTTCTGGTTTGCAGGTCGACAAGAGAAAATAGATGATGAGTTCGGGTTTTCTGAAAGAGAGGGTGACAAATGATAAAAGGTAAATTTATAGATAATTTACCAAAGGTCTACGGAATATATACCGGAGGATTTCTTGTATTTATTATTCTGATGGCAATAGCTGAACAAGCTGGAATGTCTGCAAAATTGATTGGTATCTTTTTTGTAGCTTTTACAGTTTTGATTTATGCTTTAATTGGTTGGTTATCTAGAACACTACAAGTTGATGCTTATTATGTAGCTGGAAGACAAGTTCCAACTGTCTTCAATGGTATGGCAACTGCTGCTGACTGGATGTCAGGTGCATCTTTCGTTGCTATGGCAGGTGGAATTTATTTCAAAGGCTATGGATATATGGCTCTACTTGTTGGGTGGACTGGTGGATATGTACTAGTTGCTTCGTTATTAGCACCGTATCTTAGAAAATTTGGATGTTATACTGTTCCAGATTTTATAGGAACACGTTATGGTGGTAACTTAGCAAGATTTAGTGCAGTCATAGTTTTAACAGTAGCCTCATTCACTTATGTAACAGCACAAATTAATGCAACAGGTACAATTGCATCTGTAGCATTAGATATTCCATTTGGGATAGCTGTTTATGTAGGGTTAGCAAGTATTTTGATGTGCTCAATGCTTGGTGGAATGAGAGCTGTAACTTGGACGCAAGTAGCTCAATACATTGTATTAATTATAGCTTACTTACTTCCAGTATTTTGGATTAGCAGTAAGTTGGGAGCAGGTTTCTTCCCACACTTTATGTTAGCTGATGAAGTTGCAAGAATTGCAGAACTAGAAGGTCAATTTGGTTTTGTTAAAAACTCTGCTGCTGATTTAGCAACAGTTCCAAAAGGTTTAGCTGGAATAACTAAAGCGCATTCTTCGGTTAATGCAACTCCTTGGGCATTTATTTCATTAGCAGTGTGTATGATGGCAGGAACTGCATCATTACCTCACGTTATGATGAGATACTTTACTACTCCAAGTGTAAGAACAGCAAGAAGATCAGTAGGTTGGTCACTATTCTTTATTTTCCTACTTTATTCTTCTGCACCGATGTTAGCTACATTATCTAAACTATCTTTAATAGACCCAACACTACCAACTGGAATTATTGGTAAAACAATTGCAGAAGTTCAAGCTATTGATTGGTATCAAAACTGGAACCAAGCAAACTTAATGTTTATCAGTGACTTTAATGGTAATGGAACTCTTGAACTTAATGAGTTCTTTATGGGTGGTAAAGCTGTTGTATTAGCAACACCAGAGATTGCAGGATTACCTTATGTAATTTCAGGTCTAGTTGCTGCGGGAGGTATGGCAGCTGCCATGTCAACTGCAGATGGATTAGTGTTAGCAATATCAAATGCGTTATCTCATGATATTTACTACAAAATAATTAATCCAAAAGCTGAGACAGCGAAAAGACTAATTGTTGCAAGGGTACTACTTGTATTAATTGGTTTTGCAGGAGCAACAATAGCCGCGTTAGAGATACAAGGTATCTTAGGTTCGGTAATTTGGGCTTTTGACTTTGCTATGTCAGGACTATTCTTCCCACTTGTACTTGGTGTATGGTGGAAGAGAGCTAATGCACCAGGCGCTGTTGCGGGAATGCTACTAGGACTTATATCTGGAACTGCTTACCTAATATGGGTAAGAAGTGGAGGATCTGGTTTCTTGGGCATAACTCAACTTACGTTTGGAATAGTTGGAGCAGCTGTAAGTTTAGTTTCTATGATTGTTGTCAGTTTAATAACTGCAGCACCAGATGCAGCTACTCAGAAAATGGTTGATGATGTACGAGTACCAAGCGGTAAGACGGTACTAGCACAGAAATAAATAATAAAATTTAGGGGCGATTAAGTTCGCCCCTTTTTTCTTAAAATTATGTCTGCTAACTTTCATCCCTTAGTTTATATAATCGATTACATTTTAGGAGTCATTATGTGGACATTGATTGGGAGAGTAGCGATGAATATTTTTCAAAGAGAAGATTCACAATTCTTCTTTATGAAAGTTTTTGTAAAACTCACAAATCCTTTAATAAATGTGTTTAAACCGATTACCCCAAGCTTTTTGGTAGGGCCTTTAGTACCACTTTATGTAGCTTGGTTCTTTTATATGGGTCGTTTCTATTTAATGCCTTATTTACTTGGTTATTCTGTTATGGGGATGCTTTCATTTCCTCTTGAGAGTGAAATTGCCCGAGAAATATATAGAATATTTAGTAAAAACTAATTCAAATAAAAGTAAAAATTGATACTAATATTTTAGTATCAAATGAAAAAAATTCAAATTTCTCCGTCAATACTTTCAGCTGATTTCAGTCAACTTGGAAGTGAAATTAAAAAACTAGAAGAGGGTGGAGCTGACTTAATTCATGTTGATGTAATGGATGGTCACTTTGTTCCAAATTTGACAATTGGACCTCCAGTAATAAAAAACTTAAGAAAGTATACTCAGCTTCCATTTGATGTGCATCTAATGATCTCACCAGTACATAAATATATCGAAAATTATGCAGAGGCTGGTGCTGATATAATCACAATTCATCCTGAAGCTACAGAAAATTTAAAAGATTCTATAAGCTTGATTAAAGAGTTAGGTAAAAAAGTTGGTGTGTCTCTTAATCCTAGGACTGAAAT
>CABZXV010000041.1 GCA_902529785.1 uncultured Pelagibacteraceae bacterium
TGGACAGACCTCGAGCTTGGAGATTACGCGGAAAGGTACTTAGTTGACCAGTTTTCAAGCATTAAAAATGTTGGTAGAATAAGAACTGGTGGACTAAGAGAACTCAGTATAAGAGTATGGATAGATCCAATCAAATTGGCAGCGAATAATCTAACAATACAAGAAGTTGAAAGATCACTTAGAAATGAAAATGTAAGGTTACCAGCCGGTACTTTAGAGGCAGAAAATATTGATCTTACAATTAACATCGATAAATCTTATAACGACTTAGAAAAACTCAAACAGCTTCCGATAAAGAAGGCTAAAGATAACATAGTAAGATTGTCTGACGTTGCAAATTTAGAGTTGGGTCCAGTGACTGAGAAAGTTTTATTTAGAGCTCAAAGTAAAGGGGCTTTAAATTTGAAAACAATGGGAATAGGTATCTATGCGAGGAGCGGTGCATCTACTGTAGAACTTTCCAAAGATATCAAGAAGAAAATTGAAGAAGTAAGAAAAACTTTACCAGGAGATTTAAATTTAGAAATAGCATTCAATAGAGCTACTTATATAGGTGAAGCAATTAATGAGGTTTATAAAACATTAATTATTGCATTTATATTAGTTGTAATCATAATTTATTTATTTTTAGGAAACCTTAAAGCTGTAATAGTCCCTGCAATTGCTCTACCAGTGAGTTTGATTGCAACCTTTTTAGGTCTATATATATTTGATTTATCAATAAATATATTTGTCTTATTAAGTTTTATTTTAGCAATAGGAATTATAACAGATGATTCTGTTATTATGACTGATGCTATATATAGAAGAATTGAAAATGGTGAGACACCGTTAGTAGCAGCGTACAAGGGTTCAAAACAAATTACTTTTGCTATTATCGCAACAACTCTTATATTAGTGGCTGTTTTTTTACCTTTAATATTCATCGAAGGAATTGCAGGGACTTTATTTAAAGAGACCGCTATTGCGTTATCATTTGCAATAGTTGTTTCATCGTTTGTTGCATTAACACTCTCACCAATGCTTGGAAGCAAGTTTCTTGACAAAAAGAAAAAATCAAATTTCTTAACCAAAAGATTTGATAAATTTTTTCAAGGTTTTTTAAATTTTTATTCAGAAACTTTAGTATTTTGGATCAATAGAAAAAAAACAATTGTAACATTTATTGTTTTAATCGTTATTGGCTCAGCTGCTTTATATAATTATACAAAAAAGGAACTATTACCAATGGAAGATAGAGGTGTGTATTTGGTAATTGGTTTTACAGATGAGGGCAGTTCTTTTCAATACACACAAAAAAGAGCCGAAGATGTGGAAAAAAGACTGATACCATTGCTAGATAAGGAAAATAGTCCATACAATAGATTTCTTATGATTGTCCCAGGATTTGGCTCTGAAAATAGTTTTTTAATCATTTCACTTTTAGATAATTGGAAAAATAGGAAGCAAAGCTCGCAAACAATTATGAGACAAGCCATAGGCAAAATTGTTACTGTGCCTCAAACACTGGCTTTTCCTATATCCCCTCAATCTATAAGGGTTTCGAGTTACAACAAGCCTGTCCAAATGGTTATTTATGGAAATACTTACGAAGAGCTAGAACAAATTCAAACTCAAGTTATTAGAATGCTTAGGAAAAACAGAAATTTATCAAGATTAGAATCTGATTACAGCAGAAATAAACCAGAAGTAAATATAAAGATAAATAAAATAAAAGCAAAAGACTTGGGTATATCTGCAGAGGCAATTGGGCAAACACTAGAGACATTATATGGTGGCAAAACGGTTACAAAATTTAATAAACTTGGTAAAGAGTATCCTATAATTTTACAACAATACTTAAAGGATAGAAAAGATAAGGAAAGTTTAAGTAAAATATTTGTTAGATCTGAAAAAACCGGAAACTTAGTCTCACTTTCAAATTTAGTAGAATTTAATGAAAAGGGAACTGCAAGTAAATTATCAAGATACAATAGACAAAGAGCAGTCACGATATCTGCAAATATTAGTGAGGGATATACCTTAGCTGAAGCAATTAAATATCTTGAAGAAACAATGACTAAAGTTGCCCCTGACAAACAAATTACTTGGAAGGGTAAGTCAGAGGAATTAAAAGAAACAAGTAACGAACTTTATATAATTTTTGCCCTAGCTTTATTAACTGCTTACCTTGTTATGTCTGCAACCTTTAATTCTTTTATTCATCCTTTTATAATTATTTTAACTGTTCCACTCGCAGTATTTGGTGGTTTAGTATTCATATTATTTTTAAACTCATCAATAAATATTTTCTCACAAATTGCGCTTGTAATACTTATAGGGATTTCAACAAAGAATAGTATTCTTATAGTTGATTATGCAAATCAATTAAGAACTAAAGGTAAAGATATTGAGAAAGCTGTGAAAGAGGCTTGTAGTTTAAGATTTAGACCAATAATTATGACATCATTAAGTACTATGATAGCAATGTTACCACTAGTTATTGGTAATATTGGACCTGGAGCTGGAGAAGGTTCTAGACTTGCAGTTGGTGCAACAATACTTGGTGGGATGATAATTTCTACTTTCTTTACTTTATATGTGACACCTACAATGTATTTAACTCTTGCCAAAAATACAAAAAGAATTGATGCTGTTGATATAGAGCTAAAAAAACAGCTAAATTAGAATAAAATATATTTTCTTGTAGTTAGTGATTTTTTACATTTATTAAGTTGAGTTTTGTATTTCTTAGACTGGTTTTCAACTTTCTTTGCTAATAAAATAATTTTTTGTTTATTTTTATAATTTTTATAATTCCCCCATCCCTCATGATAAGCAACATACTGCCTAAAAGCGTCATTTTTTGGTATTTTCAGTATCTTTTCAGTTTTATTTGTGTACCAACCAATAAAATCTACGCTGTCCTTAAACCTTGTCCGGGTAGCATATTTATTTCCTGTTTCCTCTTTATACTGTTTCCATGTACCTTTTACAGCTTGAGAATAGCCAAAAGAACTGGATGGTCTCTTATATGGAATTACTTTAAACAATTTTTGTCTTGGTGGTTTAGCCAACCAATCAAAATCAGATTCCATTTTAATAATTGCAAGTTGCAAATAAATAGGTGTTCCCCATTTTTGTTCAGATTTTTTTGCATGTTTATACCAAAGATATCTTTCAGAAAAAATTGAACAACCATCTGCTGTATTTTTAGGTATAGAAGAGCATGCAGAAATCAAAATTAGAGTTATAAATAAACATAATTTTTTATTTCGAATCACTCTTTTTATTATCTATTTTTTTTTCTCCATATCCAAGGATATTCGAATTTCATTTGCCACAATCCTAAAGAAAGATTTTTTGCATATTTTTCATATACACTGAATTTTCCTTTGGAATATTTTGGATAATCAAATGCATAGCCATTCTTGACCATGTAAACTGATAAACTCTCGTTATCTAAAAAACACTCTCCTAATAACCTATTAAATTGGTCTTTATTTTTTTCAATTTTACAATCAATAGATTGATTTCCTATTTTTTCTACCAGTTTATCTTTTGATAATATTCCACAAAAAATATCTAATTTATTTAAAATACATACTTGTTTTTTCCCAAAAAAATAACTTTCTGGGGCATCAATTCCACTAAAACGAATTTTTTGATTATTTATTTTAACTGTATCACCGTCTGTTATAACTGGTTTTCCTGATATTATTTTATAATTACTATTTAATGAAAATGAACTATTTATATTTATTAGAATAAAAAAAAAACTAACTAAAATCAGTTTTAGCTTTTTCATTTAGCTCATCCATCTTTTTTCGCAATTCCTCGTCTGATATATTTTTTCCTTTTAGGTCTTGTTTGATCTTTCTAAAGACGTCTTCGTCTCCTGCTTCAGCAAAATCTGCCTTTATTACTGATTGAATATATTCTTTTTCTTGATCTAAATTGTAACCAAATATTTCAGATACCCATTCTCCTAAATATTTATTCCTTCTAGCGCTAACTTTAAATTGAAGCTCTTGATCATGAGCAAATTTCTTTTCAAAACTTTTTTTTCTATCCTCAAATGAACTCATTCTCACAAAATAAAAAGATTTAGCTTTATGTCAATCTAATTTAATTTATATTTATATTAAATTTATGAATTATTTAATTCTCGTGAGACATGGACAAAGTGAATGGAACCTAGAAAATCGCTTCACAGGCTGGGTAGACGTTGATTTAGCTGCCAAAGGTAAGCTTGAAGCTTGCAAAGCAGGAGAATCTATTAAAAAACTAGGTATCGAATTATCTTATTTTTACACATCTTTACAATCAAGATCGATTGAGACACTTAATTTGATATTAAATACTATGAGAATAAAAAATCAGGAGATTGTGAATGCATGGGAATTAAATGAGAGACATTACGGATCTTTAACAGGTTTAAATAAAGATGAAATGAAAAAGCTTTATGGTGAAGAAAAAATTCATATTTTTAGAAGATCATGGGACAATCCACCTGAAGCACTTAAAAAAACAAGTCCATACCATCCATTAAATATCGATATATACAAAAACGTTCCAAGAGATAAGATCCCTGATACCGAGTCATTAAAAAATACCTACGAAAGAGTGATACCATTTTATAAAAGAAATATAGAGCCAAAATTAGATAAAAATATAATTGTTTCAGCTCATGGAAATTCAATTAGATCATTGTGTAAATACCTATTTGATTTAGATAACAAAAAAATTTCAAGTCTGGAAATACCAACAGGTAATCCTCTATTAATAGAAATTGAAAAAGGAAAAATTAAAAATGCTAGTTA
>CABZXV010000042.1 GCA_902529785.1 uncultured Pelagibacteraceae bacterium
TAAGAAAATTGATGAATTCAGAATGCCCGCAGAATGGGAACCTCAAAAATCAGTTTGGATGTCTTGGCCTCATAATAAAAATGATTGGCCTGGATTATTTGAAAAAATTCCAGATATTGTTGGAAAAATAATTAAATATTTATCAAAATATCAAAGAATAGATTTATTAGTAAATAATACTAAAAGTCTAGAGGCCACAAGAATATATTTAAAAAAAATAGGTTGCAATGTATCTAATATTAAATTTCATAAACTTAAGACGGACAGACTTTGGTTAAGAGACTCTGGACCAATATTTTTGGTCAACAAAAAAAATAAAAAAAAAACTATTATTAATTTTAAATTTAATGCCTGGTCAAAATATAAAAATTTTAGAAATGATGATAAAATCAATAATTATATTAGTAGGTACTTAAAAATTGAAAGTATTAAACCCAAAAAAATAAATTCGAACAAATTTGAAAGAGTAGTAATGGAGGGGGGTGCGTTTGATAATAATGGATCTGGCTCCATATTGCTAACAAGGGAATGTTTATTAAGTAAAAAACAAGAGAGAAATATAGGTTTCAAAAAAATTGATTATGAAAATATGTTTTCAGAATATTTAAATGCAAAAAATTTTATTTGGCTTAATAAAGGAATCATTGGAGATGACACCCACGGTCATATTGATGATATCGCAAGATTTGTTTCAAAAAGTACAATTATGATAGCTGTTGAAAATAATAGATCAGATAAAAATTATAAAGCTCTTAAAGAAAATTTAAAAATATTAAATAACAGTTATGATGAGAATGGAAAAAAATTTAAAATTATTAAGATTCCTATGCCAAGCCCAGTTGTCATAGAAAAAACACGTGTCCCAGCAAGTTATTTAAATTTTTTCATAAGCAATAAAATAGTACTAGTTCCAGTATTTAATGCAAAAGAAGACAAAAAGGTTTTAAAAATTTTTAGAAAATTTTTTAAAACTAGAACAGTTATTGCTGTTGATTGTAGTGATTTAATTTGGGGATTTGGAGCTATTCATTGCATGACACAACAAGAGCCTAAATTTTAATTAAGCAGTTCTTAAAGTACCTAATAATAATCTAAAAGGTATCAACATTACTAAAGCTACAAAGATTTTTACTACTAAATCTCCTAAAGAAAGTGTTACCCAAGGTATTCCTGTTCCATAAAATGAAATTGAAAAGAATAAGAATGTGTCAACTGTGGAACCAATTAATGAAGACACGAGGGGCGCAATAAACCATTTTTTTTGTCTTAATTGGTCAAATATTTGTACATCCAACAATTGAGCAATAATAAATGCTGCGCCTGAACCAATCGCTATTCTTACTGAGATTAAATCTGCAAAATTTGTTGAGAAAATTAGTGTGAACAAAATTCCAATTGTAAATCCAATATATACAATTTTTCTAGCAACTAATTTTCCAAAAGATCTATTTGCCAGATCAGTTATTAAAAAAGCTATTGGATAACTAAATGCTCCATATGTAAGAATTTCTTGTAGACCATAATGTTGAATGGGAAATTGTACTAAATAATTAGATGTTAGGACAACCAATCCCATTAAAAATGAGAGTGTTAAAAATACTTTATTCATTATGCCGATTTACTTACTAAGGATTTTTTTAATTTTTTTAGCCTTAATGATAAATCTCTAGATTTAGCTGAAATTAGAAATTGGTCAAAACTACCTTTTTTATCAACTGACCTAACACCAGCATTTGAGACGGTTAATCTTAAGCTTCTCTTAAGCAGATCGCTTTTAAACTTAACTTTTTTTAGATTTGGAAGAAATCTTCTTTTGGTTTTATTATTAGCATGACTAACGTTATGACCCTTAAGAGGAATTTTTCCAGTAAGTTCACATTTTTTAGACATAAATTATGAGCCTGTATAGGATCTGAATCTTATCGCGTCAAGATTAATTTTTAGTTCCAATAGCCTGTGAAACATTTTTAAAACCCTTATTTTTTAACAAATCAATTAATTCTTTACTTATTTTTGAAGCTATATGAGGACCTCTATAAACCATTCCAGTATATAATTGAACTAATGTTGCACCAGAAGTGATTTTTTCAAAAGCATCTTCTCCATTGCTAATGCCTCCCACTCCTATTATTTTTGTTTTCTTTTTTAGAATTTTATAAAACTTAGAAATTGCTTCGTTTGAAATCTTTGCAATTGGTTTACCTGACAGTCCACCCTTTTCTAGTTTATTTATATTTTTTAAATTTTCTCTATTCTTATCTGTGGTATTGGAAACAATAATGATACCTATTCCTTGTTCCATTATGATCTTAGATACTTCATTAATTTGATCATCATTAAGATCAGGTGAGACTTTTATTGCTAAAGGAATGTTTGAATTTAATTCTTTTTTTTCTTTTTTTAGTTTGTCAATCAATAAATTTAATTCATCCCGGTTATGAAAATCTCTTAAATTTTCTGTATTTGGTGAGGAGATGTTAATTGTTATATAATCAGCTAAATTATAAAATTTACGAAAACAAATTAAATAATCATCAACTCTATTCGTGGAGTCTTTATTTGGTCCAATATTAATTCCTAAAAAACCTTTTCTATTATTTTCCTTAATTCTTTTGCTGATTTCTTCAGAACCAGAATTATTAAAACCTAATCTATTAATAAGAGCTTCATCTTCTTCAAGTCTAAAAACTCTTGGCTTAGGGTTACCAAATTGAGGCTTTGGCGTAATTGTCCCCACTTCTACAAAACCAAATCCAAGATTAAACAGAGGATTATATACTTCAGCATTTTTATCAAACCCAGCTGCAACACCAATTGGTGAAGATAATTTTTTTTCACAAAAAGTTATATCTAAAATATGACTATCTTTAGGTTTTGAGTAAGAAATATTATTTAACTTTAGTGCTTTTATTGCTAAAGAATGAGCTACCTCAGGGCTAAATTTAAAAATTAGTGGTCTGATGATATTAAACATTATCTATTTTACTTTTTATTAATTCTTTTGTTTCTTGAACTCCAAAAAAGCTTATAAAAAAACCAAATCTTGGTCCATTTTCAACCCCAAATACTACCTCATATATTAACTTGAACCAATCACGCAAATTTTCTTTATAACCATTCTCTTTGCCAACTGTATAAATTGTGGTCTGAATGTCCTCTGGTTTCATTGCATCATCACAGTTATTTAATGAGTTTACTAAAGCTTCTAAAGCAATCTTTTCGCTTTCATTAGGTTTTTTATAAATCTTTTTAGTTTTTATTGCGTCATTAAAATATTTAATTGCATAAGATATTAACTTGTCAAAAATTGGATGCATATCCTCATTAATATCTTTCTTATATTTCTTAACAAATTTCCAAAGTAATTCTTTATTATCAGCATTGCTGGTCTCAACTAAATTTAATAGCATTGAGAAGGACATAATTGAATTTTCCTCTGGTATCTCTGAATTATGAACATGCCAAACTGGGTTCATTAGTTTTTGAAGTTCGTTTTGAGTTTTACCTTTTTCAATAAAATCGAGATATTCATCAACAGCCTTTGGAACTACTTCTCTATAAAGTTTTTTTGCTCTTTTTGGATTCTGGTACATATACAAGGATAGACTTTCAGGTGATGCATACTCCAACCATTGATCAATTGTGATACCATTTCCTTTTGACTTTGATATTTTTTCACCCTTTTCATCTAAAAATAACTCATATGCAAAACCAGATGGATTTGACTTACCTATTAATTTTATGATTTTTGAAGATAAAATTGCACTCTCAATCAAATCTTTCCCATACATTTCAAAATCTACATCAAGGGCGTACCATCTCATAGCCCAATCTACTTTCCATTGTAATTTACAATTTCCATCTAAAATACTTTGTTCTAATTTTTTTCCATTATTATCAAAAATTATTTTTGAGTTTTTAATATCTAATTCTGAAACTGGTATCTCTAATACAATACCTGTATCAGGACAAATAGGTAAAAAAGGAGAATATGTTTTTTGTCTTTCTTTGCCGAGGGTAGGAATAATTATGTTCATTATTCCTTCATAATTTTTTAAAATTAATTTTAATGTATCATTAAAAAAACCAGACTTATATAAAACTGATGAACTTTTAAAACTGTATTCAAACTTAAATTTATCTAAAAAATTTTTTAACATTTCATTATTATGTTCGCCAAAACTGTTAAATTTTTCAAAAGGATCTGGAACTTGAG
>CABZXV010000043.1 GCA_902529785.1 uncultured Pelagibacteraceae bacterium
ACTGAAGGTCCTGCTAAATTATTGAAATTAAGAAAATAATAATTTCCAACAAATATTAGTGCAAAGCCAATATAATTTGAAATATTGTTTGACGATTTATCTTTATTTTTCAATTTTTTCTTTTTTTAATTTATCTTTAATCTTTTTATAAAATTTTTTAATATGATAAATTGGTGAGGAAAAGAAAATAATTATTGAAGAAACAAAAGCAACAATAGCTTGGACTATCATAGCTCCTGTTCCTGGATCAAAATAAGATTTTGCAGGTAATGTTATAAATATCAAGTATATAGCTAAAAGAAAAATTTTCATTTATCTAAAATTTCGTTAAAATATACCTTAGCACTGTTACCAAAATTATAAAAATTTTTTTTAAAGTATTCATCTAACAATGGCTTTTTTTGACTAAATGCGGTTGTCATCTCTATAATTTTTTTATCTAGAATTGGAATGTCTTTTTTTTTACAGCTATACCCAAATGAATGTTTTATTTGGTCCTCTATATAGTTTAAATTAATGTCACTAAAAGACTCATTATGTATTTTTGGATATTCATCAAAATACATAACTGGTCTTTTAAATATAGCAAAGTATTCAATAGCAATACCACTATTATCAGTAATTAAAAAGTCACTTGAATGCATAGACTTGAGATTATCGTCATTTGCATCTAGGCAAAAATATTCAGAACTTTTAAAATTACTCTCTATTTCAATAATTTCATTTTTATATCTATAAAAATGTTCATTATGGGGTCTCAAAGTTACTTTTTTTTTTAATTTTATAAGAATTTGAATTAGTTCAAATAAACAATTATTAAAAAAATTTTTATCGGCATAGTTCCAAGAAGGAGCGATCAAAATGTGATTTTTAAGTTTATTCTCTAAATAATAATTCTCTCTAACATAATCAAAAAAAAGATACCCAGATTCAACTAATTTTTTTTTATTTAAATTATATACTTCCTCAATTTTCCTTAATTCATTTATTTGATATTGGCCATTACAAAAAATTAGGTCGTAATTATTAAATGCTTTTTTAGTGTAAGCTCGATGTACACTTACTGCAGCGTGAAATAGATAAATATATTGATCTACTGTTTTATTTTTAATTAATCTATTATTTCCTAGATCTGTTGCAGTAAATATTACTTTTTTAGCTCTGATTAGCGCAAATGCTAATGTCAAAAAAAGCCCTCTTCCAACATAAATATTTTGAAAATTTTCTTCAATAATTTGATCGTTTATATCTGAACTAATATAAATCACTTTTATTTTTTCATTTTTTAACTGTTTTATAAGTGGCATAAAATATTTTTGATAAGATTTATTTTCTGAGTAAAAAACGATATTGAATCTATTAAACAAAATAGTGATCAATGATTTTAAGCAAATTAATGTTTTTTTGAATTTATAAAGCATTTACATCATCTTGTTTAAGTAATTATCCAGTTTTTTCAAATTCTTTCTATTAATATAGACTTTTTTCATTAATTAAAATAATTTGAAATTATTAAATTACAATTAACTTAAAGGAATAGTGAAAAAAAAGAAAAAAGTTAGTAAAGTTTATGTGGGCATGTCTGCTGACATAATTCATGAGGGACATATAAATATTTTAAAAATTGCTTCAGGTTACGGTGAAGTAATTGTCGGACTACTTACTGATAGTGCTATTTCATCCTATAAAAAAATACCATACTTAAATTACAAACGAAGAAAAACGATTGTTCAAAATATAAAATATGTTAAGAAAGTTGTACCTCAATTTACTCTAGACTATGTTGAGAATTTAAAATTAATAAAACCAAATTATTTAGTTCATGGAGATGATTGGAAAATAGGAATTCAAAGAAAAACTCGTTTGAGGGCAATTAAAACTATAAAAAAATGGGGTGGAAAACTAATAGAGCCACAATATACAAAAAATATTTCATCAACAATTATCAAAAACAAAATTCGAGAAATAGGAAACTCACCAAGGGATAGAGTGTCTCAATTGAGAAGGCTTTTAAACTCTAAAAATATAACAAGAATTTTAGAATCCCATAATGCTTTAACTGGAATTATTATTGAAAATTTAAAATTTATTAAAAAAAATACAAACTTAGAATTTGATGGAATGTGGTCATCAAGTTTAACTGACTCTGCAACAAAAGGGAAACCTGACAATTCTTCAGTAGATTTTTCTTCAAGAATTTCATCTTTAAATGAAATGATGGATGTAACTTCAAAGCCATTAGTTTTTGATGCAGATAATGGAGGACAAATAGAACACTTACCATTCCTTATCAGGTCACTGGAAAGAGCAGGGGTATCATCCATAATTATGGAAGATAAAATAGGACTAAAAAGAAATTCCTTATTTAATGATCAAAAAAATACTCAGCAAGATAAACCAGAAACATTTGCGAAAAAAATTAAAAAAGTTTGTGAAAGCAGATTTTCAGACGATTTTTTAGTTATTGCAAGAATTGAGAGTTTTATTTTAGGAAAAGGATTGAATGATGCGATTAGAAGAGCTGAAATTTATTCTAAATCTGGTGCTGATGCCATATTAATACATAGCAAAGAGAAAACACCAAAACAGATTTTTGCTTTTGCAAAAAAATTCAAAAAAAGTAAAAATTTTATTCCCTTAGTTTCAGTGCCATCTACTTACTCAAGAGTTTACGAAAAAGATTTAGTAAATAATGGCTTTAAATTAGTTATTTATGCAAACCAATTGTTAAGGGCAGCATATCCAGCTATGGAAAATGCAGCAAAGTCAATTTTGAAAAATGGTCGAGCATATGAAATTGATAAAAAAATTATCCCTATAAAAAAAATAATAAATTTAATTAAGAATGATTGATGTAAAAAATTTAATAAATTTATTAAAAAAGAATAATTGTAATTTTTTTACTGGAGTTCCTGACAGTGTGCTTAAAGTGTTTTCAGCGTATTTGCAAAGTAAAAGTAAAAACAGTCATATAATTGCTGTTAATGAGGGGTCAGCGGTCTCAATAGGTATTGGTCATTATCTTTCAACAAAAAAGATGCCATGTGTTTACATGCAAAATTCAGGATTATCAAACGCTCTAAACCCGTTAATATCAATAGCAAATAAAAAAGTTTACTCCATACCTTTGGTCCTAATAATAGGATGGAGAGGATCACCAAGAATTAATGATGAGCCTCAACACAATGTAAAAGGCAAAATTACAGAAAATATATTGAAACTTTTAAATATTAAATACACTATTCTTAGAAACGAAAATGATTTAAAAAAGTTTAATAAACAAATTATTTTTGCAAAAAAAAATAAATCAATTATTGCTTGTTTAATTGAGCAAGGAGTCTTATCAAATAGAACAAAACAAAATAAAATAAAAAATTATTACAAGTTAGATAAGGAGTTTTTTTTAAAAAAATTATTAGGAAGCTTGAAAAGTAAAACTAAAATTATCTCTAGTACTGGATATAATTCAAGGGAATTAATTTATTTAAATAACAAATATAAATTTAAAAATAGCGATCACTTTTATATGGTTGGGGGCATGGGGCATACATCTTCGGTAGCTCTTGGTTATTCCTTACAAACTAATAAAAATACATTATGTATCGATGGAGATGGTTCGATGCTCATGCATCTTGGATCAATCAAAACAGCTGGAACTTTTGCAAATAATAACTTTAAATACATATTACTAAACAATAACACACATGATTCTGTGGGTGGGCAAAAAACTTATTCATCTGAAATCAATTTCGAAAAACTCTCAAAAAGTTTAGGATTTAAAAAGTTTTTCTGCATTAAAAAAGAGATTGATTTAGAAAAAAATATTAAAAAATTTTTGTCGTGTAAACATCTATCATTTTTAGAAGTAAAAATTGCAAATTCTAGAATTAGAAAACTTCCAAGACCAGATAATTTAATCGAAATTAAAAATAAATTTATGAAATAAAAATGGATAGTATTGATAGTTTAAGTAATTTATTAGGTGATCGAAATTTTAAAAAAATTTTTGTATTA
>CABZXV010000044.1 GCA_902529785.1 uncultured Pelagibacteraceae bacterium
TGAAATATTAAAATCATTTTCATAAATTAAAAAATAAACTAAACCTATCAAATCATAGCTTAAAAATGAGAGTTGATCGCCATCCAATCCATAAGTATTCTCGAATTCATTCATAAATATTTCATAATTATTTTTATTTACAGAGGGAAAATAAATTGGATGAAGAGAATTTTCTTTCAAAAGACTTTCATCAAACCACTGATTCAAAGTTATATAAGAAATTCTCTTTGATGAAACATCTGTGTATAGAAGAGATGTAGCAACACTTATTAAATTTTCATCAAAATCTGCAATAACAACTGAGTCGAAATTTATATTTCCCAGGGTATCTTTTTTTTTTAAACTTTGAATTTTTTTGTCTTTATCCTTAAATGATAAGTCTTCTATTCTTTTTATTTCATTTTTAAGATTATTTTTTCTTATTTGATAATTTGTTAAATTTTCAATTTGTTTGGTAAGTTTAGTTGGTTCTCTATCATAATAAAATACTTTTTTATGTTTGATCTTAGTTTTATTAATTGCCTGTTCTATTTCATTTTTAAATTGTGATCTAGGTATTAAAAAAACACTATTTGATAAATTATTTATATCACTAAATTTTTTTATTGTTTGTAATTGTGATATGGCATTAACTCCTGCACTAATTACATTTTTTGGATTATCGATTAATTTGTTTGTGAAAGATATAAAAGTAACATTTTTTAAGTCATCAAGATATTTAATGCTTTCATTAAATACTGGCCCAATAATTATTCTTACACCATTTTTATATAACTCTTTAGATACTTTTAAAGCATCAATAGGATTTGATTTTGTGTCTTTTGGAATTATTTCAATTCTATCATCATTTATTTTGTTTATAGCTAATCTGGTTGATTTTATAATTTTTTCACCAATCAAAGAATTTTCACCACTTAAGGGAACTATTAATCCAATCTTAATTTTTTCAGATGCAAAAACATTTTGATATAAAAGGAAGATACTCAATGTCAAAAATAACAATTTAATTAAAGTTTTCATTTAAGTTTTAATAATATATTTAAATAAAGAAGTCATATGAATCTAAATAACAATAAATTTAAACCTGGGCTATATTGTGTTGCTACACCAATTGGAAATATGGGTGATATTTCATTTAGAGCTATTAAAATCCTTCAGGAGTCTGATTTAATCTTATGTGAAGATACAAGAGTTTCGAAAAAAATACTTCAAAAGTTTGAAATAAATAAAAGACTTATTTCAAATCACAAATTTAATGAAAATACAAATTTAGAGAAGGTTATTGAAATACTGAAAAATAATAAAATAGTATCACTGGTTTCTGATGCTGGTACACCCGCTGTTTCAGATCCTGGAAAAATATTAGTTAAAGAGTGTATTAAAAATAACATTAATATTTTTCCTATTCCGGGTGCATCAGCGGTAAGTTCAGCAATATCAATAAGTGGGTTTTCTGATAATTTTTATTTTTGTGGATTTCTTCCAGAAAAACAAACACAAGTTAAAAAATTATTTAAAAGTTTATCTTTACTTGATAGTTCAATTATTTTTTTTGTCTCACCAAATAAACTTGATAAACGAATAGTTGATATAAAGGAATTTTTTTTAGATAGAAATATTGTTATTTGTAGAGAAATTACAAAATATCATGAGGAATATATTAGAACCTCAGTAAAAGAATTATCAAATGTTAATTTTTCAAGAAAAGGTGAGATAACAGTTGTTATTTCTGAAGTAAATAAATCAAGATTAAGTTTTAAAGAACTTCAAGAATCAGATAAAAAAAA
The DNA here is from genome assembly GCA_902529785.1 of uncultured Pelagibacteraceae bacterium. Classification (GTDB taxonomy): domain Bacteria; phylum Pseudomonadota; class Alphaproteobacteria; order Pelagibacterales; family Pelagibacteraceae; genus Pelagibacter. The sequence continues at coordinate 1,788 of CABZXV010000044.1, forward strand.
AATTAATAAATTAATTAATAAAATGTCAATTAAAGATATTGTAAAAAAAGTTTCACAGGATAGAGAAATTCCAAAAAAACTTATCTATAATTATTGTCTTAGTTTAAAGAATGAAAATTAAAAAAATCATAATTTTAATTAGTTTGGTGTTCATTACGGGTTGTGTTGGATACTCTTCTACAGGGGTTTTGGGAACTGGAGTTTCAATTGCATTGGATCCTAGAAGTCTTGGAACGCAAATAGATGATTCTATAATGCAACAAAATCTTAGAGCGAGATTAATAACAGCAGATAAAAGCTATCTAATTTCAGTAAAAACTAAAATTCTTGATGGAAGGATATTTCTTACAGGCAAAGTAAATTCTGTTGAAGACAAACTTAAAATCACAAAGTTGGCTTGGGAAATAAAAGGAGCAAGATCAGTAAATAATGATTTACAAATTAAAGAAAAATTTGATTTTAAAAGATCAGCAAAAGATCTTCTTATAACCTCACAACTCAGAGCAGCTATAATAGGTAACAAAAAAATTAAATCAGTTAACTATAATATAGATACTTATAAGAAAATTATTTATGTTTATGGCATAGCTCAAAACAAAATAGAAAGAGATGAGGTTACTAAAGAGGCCAAGCAGATTCTAGATGTTGAAGATGTAATTACTAGTATATTTTTAGTTGATGATCTTAGGGTTGTTAAAAAATAAATATAATATTAATTTGTCTTTTTATAATCTATTATTCCAGCAGAATAAGCTGCTACAGATGCCAAATTTAATATTTCAGAAGTAGAGGATCTTAATGGTGCAATTTCTATTGGTTGAGCAAGACCTATTAATAGTGGACCAACAACTTTAGCACCTCCTAATGATTTCATAATTTTATATGAAATTGCTGCACTATGTTGACCAGGCATTATTAAAATATTTGCATTTCCTACTATTTCTGAAAATGGGTATAAATCAGAATATTCATCATTAAGAGCTACATCAGGCTGCATGTCACCATCAAATTTAAAATCTACTTTTCGATCTTTTAATATTTCTACAGCATCTCTTATATGTTTTGTTCTACTAGTAATTGGTTGACCAAATGTTGAATGAGATAAAAAAGCAACTTTAGGATCAAATCCAAATAATCTCACAACTCTTGCTGACGATATCGCTATGTTAGCTAACTCTTCAGAGGAAGGGTATTCATTAACTGAAGTATCTCCAATAAAAACAGTTTTGCCCTTACTAACAACCATATTTAATCCAAACATAATTTCTCCCTTTCTCGGAGGAACTACCTTTTTAATTTTTTCTAATGATTGAGAATATCTTCTAGTATTCCCCGTTACCATTGCATCTGCATCCCCACATTCAACCATACATGATGACCAAATAACTCTGTCATTTCGGATCATTCTATCGCAATCTCTCTCAAGCAAACCCTGATCTCTTTGCATCTTCCTAAAAAGAAATTTTGCATATTTTTCTCTCAATTTTTTATTTGTAGAATTAACAATTTTTATATCTAGATTTTTTCCATACCCAATTTCTTTCAGCCTTTGTTTGACAACATTTTCTTTTGCAACAATTATTGGAGTTCCTAGGCCACCATTTTTAAATGCTATTGCAGCCTTAAGTGTATTTTCATCTTCACCATCAGCAAATACAACTGTTTTTGGATTTTTTTTAACCTTAGAATTTATCCCTTGTAGAATAGTTACAGATGGATCTAGTCTTTGTTTTAATTGTTCCGAATATAAATTAAAATTTTCAATTTTTCTTCTAGCAACTCTAGTTTTTATTGCAGCTTTTGCTACCGCTACTGGAATTACACTTATTAGTCTTGGATCAAATGTAGATGGAATAATATAATCTTTTCCATATTTAGGTCTATCTCCTCCCATTGCAGCAGCAACTTCATCTGGAACTCTTTCTCTAGCTAA
>CABZXV010000045.1 GCA_902529785.1 uncultured Pelagibacteraceae bacterium
TTTGCTATTACATACTGAAATTAAACAATTATTGGTATTTATAACATTGTTAGTGCTTAAAAATGTATTTGTTTTAGAAATTTTCACAAACTTATGACTTTTGTAATGATTAGTTAAAACATTTTGAATTTTTCTTAGGGAAGTGTCCTTTTTTATATCAACATATATAGTGCTTAAAATTCCTCTAAACATTGGTGTTAAATGAGGAGTAAAATGAAATTTATTTTTTTTTCCAGTTCTTAAATCTAATTCTTGTTGAATTTCAGAATTATGTCTATGATTTGCTAATCCATAAGCACTAAGAGACTCGTATAGGTTCTTGTTTTTGTATTTTTTATGTACCCCTCTTCCAGCTCCTGAATAACCAGATTTAGAGTCTATGATGATTGTTTTGTTGTTAATTAGGTTTCTTTTTATTAATGGAATTAGTGGAATTAATACCGTAGTTGGATAACATCCAGGACAAGATATAATTTTAAAATTTTTTATTAGTTTTCCACTAATTTCAGGTATCGAGTAAATACTATCTTTAATTAGATTTGAGGCGCTATGTTTAATTTTATACCATTTTTCATATTCATTTTTAGTATTGAGTCTAAAATCTGCAGCAAGATCTATAAGGAGATTATTTTTGTTTAGATATTTTGATATAGATTGGGCTTCACCGTTTGGAAGTGCTGTAAATATTATATCTACATCTGATAGGTATTTTTTGTTAAACTTGGATATCTTTGGTAGTTTAAACTTCTTTAAATCCTTATCATAAAAATCAATTTTTTTTCCAACTGATGAACTACCACATAAATATTTTATATTTATATGTTTATGATTACAAAGTAGCTTTGTTAACTGTAATCCTATATATCCAGTTGCTCCACAAATAAGAACATTTTTCTTAATCATAAATTAATATAACAGTTGAAAATTAAAAAGAAATTATCTTTTAGAGAATTGAAAGCTTCTTCTTGCTTTTGCTCTACCTGGTTTTTTTCTCTCAACAGATCTAGAGTCTCTGGTTGTTAGTTTTTCCTTACGTAGAGTTGATTTTAGAGTTTCATCAAATTTAAGAAGAGCTCTTGAAATACCATGTACTAATGCACCGGCTTGACCAGTTTGACCTCCTCCAACAACTTTAGACCTAACATCGTAATCAGTAGATTGATTTATTATTTCAAATGGTCTTAAAATTTGCATTTTGTGGTTTGCTCTAGGAAAATAATCATCAAGTGATTTTCCATTAACATAGAATTTGCCCGTACCCTTTTTTAACCAAACTTTAGCAACTGATTTTTTTCTTCTCCCCGTAGCATATTTGCTATCTTTAAAATCTAATTTTATCTTTGGTGATGATGTTTGATTGTTTTCCATTTTAATTTCTAACTATATTTTTCTCATTAAGTTTACTGATTTCAATAACTTTTGGATTTTGTGCACTATGAGGATGATCAGCTCCAGAGTAAATCTTAAGTTTTGACAATTGTTTTTTAGCTAGTGCTCCAGATGGTAACATTCTTTTGACAGCTAATTTTAAAACTTCACCAGGCTTTTTCTCACTTAGCTTTTCTGGCGTTATTTCCTTTATTCCTCCAGGGTAACCAGTGTGTCTATAGTACTTTTTATTTTGAAATTTGTTTCCAGTAAATTTTATTTGGTCTACATTTTTAACAACAACAAAATCGCCATGATCCATGTGAGGAGTGTATTTTGTTTTATTTTTGCCTCTTATGATTTTTGATACAACTGTTGCAAGTCTACCAACTACGGCGCCTGTAGCGTCAATTTCAAACCACTCGCTATTTATCTCATCTTTTTTAACAAATTTTGTCATGAATGCGGGATTAATACTTATAATTACATATATTGTCAATTTATTATATTTTTTTTAGGACTTAATGGTTGATTGAATTATGAGCATTTATTAGTAATAATAACCTCTTTAAAAAGGAATTCTCTAAGCAAATAATTAAAGGAGCCAAATGAGTGATAAAAAAAAAGAATTAAAACCAAATACCTATAAATTCGATACATTGAGTTTGCATGCTGGTTATCAACCACATAAAAATGCTGGTTCAAGACAAGTGCCAATTTACCAAACTACATCATACTTGTTTGATGATGTAGATCATGCTGCTGCTCTATTCAATTTAGAAAGAGGTGGACATATTTATAGCAGAATTTCAAATCCAACTGTTGGTGTATTAGAGGAAAGAGTTGCTTCACTTGAGGGCGGTACTGCAGCATTAGCTACATCTTCGGGAATGAGTGCAATATTTTTAGCTGTAATGACATTGTGTGAGGCGGGTGATCACTTAGTTGTATCATCGCAATTATATGGAGGTACTGTAAACTTATTTAGGTTAACTTTACCTAAATTTGGTATTAAATGTACTTTTGTTAAACCAAGAGACACAGAAGGTTTTAAAAAAGCAATTCAAAAAAATACGAAAGGAATTTTTGGAGAATTAGTTGGTAACCCAGGTAATGAAATAATGAACATGCCTGAAATTGCTAAAATTGCACATGAGGCAGGTATACCATTAATGGTTGATGCAACTTATCAAACTCCTTATTTGTGCAAACCTTTTGAACATGGCGCTGATATAGTTATTCACTCACTAACAAAATGGATGGCTGGACATGGATCTTCAATGGCAGGAATATTAGTTGAAGGTGGAAAATTTGATTGGATGCAAAATGATAAATTTCCAACTATGACAAAACCATATGAGGGTTATCACGGTTTATCTTTTGCTGAAGAATTTGGTCCAACAGCTTTTACAATGAAAGCCAGAGCTGAAGGTATGAGGGATTTTGGTCCTTGTTTAAGTCCCCAAAATGCATGGAACGTTTTACAAGGTATTGAGACCTTATCTGTAAGAATGAAAAAGCATTGTTCAAATGCAGAGGAAATGGTTAAATATTTAATGAATCATGAAAGTGTTGCATGGGTATCACATCCGAGTGTTCCAGATCATCCAGATCATGAATTAGCAAAAAAACTTTTACCTAATGGAAGAGGTTCAATGATAGCATTTGGTATTAAGGGTGGAAAAGAGGCAGGTGTTGCATTTATCAATAACGTGAAACTAGCATCTCATCTAGCAAACGTTGGAGACACAAGAACTTTAGTAATACATCCTGCATCAGGAACTCATTCACAAATGGATGAGGCAACTTTAAAGTTTGCTGGACTTTCGCATGATATGATCAGATTGTCTGTTGGTATTGAAGATATTGATGATATCAAAAATGATTTCGAGGTTGGTTTCAGAGCTGCAAGAAAACCAAGACTTGTATCTAATCAATGAAATTTAAAGTAAATAATAACGAAGTTTATGCTTCAACGGGTGGAAGACCGTTTGACAAAAAAAAACCTCTGATAATATTTGTTCATGGAAGTGGATTAACTCATATGACATGGGTTCTTCAAACTAGATACTTTGCTTTTCATGGATATAATGCCCTTGCAGTAGATTTACCTGGTCACGGTCTTTCGGGTGGAGAGAGTTTAAAATCAATTGAAGAAATGGCTGATTGGGTAAGTGCAGTAATTGATGCAGTTGATCACAAAGAGGCTTCACTGGTTGGTCACTCTCAAGGATGTTTGGTTACTGTTGAATGCACTTCAAGATATCCTGATAAAATTAAAACTTTAAGTTTAATGGGAGGAGCTGGG
>CABZXV010000046.1 GCA_902529785.1 uncultured Pelagibacteraceae bacterium
TTATTTCAACTATTTAGATTATGGGGGCTTTTTAGAGTTTTAAGAAGTTCAGGGAGATTTAATTTTAATAATTTTAATCAATCCGTAAATAAACAGAGTATATCTTTAGATGAAGCTTATAGAATTTTAAATTTAAAACCGAACATTAAATATACAAAAGAGCAAGTAATGAAGTCTTATAAGTCAATTATGAAAAAAATTCATCCTGACGTGAGCCCTGAGCTTACAAGGTTGGCCTCAATTGTTAATGAGGCAAAAGAAATAGTAATAAAAAATATTAGCTAATAATTGATTTAAATTTCTTATAAATTTTTTCTGGATTTATTTTTTCTTTTCCTCTGGAATTATGCGAAACATTTTCTATACCATCAGGAACAATTGGATACATGTTTGGGCTATAACTGCCATATAATAATGGTGTATCACTCATTAAAACTATTGTAGGAATATTTAAAGCAGCAGAAAGGTGACTAAAACTTGAGTCGTTACATATTGATATTTTGCAGCTCTTTATGATTGGTAAAATTTCTGATATTGAATAATTATCTAAAGCAACACAAAAATCTTTATAAGAAGATATTATATCTTTAAGTATGACTTGTTCTTCTTCATTTTTACCAGTAGCTAAATAAAAAGCGCATTCGTGATCTTTAATAACTAGACTAATAAATTTTTTAAATTTATCTGCTGGTATCCTTTTAGTAGGGCCCGAACCTCCAATACCTAATAAAATGTTAATTTTAGTATTAGAAATGTTAAACTTTTGACTGGCTGTTTGAATAGAATTTTTATCTATTTGAATTTGAGGATTGCTTTCTGCTTTTAAATTAATCTTTTTTAATAATTTTTGCGCAGCTTTTATAATATGTTGCTCCTTTTTTTTAAATAGTGGATATTGATAAATACTTTTTATGCCTGCTATTTTACAAATAAGCCTATATCTTAATGATGAATTAAAAATAAATACTTTATCAAACGAATTTTCTATAATTTCATTTTTTAAACTTAAAAAACCTGATAGACCACTATGAAGATCATTCTTACCATCTCTTCTTAGATATATAATTTTTTTTATATATTTTAAATTTTTTGTATATGTCTCAACTTTTGTACTCTCTTTAACTAAAAGTGTAACAGGTGAATTGTATTTATCGGAAATAGCTTGAATAAAAGGCAAGAAAATTACCATATCTCCAATGCCCATGCGGTTTTGTATAACAAGAATATTCATATGTTTTTATAACCTTTACTAATTTGTATTTTTATATAAATTTTGACTATGGAACAAATTAAAGGTGTTTATGCTGCAGGATTATCAGTATTAGATAAAAATCTTGCTTTAGATGTTAAAAATACTGTTAAACATGCAGAAAATGTAATCGACATAGGTTGCCACGGGGTTGTATTCTTTGGCAGCACAGGTCAGTCTCAATTGATATCCTTAAGTGAAAAAATACAATTAATAAATGAGTTACCTAAAAGCAGGCACAAAGATAAATTTTTAATCGGAACGGGTCTCAATTCTTTGATTGATACTATAAATATGATGAAAATATCTAAATCTATTGGTTTTAGTAATTTTTTAATTATGCCACCAGCTTATTATAAGTATGGAGATGAAGATGTGATTAATTTCTATTCTAAAATTATTAATGAGATTAATGAGTGTAAAATCATTTTATATAACTTTGAAAAGCTTTGTGGATATAGATTTAGCGTTCAATGTGTAGAAAAGCTGGTTAAAAAATTCCCAAATCAAATCGTTGGAGTTAAAGATAGCAGTTATAATTTATTTGAAACTCTAAAAATTAAAAATTTTTCAATTTTTCCAGGATCTGAGGCAAAATTATTAAAAGGATTAGAGTTAGGATGTCATGGTGTAATTACCGCAACAACAAATGTTACAGGTCACTTAGCAAGGAAAATTTATGATAATTTTCACAGCAATGAGGAATTGTCATCAAATCAAAACTTGTGTGATGTTAGAAAGTCTTTTGATAAATACAACTTAATTTCAGGTCTTCATACTTTAATGGCAGAAAAAAATTCAATTTATGAAAATCTTTTGCCACCATTAAAATTGTTAGATGAAGCAGATAAAAAAGATTTATTATCAAATCTAGAAAAACTTAATTTTAATATGGAGATATTAAAAGCAGCATAAAATGAGTTTAGTAAGTTTTTTAAATAATTTATTTAAAGATGATGGTTTTGAACTAATAGACTCTAATTCAAAAAAATATGTAATTGGCAAGCCAATTAAAGAAAAACCAATTGTAATAAAACTACTTGATCAAAAATTAATGCAAAAATTGCTTATAAATCCTGATTTGTATTTTGGTGAAGCTTATATGGATGGATCTCTTGTTATAGAGAATGGAACACTGACAGAATTTTTAGAATTAGCCTTTAAAAACATCGGTCGAGGGAATATTAATTCTTATGGAGCAATAATAAAAAAAATTAGAGGTACTTTCGGGTATCTTACGAATTTAAACAAAATCATAAAATCAAAAGAAAATGTTGCACATCATTATGATATATCTGAGAAACTTTATGATTTATTTCTTGATGAAAACAGACAATACTCTTGTGCTTATTTCAAGAATGATAATGATACACTTGAACAAGCCCAAAGTAATAAGATCGATCACATTATAAAAAAATTAAATATTAAGCCTAATCAAAAAGTTTTAGATATTGGTTCAGGATGGGGAACGTTAGCATTAACAATAGCAAAGAAAACAAATGCTAGTGTTACAGGTATAACTTTGTCAGAAAATCAATTTGAATACAGCAATAATAAAGCAAGAGAAATGAATTTGTCCAATCAAGTAGACTTTAAACTTATTGATTACAGACAATTAAATGAGAAGTTTGACAGAGTTGTTAGTGTTGGTATGTTTGAGCATGTTGGAAGAAATTTTTATAAAACATATTTTAATACCGTTTTTAAGCTTTTGAATGAAAAAGGAATAGCATTAATCCATACAATTGGTTCTTCAATGTCTCCAAGAGACCCACAACCATGGATCCAAAAGTATATTTTTCCTGGCGGTTACACACCAAGTTTGAGTGAAGTGGCAAAACCTATTGAAAAGTCTGGTCTTATAGTGTCTGACATTGAAGTTCTTAGAATGCACTATGCACATACCCTTAGAAACTGGAAGGAAAGATTCTTGTCAAAAAAAGAGACAGTTTTAGGGATGTTTGATGAAAAATTTTTTAGAATGTGGGAATTCTACTTAGCCAGTTGTGAAATG
>CABZXV010000047.1 GCA_902529785.1 uncultured Pelagibacteraceae bacterium
AGCTTTGGTATAAATAAAATGAGTGCATCTAGGGCTCAAACTACTTTTTGGGTGTTTGCTGCTTTAATGGGATTATCACTTTCATCAATTTTACTAGTTTACACAGGTTTGAGTGTAACAAGAGTATTCTTTATTTCTTCAGCAACTTTTGGTGCTATGAGTATTTATGGTTACACAACAAAAAGAGACTTAACCAAGATGGGATCTTTTTTAATGATGGGTTTAATTGGGATCATAATTGCATCAATAGTCAATATATTCTTAAAATCATCAATGATGTATTTTGCAATATCTATAATTGGTGTTCTCGTATTTGTTGGTTTAACTGCATACGATACGCAAAAGATCAAAAATATGTATGCAGCATCTGACAGCGGTGAGTTAATGGGTAAAAAAGCAGTAATGGGTGCTTTAACTTTATACTTAGACTTTATAAACCTATTTATAATGCTTCTAAGACTATTTGGCCAAAGAAGATAAAACAATAGTAGTTCATATTAAATTTAATCGTACTTTAAATTACATTACTTAACTTTACATTTCTGATATGCTTATTATGTATGATATTTTTCTATAAAGTTATCTTAAATTTAATTATAATTTAGAGTGCTTAAAATAGAAAAATTATTCTTAGTATCAGTAACCTCACTGTTTTTGTCAGCTTGCGGAGGGGGTGGAGGAAGTAGTGGCAGTAGCACTGTTGCAACATCATGTGCAACCTCAACGTCTTCTTTCTGTACAACAGAATTCAATAACAACTATGGATTAGTTACAACAAAAGCCTATGAAGCTTTTGACGATGGTTATGACGGTGATGGTGTGAAAGTAGCAGTGCTTGATGGTCAATTTGATACTAGTCACGCGGACTTAGATGCAAATATAATTACTGGTTACGACGAAGAAGATGATAATGGTACAGTTGCTCATGTTGGAGCTTATTCGGACAATCATGGTACCCATGTAGCAGGAATAATAGCTGCTGAAAGAAATGGAACTGGAATGATGGGAATTGCGTATAATGCATCCATTATGCCTATAAAAATATTTGATGATGATGGAGATTTTTCAGGAGAAATAAGTAATAGTGTGGCTTTTGCTGCTGACAATGGTGCAACAGTTCTAAATAATAGTTGGGGTACCACTACATGGACTTCTGCCGCAACATGTACAGTAGGTGGAACAGCTTATACTTGTTATGGATTGATTCCCGGGACTAGTAGCGCTGGATTTAATAGTACAGCTGAAAGAACAGAATGGGATGATGTAGCAACTGCTAATGCTGTTGCAGTATTTTCAGCTGGCAATAGTGGAAATAATTCAGCTACTGGTGCAATACAGTTTTATAGAAGTGATAAGCAAACAGCTTTAACATCATATACTCCTCAGGTAGTAAAAGACGCAGGGTTAATAAGCTATACTGATAGGTCGGGTTATGAGGCAAGATTTGGGCTTATAGACAGTGATGTATCTGAGAATTGGTTAAATGTTGTAGCTGTTGATAACACAAATACAATTGCATCATGGAGTAATGGATGCGGTGATACAAAAGCATATTGTATTGCGGCACCAGGCGTAGATATTTACTCTACCATTAATGGTGGCTATGGTACAAAAAGTGGAACTTCAATGGCAGCACCCCATGTATCTGGCGCAGTCGCAGTTATGAAAGAAAAATGGCCGAATTTAACTGGTGCCCAGATAGTAGATTTAATTTTAAGTAGTGCTACAGACTTAGGTGCATCTGGAACAGATGATGTTTATGGCGTTGGCTTATTAAATATGGCTGGAGCTATGACAGCAACAACTGCACAAAGCTTTTCTTATGTTGACTCAAATGGAAACTTAAAGAAGATTTCAAAAGAAGGTTCAATAAGTGCAAATTCAATCTTAAGCAATTTAGCCTCAAAAAATGTTTCGATTGGAATTGTTGATAGTTATGACAGAGTTTATTCAAACAGATCAAGACAGTTTAACAGTTTAAAAAATAAAAATATTACTGATGAAGAAAACTTTTTTAAATTCAGGAATGGCTTTTCAGATGCTGGCTTAAACAAATTTCTTGTAATGTCTTTTGTAAATTATGGAAATGAAGTTGGTAATTTTGATTTAAAATATAGGTCTTATTCTTTCCAAGAGGACGAATATCAAAATACCTTGTTGGGTGATAATTTTATGACTACCAGTTTTTTACTTGATAATATGACTTTATCTACAAACATTGTTGATGAAAGTCATAACAATAGCCTTTTATTAAAAAATAGTTTTTCTTCAATAAAGCCAAACTCTCAAAGTTCAATAACTTTTGGTTATGGTTACGAGAAAGAGAGAATTTTAAATTCTGATTTTAGTGGTGCATTTGAGGCAAAACATAATAATACGATATACCTTAATGCAGTTAGAAAGCAAAAAATTTCTGAAAAAGATATTTTAAATTTTAAATTAGGATATGGAATTACTAAATCAAATTTTACAAATGAGGAATTATTTAATATGAGTGATTTAGAAACCAGCAGTGCATCTATTGGTTATGTTCACTCTGAAAAAACAAGTAAGTTTGCTTTATCCTTAGAGGCTCCACTATCAATTAGCTCAGGTCAGGCAAATTATAATAGTGTTTCTGGTTATGATAAATATGGAAATTATAAAAATGGATCTCAAACGATTGGCTTAACTCCTGATAATAGAGAGTTAAAGTTTAATCTCTATTATGATAAGGTTATTGATGAAAACACTAATTATGGAATTCAATTTGACCAAGCAAATTCAGGCTTTAACAATCTGCAATTTGTTTATTCTAAAACTTTTTAGTTTTTTTTTAATACTAATTTTTATTTTTGGATGTGAAAAACCCTTAGTCAAAAGCATTAAGATAGATGAAGATCGTTCGCTTATACCTGGTAAAAAGGATGAAAATGGTTGTACAATTTATAAGATGGTCTCAAAGTCGGGAAACCCCACACAGATGGTAATTTATTACGTCGATAAAGATGGCAATTATTCTTCTACTAAGGAAGTAATCAAAAACTGCATTTAATTTTTTTCTAAAATCTTAATTGAACCTAGAATTTTTTTTATATTTTTATGGTTTAATCTAATCTCTGTAGAGCAGCCAACACCATTAACGATTTGATTATATAAATTATTAATATTTTTCTTAGTGCCAGTTACAAATATTAAGCATCGCTCT
>CABZXV010000048.1 GCA_902529785.1 uncultured Pelagibacteraceae bacterium
TATAGTTATATAATACCTCTCTTGGTGGAAATGATGGAATGGGTTTTCCAAAATGCTCATCAAATGAATAATCTGCAAACTCTAAACATTCTTTTGGTCCATTTGACCATAAATATCTATACATACTATTGGGGATAGGGTCACCATATTGATCAGAACCAGTTCTCCAACTGTAGTTCCATAATCCTCCCCAATCTTCTTGTTTTTCAAAACATACAATTTCTGGAACTTTTTCTCCATTTTTCTCAGCATGTTCGAAAGCCCTTAACATTGATAGGCCACAAGGCCCCGCACCAATTATCGCTATTTTGTTCATATAAACTGTATAATTTTAAAAGTTATTTTATTAATAAAATCAAAAAAATAAAACTATTTTTTCTTTAAAATTACTTGTTAATAATAAATAGTTAAATTTAGATAATTTATTTATGAAAAAAATTCTAATTATTGGAGGTGGTGCCATGGGCTCAGCCTTTTCTATTCCATGTATAGATAATAATCACAAAGTATTTATAACAGAACCATACAGTCAAAGATTTATTAAAAATTTATCATCAAAAAATAAATTTCATTCAGCTTTAAAAATAAATCTTCCAAAAAAACTTAAATTTAAAAAATATTCCAATGAATTATTTTATGAAAAATATGATCTTGTAGTTATAGCACTAAGCTTAACAGGTATCGAATTTATTGCGAGTGAATTAAAAAAATTTAAAGTAAAATCTCCAATTTTAGTACTTACAAAAGGTCTTAAATATGAAAAGCAAAACAAAAAGATTTTGACTATTTCACAAACCTTTTTAAAAAGTTTCCCTAAATTAAATTTATCAGTTTTGAAAGGACCATGTTTAGCTAAAGAATTAGCTAGAAAATGCCGAACAAGTGTGATCATCGCTAACAAAAATATTCAGATTGCAAAATTGTTAGGGAAAATGATTTCAACTAAATACTATTTGATTGAATATTCTAAAGATGTGATTGGTGTTGAAATATGTTCTGCAATAAAAAATATTTATTCTATGATAATTGGTTCTGGTATGAGTTTGAATAAATCTTCAAGTTTGTTCCAAAAATCATTATCAGAAATGAAATACATAACTAAAAGTTTAAAAGGAAAAGAAGATACAGTTTTAAGTTTAGCAGGTGTTGGAGACTTGTATGTAAGCGCTGCAGGTGGAAGAAATAGTAAAATGGGAAACTATTTAGGACAAGGTTTTACTTTCCAAAGGGCTAAAAAAAAGTTTATGGCAAATGATACTGTAGAAGGTGAACAACTTGTGAGAGAAATTGCACCTTTTATTTTAAAAAAGTTTAATTCAAAAAAAATTCCTTTGATGTTTCAAATGATTAGATCAATTCTAAAAAATAAAAAATTCTTGATTTAAAAAATATTATATTTGTTGACTTTTTGAGTTATAGAGACTTTTTATACCTATTGTCATTCATTTCTCTCACTGATACATTTACTGTGTTAATCAACGAAAAGAGGGGAAATCAATGATTAAAAAAATAACAATAACTGTTTGCGCGCTAATATTTTTTGTAACAAATATTAGTTTTGCAGACATCACTTTTTGGACTACAGAAGTTCAACCAGCTAGAATGGCAAAACAAGAAGCTATGGCTAAGGATTTTGAGGCTAAAACTGGCATTAAGGTTGAAGTTATTCCTGTAGAAGAAAAAGATTTAGGAACAAGAGCAACAGCCGCCGCTGCAGCTGGTGATCTTCCAGATGTGATATACCACACTTTACAGTATGTTTTACCTTGGGCTGAAGCTGGAATATTAGATGTAGATGCTAATAATGCAGTTGTTAAAGAACTTGGCAAAAAAACTTTTGCACCAGGTGCATTAAACATGGCAAAAAGTGGATCTAAAATAGCAGCTGTTCCAGTTGATGGTTGGACACAGATGGTTGTGTACAGAAAAGATTTATTTGAAAAAGCAGGTCTTGAACCACCAACAAGTTATGAAAATATAACTAAAGCAGTAGAAGCACTTTCAGGAGACGGAATGTTTGGTTTTGTTGCAGCTACTAAAACTGACGAAAATTTTATGAGTCAGGTTTTAGAACATGTTCTTTTAGCAAATGGAGTAAACGTTGTTAAAAAAGGTGGAGTAAAAAAACAAGGTAAAAAGTTAAAGGCAGCTTTAGAGTTTTATAAAGTAATTGCAAACGCAAGTCCTCCGGGAGAATTATATTGGAAACAATCTAGAGAATTGTACTTTGCTGGAAAAACTCCAATGATAATTTGGTCACCATTTATAATGGATGAACTTGCAGGCTTAAGAGACTCTGCGCCTCCAACAATAAATGACGATCCAACCTCAAGTGAACTAGCTTCGAAAACAGGTTTTATTACTAAGTTTAAAGGACCTAATAATAATAAAGGAGCTGCTTGGGCTGATATAAGATATTTTGGTATAACAGCTGATGCAGATACTGAAGAAGCAAGTGCATTCATTAAATATTCAATGGATGAGGGTTACACAAAAACCTTATCAATTGCACCTGAAGGTAAATTCCCTGTGAGAAGAGGAAATGCAAGTGATCCTGAAGCATTTACAAAAGCATGGAGTAAATTACCTGTAGGAGTTGATAGAAAAGCGCCTTTATCAGATTTATACTCTGAGGATGTTATTAATAATATTGTAGCTGGTTTAGACAAGGCTACTAGATGGGGTGTTAAAGAGGGTGAACTCGCAAGAGCTTCTAAAATTATAAATAACAAGTTTATAAATAGAATAACTAGATTATACGTTGACGGGCAGATTGATATTGATCAAGCAGTAGACATGATCAATCAAAAACTGGCTCAATTCTAGATTATAAAATAAATTTTAATGAAAGCGGATAATGTGTATTATCCGCTTTTATTATGAGCGATACACTTTCAAAAATAGAAAAAAGAACTGCTTATATTTTATTATTACCTGCAGTTATTCTTGTTTTTTCAATCATATTATTTCCTATATTTGCTAATGTTTGGATTAGTTTTAAAGAAGTAGGCCTAAAAGACATAAGAATTCCAGAACCTAGAGCAA
>CABZXV010000049.1 GCA_902529785.1 uncultured Pelagibacteraceae bacterium
AACTTTTTTTCTACAAAAATATAAATAATTCAAAGAATATTTCATTCAAAATTAAAAAGTATTTTTATCTAAAACTTTCTTTTGTTAAAAAATATAATTTAGATTTTGAATCATTTTTTCTTGAATTTAATGATAAATTATTAAGTGAATAAAAATTACTACATTACAACACCAATATATTATCCATCTGCAAAGCCTCATATGGGCCACGCATATTCAAGTATTATCGCTGATTTTTTTGCAAGATTAAAAAGAATACAGGGTTTTAATGTTTATTTTTTAACTGGCACGGATGAGCATGGACAGAAAATACAACGTGCAGCTGAAGAAAAAAAAATGGATCCATTATTGTTCTGTAATGAAATTAGTAAAACTTTTAGAGACTTATCTGAGACATTAAACTTATCAAATAACGATTTTATAAGAACTACAGAAACTAGACATGCTAAATCTGTTGAAAATCTTTGGAATATTCTAGAAAAAAAAGGTGAAATCTACTTATCAAAGTACTCAGGCTGGTATTCTGTGTCAGATGAAGCGTTTTACACAGAAAGCGAAATTGAGGATTTGGATGGTGCAAAAAAAGCAATCACTTCAGGATCTAAAGTAGAGTGGGTGGAGGAAGAATCTTATTTTTTTAGATTATCTAATTGGCAAGATAAATTGATTGAATTTTATGATAAAAATCCAGAATTTATACTACCTGAAACAAGAAAAAATGAAGTTGTTAGTTTTGTTAAATCAGGGTTAAAAGATTTATCTGTCAGCAGAAAATCTTTCAATTGGGGAATAAAAGTTCCTTCTAATAAAGACCATGTTATTTATGTTTGGTTGGATGCTTTAACAAATTATCTTAGTGCTTTAAATTATCCAAATGAAAGTGATGATTTGTATAAATCTTTTTGGCCTGCAGATCTTCATTTAATAGGTAAAGATATATTAAGATTTCATGCAATTTACTGGCCAGCTTTTTTGTTAGCTGCTGATATAAATCCACCAAAAAGAGTATTTGGTCATGGATGGATACTCTCAGGTGATGAAAAAATGTCAAAATCTAAAGGTAATATTTTAGACCCGCTCGAAATTATAGAAACTTATGGTTTAGATCCATTAAGATATTATTTAATTAAAGAAGTTTCTTTCGGTAACGATGGAAATATTTCACAAGAAAAATTAGAGACTTGTATAAATAGTGATTTGGCTAATAATTATGGAAATCTGTGCCAAAGGGTTTTGGCCTTTTGCGATAAAAATTCAAATTTTGAAGTTCCTAACAATGATAACTTTACAGAAGATGATAAATTGATCTTAGATCAATACTCTAAACATTATGAAAATTTAATAAAATATTCTGACAATCAGAATGTAAATTCATATATAAATTTTATTGTTGAACAGTTATTTGCTGCAAATAAGTATTTTAACGATCAGGAGCCCTGGAAAAAAAAAAGTGATAAATCAAGGATGAATACTATTATTTATGTTTCATTGGAGCTAATAAGAAAAGTCACAATATTATTATATCCAATTATACCAAGTTCATCTCTCAAAGTGTTAGAAGTATTTGGCATAAAAGAAGATAAAATTCACTTTGAGACAATTAGGAATAATAATTATTTAAGGAAAGGTCTTAAACTAAGTAAATTAGATATATTATTTAGAAAGATTGAAAAAAATGATTGATTCACATTGTCACCTAGATCATGAACCTTTAGTTCAAAATATTGAGGATATTTTAGCAAATTGTAAAAAGGAGGGTGTTCAAAAGCTATTAACAATATCAACAACATTAAATGGGTTCCCTAAAATTTTAGAGATTATAAACAAAGATGAAATGATATTTGGAACTTTTGGTATACATCCCCACGAAACTAACAATGATCAAGTATCTAAAGATGAAATAATTAAAAAAATTAATACTAATAGTAAAATAATTGGAGTAGGCGAGACCGGTTTAGATTTTTATTATAATAATAGTGATAAAGATAAACAAATAAGAAGTTTTAAAAATCATATAGATGCAGCAATAGAATTAGATATACCTATAATTGTACATTCTAGAAATGCTGAAGCTGAAACATATGAAATATTAAAAAATTCTAACAAGAATTTAAAAATACTTATGCATTGTTTTACGGGATCCCTAACTTTTGCATTGAAATTAATGGAACTTAACTCCTACTTTTCAGCTAGTGGTATTATTACATTTAAGAATAGCACTGATCTTCAAAATACTTTTAAAGAATTACCATTAGAAAGATTGCTTATCGAAACAGACAGTCCTTTTTTAGCACCAGAGCCAATGAGAGGTAAGAAAAATGAACCTTCTTTTGTGCGTTACACATTAAAAAAATTATCTGAATTAAAAAATGTTAATATAGAAGATCTGGATAAAATAACTACTGGCAATTTTAATAGATTATTTTTTAATAAATGAGCATAAAATTTACCATTTTAGGCTGTGGTAGTTCTTTAGGTATACCACGAATTGATGGATACTATGGAAGTTGTGATCCTAAGAATAAAAAAAATATACGATCAAGATGTTCAGCTCTAATAAGTTCTAAAAACTTAAATATTCTAATTGATACATCTCCAGATTTAAAATCTCAATTATTAAAAAATAAAGTTAAAAATATTGATACAGTTTTTTACACTCATTTACATGCCGATCAAACTCATGGAATAAATGAGTTGAGAGTTTTTTCTTTAAAAAATAAAAAAAAAATACCAATTTTTGCAGATGAAATTACAAAAAAATATCTAAAAAATACCTTTGGTTATTGTTTCAAAGATTACAAAAATTATCCATCTATACTTGATGCCAAAATATTAAAAAAAAAGCATTTACTTAATGATTTAAAAACACAAATTACTATTAAATCATT
>CABZXV010000050.1 GCA_902529785.1 uncultured Pelagibacteraceae bacterium
GAATGATGAAGAAATTCAAAATTTTGGATGGCCAATTTCATCATATGGTGTACATTACCCATCTCATGTAGAGCATTGGAAAAAAATAGGGGCAGAAAAAATATTTAATGAACTCGCACCCCTTAAAAAATCTCATTCGAAATTTGGATTTAAAGAACCACTTAAATATTGGACTCCATCAATTGGTATTAGCGAAATAATAAAAATTCCAAATTCTTTTGATAATAAATTTAAAAATGATTATTTTGTTGCTGCGATGGGTAATGTTATTGAAGATGGAGATCAAACTATACATCATTTAAGATTGAGCAATTCAAATGAAAATATTATCTTTGAAGATAAAATAATAATAAAAGAGCGTATCAGAGATTTAGTTTTTAATAAAAATGATAATAGTATTATCTTAATGCTAGGTTCGGAGCCCTCTATAGCAGTATTATATAAATAGAATAGATTATATGTTTAATAAAATATGTAAAATATTTCATGCAAATCTATTTTGCATAAATCAAATTAAGATAATTACTAAAAAAAGCATCTGAACAAAATTAATAACAACAGATATAAAGTGAGAATATTTAAATTTTTTATCCTGTTTTTCATCTCTATATTTATTAATTAACGGCATTAATAAATAATTTGATGTTGCAAATAAAATTGCGACCACAAAAACTAAATAAAAATCATTTCCTAATTTACCAAGAAACAAAAATGCCAATAAAACAATTATACTTATCGCAAGATTTACATTGTAATAAAAGGGAAATATCCTCCTGATGAACTTCCGTGCATTTTCCTCATCTAATGTAGTGAACACAACAGGCGCTATAACAAAAGAAAAGAATAGCATTATTCCCAAAATCATTGCTGTCAAATAAATACTAATTTGTTCAATCATAATTTAATTTTCTATAGAATTTTCTTCTTTCATCAAAATTGGTCTTCCGTCATGTGCTGTGTTAAGGGGAATAATTTTTCCTTTATACTTTGCACATAATGTGGGGGCACTTCTTACTTCGTCCCCTAACCTTACTTCTAGATCAACTATAACTAACTTTGCATCATCTAATTCTTTTAATATTTTCATTTATCTCCTTTGATTTTGATTATTTAGTGACAAGCCTGATTATGTTTTTTTAATCTCCAATAATTGTATGGCCAAGGAGTAACAAATCCAACAGCCAACATTATTGGCACTACCCACCATGTAAGTAATGCGCCTCCAGTTAAAAGGTAGTCTGTTAAATTCATTGCTATTTCCATACTAATCATAGAAATAAAACTCATGCCTAAAGCTGTCTTTAGAGCTTTTTGAAATGAAAAATTTTGTTTCATTAAAATAAAAGTTTCTAAAATAATACTTGTTATTAAACCATTTATAATTGCCAAAATCATAATACTTAAAACTGGAAATGGAATTTTTGTTATTTGGAAAAATAATATTGTTCCAAAGTCGCCAATTGCACAACCTAATAAACACCAGGCTGTATTTTTGGCACTTCTTTTCCAAGTATGTTTACATTTCCAATTAAAACTTATTACTTCAGCACTCATGGTTTATTCTTATCAAAATTAATTAGAATTTTTATGTATAAAAATGACGTATCTTAAAGAATGTATTTATCACCTAAATACATTGCAAATGCGATAGCGGCACCTAATAAAATATATTTCATATATTGATCTTATACATAAATTAATCTGTGTTTAAAATGTGATTATTGTTCATATTCTTAACGAAATTAGAACCTAATTATAACAAATCAATATTTTAAAAAATATAGTCATGAGATTATCATTATTTTTTTTTATACATTTAGTTGCTTTCGTGATCCTCTTAATTGTTCATCCTCATGCTCAATCAGATGATTGGCTTGCAATTGAAAAACACAATAAAAACCTAACCTTAAGCAGTAATAAAAATTAATTATGTTTGTTGGAATGGAAGCCTTGCTCATAATAACCATTTTTGGGGTTATATTTTAATTACTTTTCTGGAGTTGATAAATTGAAACGTAATTTTTCTTTTTTGGTAATGGAATAATTATAGGTACATTAGTACATCGTGGAACAATTGATTTTTTTCCATAAATAATATTTTTATCATAATTTTCAAAATTAGTTTCTGGATGGGGATTACCGTCATTAATAATAGGCCAAGCATCACATGCTCTGTAACCAAACAATATTAAAGGTCTTGAGCCATTGGTATAATTTAAGCCTGAACCGTGAATTGTTCGGCAATGAAAAAAGGCAACAGAACCTGCTTTTCCGGTTAAAGAAACTGATTTTTTCAAATTTATCTTGTTTTTTTTAGTATTAATTTTACCTACAAAAAAATTGTCATTACTATGATGACTAAATAGCTCTTTTTTATGAGAACCTTTAATAACCTTTAGAGGACCATTTTTTTCATCACAGTCTTCAAGATAAATTCCTACTGTAATTAAATCATCATTTGTATGCGGATAAAATGCAAAATCTTGATGCCACTCAACTAGACTACCCTTTTTCTTATTAGGTAATTTAAAGTTCAATTTTCCAAGATGGAATCTTACAGTTCCACCGATTAACTTTTTTACAATATCAATTATCTTTTTATTTCTCGATAAATCATAAAATAACCTATTGTTATTTTGAGGATTATTTAATCTTAATATTTCTTTGTTTTTTGAAGAGTTGCTGTTGAATACAAAATGATAATTATCGTAACTTTGAGTTCCACCTTGATCTTTAACTTTTTTTTTACTGTTCTTTTCTTTAGTTATAATCTTATTAATAAGTGAATTTAAC
>CABZXV010000051.1 GCA_902529785.1 uncultured Pelagibacteraceae bacterium
GTAACTTTTTAGCTTGTCTTTAGAATTATTTTAAAGAATTTGGCTTAAAAAAAGCTTTGTTCTGTCACTCTTTGGATTGGCAAAGAATTCCTTTGTTTCCGCCTTTTCAATTATCATACCTTCGTCCATAAAAATTACCTCATCCGCAACTTCTTTTGCAAATCCCATTTCATGTGTTACTACAATCATAGTCATTCCACCTTTTGCAAGACTTACCATGGCATCAAGTACTTCTTTAATCATTTCTGGATCTAAAGCAGATGTAGGCTCATCAAATAACATAATTTTTGGTTGCATACACAATGCTCTAGCAATTGCACAACGTTGTTGCTGTCCACCTGAAAGTTGCCCGGGAAATTTATTAGCTTGATCATCTATTTGAACTTTTTTTAGTTGGTCTAATGCTAATTCTTGAGCTTCTTTTTTTGGCATTTTTTTTACCCAAATAGGTGCGAGAGTACAATTATCTAATATTGATAGATGTGGAAATAAATTAAATTGTTGAAAAACCATTCCAACTTCGGCTCTAATTTTTTCAATATCTTTTGTTTTTTCTGATAGTTCATTCCCATCAACGATTATATCACCCTCTTGGTGCTCCTCTAATCTATTGATACATCTAATTAATGTTGATTTGCCCGAGCCTGATGGGCCACATACTACAATTTTCTTATTTGCTTCAACTTCTAAATTAATATTTTTTAAAACTTGAAAATCACCAAACCATTTATTCATATTTTGAATTTTTATAATTGGATCTGACATATATTATCTTTCAGTTTTGTATTTGGCCTCTAAGTTATAACTATATTTACTCATTGCATAGCATATAATCCAGAATATTATCGATGCAAAGATATATCCTTCCATTGCAAAACCTAACCATTTTGGATTTGTTTTTGCTAAAGCGAGCATTCCAGCTAATTCAGCCAAACCAACTACAAAAATTAAAGGAGTATCTTTGACTAAGGCTAAAAATGTATTCGCTATTCCAGGTATCACTAATTTTAGTGCTTGAGGTAAGATTACAAAAATATGCATTTTCCAATAACCCATTCCCAAAGATTTTGCAGCATCATATTGACCTCTAGGTAAAGATTGCAACCCACCTCTAATAACCTCAGCGCAGTAAGCAGCTTCGAATAATGTAATTGCAATGATTACTCTTACTAGTTTATCCATAAAAAAATCTTCTGGTAAGAACATTGGAAACATTACAGAAGACATGAATAAGACTGTAATTAATGGAACTCCTCTCCAAAACTCAATGTAGCAAATAGATATATATTTAATTACCGGAAGATTAGATCTTCTTCCTAATGCAAATATCATTCCTAAAGGAAAACAGAATATTAAACAAAAAAATGAAACTATAAATGTAAGTGATAAACCTCCCCACGCACCTGTTTCAACCCACTGAAGTCCAAAAGATCCTCCAGAAATTAAATAGTAAATAACTAGATATGCAATAACTGGATAAATTATTACATAGTATAATGCTAAATATTTTTTTAAATTTTCTTTCATGAAATATCCAACGAAGCCTAGAGCTATTACTAAAATGAATGCAGTATTAATTCTCCAATGAAATTCATTAGGATACATTCCATACATAAATCTTCTAAACCAAACTTTAATATAAGTCCAACAGGCTCCAGTACCTGTGCATGCATCTTTTGAGTCTCCTGAAATATTAGCATCAAAAATCATCCAACTTAAAGATGGAGGTAGAGCCTTTATAATAGAAAAAAGTATTAATAAAGTTAATAGAGCATTAAAATTATTAGTATTTATATTTTTATTTAATAAGTCTAATGCTTTATTTCCAGAGTAATCAATTCTCATCATATTTAATCCTATCAAACCCAAGATTAAAGGAAATAAAGTGGTTAAAGAACCAGGTAAAAAAGATGTTAAGTTTGTTTTAAGAAAAGCATTTGATATTACATCAATTAAACTTATTAAAATTAAAACAGAACCAATAATAGAGTAATTTTTAATATTATCTCTATTAGGTTTTAAAAAATTTATTGCTTGCATTCTTTACTTTTCTTTAATTTCAATTTTTTTATTATACCAATTCATTATTGCTGCAATGGTTAGACTAATTGTCAAATACGTTAACATTGTTATCGAAACAATTTCAATTGCTTTACCTGTTTGCATTAGTGCGGTACCCGCAAATACTAGAACTAAATCAGGATATGCAATAGCTGCTGCTAAAGATGAATTTTTAGTTAAATTTAAATATTGGTTTGTTGTTGGCGGTATAATAATTCTTAAAGCTTGTGGCATAATCACTAGTTTTAAAACTTGATTAGGTGTTAAACCAACAGAGGCTGCAGCCTCTTTTTGACCTTTACTTACTCCTTCAATACCTGCTCTTACACATTCTGCTACAAATGTAGAGGTATATAAAGATAAAGCTAAAACTAATGCTATTAATTCTGGGGGTAAACTAATTCCACCTTCATAAATATAGGAAATTTTTGATAATTTTTTCAGCTGAGGAAGTTCAAATTCTAAAGATACTCCTCCAAATAAAAAGGATAAAAGTGGTAAAACAATTAATAGAGCTATAGAATACAAAAGAACTGGAATTTGCTTACCTTTTTTATCTCTCAAATTATTTGCGTAATTTCTTAATACTATAATTGAAATTATTGCTGCTAGACCACAATACAAAAATACATTCAAATTTTCCCATACCAATGCTGGTATGTAATAACCTTTTACAGTCATATAAGTTACTCCAAACCATG
>CABZXV010000052.1 GCA_902529785.1 uncultured Pelagibacteraceae bacterium
TAAAGATCATAGTGTTTTATTAATATTTTTTTAATTTGATATTCATTAATAACCGTAAATGTTGGACTTGTTACTTCTGATATTTTTTGCTTATTAGCTTTTTGAAGAGAATTTATTAAGTATTTTATAAAAGTTGTTTTTCCAACACCTAAATTTCCACTCAATAGTATGAAATCACCTTGCTTTATTAATTTAGAGAATTTTTCTGCTACAGATTTAGCGTCCTTTTCCTCTGAGATGTTAATTTTGCCACCCTCAGTAGCGGTAAGCATCTGGCTTATATGGTCCTTCAGTTTTAACACTGATATAATCGGCTTGGTCCTTAGATAAAGGTGTCAATTTAGCTCCAACTTTTTCTAAATGTAATCTAGCTACTTTTTCATCTAAATGTTTAGGAAGAACATATACTTTATTCTCGTAATTATCTGAATTATTCCATAACTCTATTTGAGCTGTAACTTGGTTTGTAAATGAAGCACTCATAACAAAACTTGGGTGTCCTGTTGCACAACCTAAATTAACAAGTCTTCCTTCAGCTAATAATATAAGTCTCTTATTATCTGGAAAAGTAATTTCATGAACTTGTGGTTTTATTTCATCCCATTTATAGTTTTTTAATGCATCGACTTGTATCTCATTATCAAAGTGTCCTATATTACAAAGGATTGATCTATCTTTCATTGCTCTCATATGATCTGCAGTAACGATATCTTTGTTACCAGTTGCTGTAACAACAATGTCAGCTTGGCCAATCATCTCATCCATTAATACAACTTCATAACCCTCCATTGCAGCCTGAAGTGCACAAATAGGATCTGTTTCTGTTATCATTACTCTTGCACCGCTTTGTCTTAGTGACGCTGCACTTCCTTTTCCTACATCACCAAATCCTGCAACAATAGCAACTTTTCCAGACATCATTACATCTGTAGCTCTTTTTATTCCGTCCACTAAACTTTCTCTGCATCCATATAAATTGTCAAATTTTGATTTTGTAACTGAGTCGTTAACATTTATTGCAGGAACTAAAAGTGTTCCTTGTTCTTCCATCTTTTTAAGAGCTAACACTCCTGTAGTTGTTTCTTCACTCAATCCTTTTATGTCTTTCATTAAATCCTTATAATCTTTATGCATAAGTGCAGTAAGATCTCCACCATCATCTAAAATCATATTTGGCTTCCAATCTTTTTTACCCTCGATAGTTTGTCTTACACACCACCAATACTCCTCCTCCGTTTCCCCTTTCCATGCAAATACTGGAATGCCAGCTTTTGCGATTGCGGCTGCTGCATGATCTTGAGTGGAAAAAATATTACATGAAGACCATCTTACTTCAGCACCTAGATCAACTAAAGTTTCGATTAAAACTGCTGTTTGGATTGTCATATGTAAACAACCTAAAATTCTTGCTCCTTTTAAAGGGTGTTTTCCTTTATATTCTTTTCTTAATGCCATTAAACCTGGCATTTCTGTTTCTGCTAATGAAATTTCTTTTCTTCCAAATTCTGCTTCGTTAATATCTTTTACTTTATAATCTGTCATAAGTTTCGGCTTGTAACAACTTTATTTATAATAATCAACTTTTCATTAGGTCGCCGGGAAAATAATTTCAACTTTTGCACCTTTGATTGCATTATTTTTAGCATTAATTTGACCATTGTGTAATTCTACCAAGTTTTTCACTATATTCAGACCTAATCCAGAATGTTCACCAAAATTTTTTGGTCTATTACTATAAAATCTATTGAATATTTTAGTAGTATCTTTTTCAATAAAACCAGTACCCTCGTCAATTACAGCAATTGTGGGTTTTCCATCTCTATTATTAAATACATCAACTACTATTTCTTGGTTTGGGCTACTGAATGAAATTGAGTTCTCTAATAAATTTGCTATTATTTGCTCTATTCTATTACCAATTCCATAAATAAAATAGTTTTCAGATCCATTGGACCTTAATTTAATATTTATTTTTTTCTTTGAGTTATATATGTTATTAAAATCATCAACAACCGAACTAGCTATATCTTTAATATCAATTTTTTGCATTTTTTCAGTTGAAATCACAACTTCATCTTTCAACATTTGAGAATAATCAGTTATAAGCCTCTCAATTCTTTCTACATCATGAGAAACAATATTAATCAACTTATTTCTTTTTTCTTTATCATCAGTTTCAGAAATTACCTCGGAGGCACTTTTAAGAGATGCTAATGGATTTCTTATTTCATGAAGTAAATCAGTTGAATAGTTTTCAGCTGCTGTGATTCTTTTATTCAATTCATTTGTCATTTCATCTAGTGATTTTGAAAGTATACCTAATTCATCATTCCTTTTTTTTACACTTTCAATATCTGCTTTCTCCTTACTTTTATTCTTAATAATTTTTGTATAAGAAACTAAATTTTTAATTGGTTTAAGAAAATACCTATTTAAAACATAAGAAAATATTAAAATAACTAGAAAAACAGCTATAGCTGTTCTTATTATAAAATTTTCTCTCTCAGCAATTTTTTGAACTATATTGTCAGCATTTTCAGAAATAATAATAAAACCATTCGTTTTTTTATATTTTACATTTTGAATGGTATATACAAAGTGCTGTCCATCTATCTCTTTAACTTTAGTAATAAAAATTTCAGAATTAGAAATGTTATAATCTTTAATATCCTCATCGAATACTGTGGTAATATTTTTAGTATTTTTTGAAATATTTTTTTTGTTGTCGGTATTTTCTAATAAATCTTCTAT
>CABZXV010000053.1 GCA_902529785.1 uncultured Pelagibacteraceae bacterium
GGGGGAAGATGTTAATAAGATGAAATTAGAATTAGGAGCTCCTACTGAAGATATTATTAACAATATAGGTAATGAAGTTTTAATTTATAAAACTAAAAAGTACGGTATGCCTTGCGAGAGAAGATTTGAGGTAAATGCCAGTGGGACTATTATAGCTTTTAGTTCTAGTGGTTGCTTTTAAACTTGTGGGGCGAACCCCACAAGCAAGGATAAAAATTATTTACTTAATATCTATAAGTCTTTTTTTCTTATGATCTGGTAAAATTCTTTCACAAGCAATTGTTAAAAGACCATCCTTAAGTTCTGCACCATTTACTTTAACATCATCTGCAATAGTAAAAGATCTCGCGAATTGTCTTTGTGAAATTCCTTTATGGATTATTTCACCATCTTCATTTTTATCATCTGACTTATTAAACTGTTTTGTTCTCACAGTTAATAAATTATCCTCAAACTCAACTTCAACATCATTTTTATTAAAACCAGCCAATGCAACTTCAATAGAATAGTTGTCTTTACCAGTTTTTCTAATGTTGTATGGTGGATAATTCGATTGCATAGTTATCCCGCCATTACCAAGCATATTTTCAAATTGGTCAAACATATCGTCAAAACCAATAGAAAAAGGTCTTAGTGAGTTAAAGATTGATAGTTCCTTACTTGTCATGATATTACTCCTTTTGTTAAGCAAGTTAATTTACGCAAGCCCCATTAGGCGACCTACAATTTATATGTGGTAATAAATCCTTAAAATTCAATAGCGAATTTACTAAATTTTTTTGGCAATTTTCAATGCAAAAGCATAATCTAGAGCTATCTCTTCAATTGCACCATCTCTCCCAGATTTTCCACCATGACCTGCGTTCATTTCAGTTTTTAAAAGTAATAAATTATTGTCTGTTTTATAATCTCTTAGTTTCGCAGTAAACTTCGCTGGTTCATCAAAAAGCACTCTATTATCGCTAAGACTTGTTGTAATTAAAATATGCGGATAATCCATTTTTTTTATGTTGTTATATGGGGCGTACGAATAAATATAGTCAAAATGATCTTTGTTATCTTTTGCATTTCCAAATTCATCAAATTCTCCGACAGTTAAAGGTAATGAATGGTCAAGGTTGGTTGTTAAAGAGTCTACAAATGGCACAGCCATAATTAGACCTAAAAATAACTCTGGAGCCTGATTTACAACTGCTCCCATTAACAATCCTCCTGCAGAGCCACCCATTCCTATAATTTTACCTTTAGATGTATATTTTTTGTTAACCAAATACTTTGCAACGGCAATATAATCTTCAAATGTATTTTTTTTATTTAAGAGTTTTCCTTCTTTCCACCATTTCATTCCTCTTTCCATTCCTCCTCTAATATGTGCTGTTGCCCAAATTATATTTCTATTTATTAAACTTAATCTAGTGGAGGAAAATCCCGGGGACATTGAATTTCCATAAGATCCGTAACCGTAAAGTAAAACATTTGATGATCCGTCAATAATAGTATCTTTGTGTCTAGTAATCGTTATAGGAACCATTCTTCCATCATGTGATGGGCACTCCAGGCGTTCTACAACATAATTATCTGGATTATGGCCCGATGGAATTTCCTGTTCTTTAACAAGTTTTTTATCTTTTGATTTTAAATTGTATAAAAAAGTCTTTCCTGGTGTTTTTGGAGAAGAGTAAGACAAATATACTTCATCTGTTTTTTTATCTTTTTGAATTAGAGAGATACTTGGTACAATTACCTTTTCATTACTAAACGTAATTTCTTCCTCATTGTTAGATTTAGGATCTCTTAAAATAATTTTTCCAAGTGCGTTTGAGGTTTCTGATCTTATTATCCAATTATTTAAAAATACTAAGCCTCCAATTAATACCTCATCCTTAGCTTTAATAAATGGCTCCCATTCTTTTTCAACTAAATCGTTACATCTATCGATTTTAAAATCTTCAGCATTTTCATTAGTATGTTTATAAAAATAATTATCCCATGAATTTACTGAGTAAATTATACCTCTTTGTCTTTGTTGTATTAATTGAGGATTGGGAATATTTTCGTCTACTTTAAAAAAATACTGTTCCGAAGTATTATGATCAGAACTTGAAATTATAAAATATTTTTCATCTGAACTAAGACCAATACCTACAGTAAAAGCCTCACTTTTTTCCTCAAAAACTAACAAATCTTCTTTAACCGGTGTTCCAATCTTATGTCTGTAAATAGTTCTAGGTCTATGATGTTTATCTAATTTTGAATAAAAAATATATTTATCATCCAGACTAAATTCTATACTACCACTAGTTTCCTCAATTTTTTCTGTAACTAATTTTCCTGATTTAATGTCTCTTATATAAATTGTGTAGTATTCAGATCCTTTTAAATCTAGAGAGTAACCAAGATATTCATCATTAAAACTTACTTCTAAATCTCCCAAACCAAAGTATTCTGTTTTGAGTTTTTCTTTCTCTAGATCTCCATTCCAAATTTCTTCAACTTTTTCTTCACCAATTTTTCTTCTTAATTTAATTGAATAATTTCCTTTTGTTGTAGTTTTAGTCCAATATTCATAATTTTTATCTTTAAAAGGCAACGATTCATCATCCAATTTAATTCTAGCTTTTATTTCATCAAAAAGTTTCTTTTGAACATGTTTTGTATCTTTCATTTGATCGGC
>CABZXV010000054.1 GCA_902529785.1 uncultured Pelagibacteraceae bacterium
CAAGTTTTGATCCGTAAATTTCCGAATGGGGAAACCCACCACTTTATGTGGTACTTTAAACTGAATAAATAGGTTTAAAGAGACAACCCGGAGAACTGAAACATCTAAGTAACCGGAGGAAAAGAAATCAATTGAGATTCCGTTAGTAGTGGCGAGCGAAACCGGAATAGGCCAGTAGATTTGTTAAAAAAATTTGAATAGTTTGGAAAAGCTAACCACAGAGGGTGATAGTCCCGTATGAGTAATGTTTAACAAATTTCTTGAGTAAAGCGGGACACGTGAAATCCTGCTCGAATATAGGGGGACCACCCTCTAAGCCTAAATACTCTTCAGTGACCGATAGTGAACTAGTACCGTGAGGGAAAGGTGAAAAGAACCCCTATTAGGGGAGTGAAATAGAACCTGAAACCGCATGCCTACAATCAGTCGAAGCTCTTTTTAGAGTGACGGCGTACCTTTTGTATAATGGGTCAGTGACTTAATTTATAAAGCAAGCTTAAGCCATCTAGGTGTAGGCGCAGCGAAAGCAAGTCTTAATAGGGCGATTAGTTTTATGAATTAGACCCGAAAACGAATGAGCTTACCATGAGCAGGTTGAATGTAAGGTAACACTTACTGGAGGACCGAACCAGTTGACGTTGAAAAGTCTTTGGATGACTTGTGGTAAGGGGTGAAAGGCCAACCAAATTCGTAGATAGCTGGTTTTCCGCGAAAACTATTTAGGTAGTGCGTTGAATAAATATGCGTTTAGAGGTAGAGCACTAAATGGGCTAGGGGGAAGAGATTCTTACCAAACCTAATAAAACTCCGAATGCTAAACGTAGTTCTTCAACAGACAGACTGTGGGTGCTAAGGTCCATGGTCGAGAGGGAAAGAGCCCAGACCACCAGATAAGGTCCCAAAATTGTGATTAAGTGTGAAAGGATGTGGAAATTCCTTAACAGCCGGGAGGTTGGCTTAGAAGCAGCCATCCTTTAAAGATAGCGTAACAGCTCACCGGTCTAATAGAGTTTCTGCGCCGAAGATGTAACGGGGCTAAAATCACATACCGAATCTGTGGGTTTATAAAGTTTTCGAACTTTATAAGCGGTAGCGGAACGTTCTGTAAGCCTGTAAAGGGATACTCGTGAGAGGTCCTGGAGGTATCAGAAGTGCGAATGCTGACATGAGTAACGATAAAAGAAGTGAAAAACTTCTTCGCCGAAAATCCAAGGGTTTCTGCGCAAGGTTAATCCGCGCAGAGTTAGTCGGCCCCTAAGACGAGGGCGAAAGCCGTAGTCGATGGAAATAAGGTTAATATTCCTTAACCAGATGGTAGTGACGGATTTTGTAAGTTGTATATTCTTAATGGATTGAATATGCCGCGAAAAAGTCCCAGGAAATAGCTCCATCATTAGACCGTACCCTAAACCGACACAGGTGGATTAATAGAGTATATTTAGGCGCTTGAGAGAATGATGTTGAAGGAACTCGGCAAAATGCTTCTGTAACTTCGGAATAAAGAAGACCTTTTTTTGGGCAACCATTAGAAGGTGGCACAAGCCAGGGAGAAGCGACTGTTTATCAAAAACACAGGGCTCTGCTAACACGTAAGTGGATGTATAGGGTCTGACGCCTGCCCGGTGCTGGAAGGTTAATGCGATGGGTGCAAGCTCATTTCTGAAGCCCCAGTAAACGGCGGCCGTAACTATAACGGTCCTAAGGTAGCGAAATTCCTTGTCGGGTAAGTTCCGACCTGCATGAATGGCGTAACGATTTCTCCGCTGTCTCCAACATCAACTCAGTGAAATTGAATTCTCCGTGAAGATGCGGAGTTCGCGTAGTTAGACGGAAAGACCCCGTGCACCTTTACTGCAACTTTACATTGGTGTTAGGAAAAACATATTTAGCATAGGAGGGAGACATTGAAACGATGGCGTCAGTTGTCGTGGAGTCACCAGTGAAATACCTCTTTTGTTTTTCTTGACATCTAACTGATAGCCGTTATCCGGCATCAAGACATTGTATGGTGGGTAGTTTGACTGGGGCGGTCGCCTCCCAAATAGTAACGGAGGCGTGCGAAGGTAAGCTCAGAACGGTCAGAAATCGTTCGTAGAGTGCAATGGCATAAGCTTGCCTGACTGTGAGACTGACAAGTCGAGCAGAGTCGAAAGACGGTCATAGTGATCCGGTGGTTCTGAGTGGAAGGGCCATCGCTCAACGGATAAAAGGTACGCCGGGGATAACAGGCTGATACTGCCCAAGAGCTCATATCGACGGCAGTGTTTGGCACCTCGATGTCGGCTCATCACATCCTGGGGCTGGAGCAGGTCCCAAGGGTTTGGCTGTTCGCCAATTAAAGTGGTACGTGAGCTGGGTTCAGAACGTCGTGAGACAGTTCGGTCCCTATCTGCTATGCGTGTAGAAGAATTGAGAGGAGCTGTCCCTAGTACGAGAGGACCGGGATGGACATACCACTGGTGGACCGGTTGTAGCGCCAGCTGCAGTGCCGGGTAGCTAAGTATGGACGAGATAACTGCTGAAAGCATCTAAGCGGGAAACTCACCTCAAAACTAGTTCTTCCTATA
>CABZXV010000055.1 GCA_902529785.1 uncultured Pelagibacteraceae bacterium
TTTACTTATATCCAAAGCATCTTTGACTTTATTCTTTTTGTTTACTTTATTATTTTTTTCACCAGTCTGAGAAGGTTTGATATCAGATTTAGTTTTTGTATCTTCAAGTATTTTGTTGTTATTATTGTCAATATTTACACTAACTTTATGATGCCATATATGACTACAAGAGCTACATTTAAGAGTTCTCCCATTTTTAGGTATTAATTTTTCATCAAGGTTGAATTTTTTACTACAATTAGGACATTCTATGATCATATGATCTCTTATAGCATTAAATATCAAATATATTATAAATTTGTAACCAATATAACCTTTGAATTTTGTTTTATCTGCTGTATTAGTACTGCAATCGGGGCGTAGCGCAGCCTGGTAGCGCATCTGGTTTGGGACCAGAGGGTCGCAGGTTCAAATCCTGCCGCCCCGACCATTTTTTTATGAAAAAAGCTAAAATTTACAAACCTTCAAAAACCGCAATGCAATCAGGCATAAAGAAGTTTGATAAATGGATGATTGAGTTTGTAACAGATGATCCAGGTAAAAACCCTTTAATGGGATGGGAGAGTTCTTCTGATACATATTCTGAATTAAATTTAGAATTTAAATCAAAAGAATTAGCAGTAGAGTATGCTAAGAAAAATAATATTGATTTTGAAGTAATTGAGCCAAAAGAGAGAAAAATAATAAAGAAATCGTATGCTGATAATTTTACTAAATAATGTTTAGATTCTTTACAATAAAAAAATGGTATTTGTGGTCATGGATTGGATCATTGATTATTTTATCATCATTATGGGTTCAAGTTAAAATTGATGTAAAAATTAATGAATGGTTTGGTGAATTTTACGACATGATTCAAAAAGCACTAGGTGCACCAAATGCTATAACTATTGATGAATATTGGGCAAGTTTATTTTCTTTTATTACTCTTGCTGCAATGTATGTTGGAGTGGCTGTAATTGTCAGTTACTTTACATCTCATTACTTATTTAGATGGAGAACTGCTATGGTTGAGTATTATCATAGTGTATATGAAAAGGCACGAAAAATTGAAGGGGCTTCACAAAGAGTTCAGGAAGATACAATAAAATTTTCAAGAATAATGGAGTCATTGGGTACAAGTTTAATTGAAGCTATTATGATTCTTGTTGAATTTATGCCAATATTATTTGGTTTGAGTATTGGTATTCCAATCTTCTTTTTTGGTGATTGGGATTATGGTTTAATTGTTGGTGCTCTTATTTGGTCAGTTGGTGGCACAGTATTTTTAATTGTTTTAGGTCTAATTTTAAGATTAGTTGGTGTTGAGTATGATCTTCAAAAAAAAGAGGCTGCATATAGAAAAATTTTAGTAATTGCAGAGGATGACGGTACTATAAGACCAAAAACAATCGAGGAACTTTTTGATGGTGTAAGAAGCATTCATTTTTTAAGCTATATCAGATATCTTTATTTTAACATTGGAAGAATTGCTTATTTACAAGCTAATGTTTTATCAGCTTATGTTTTTTTAGCACCAGCTATAGTTGCTGGAGCAGTTACATTAGGGGTAATGCAACAAATTATTAGAGCTTTTGGTCGTGTAGAAGGATCTATGCAATATATTTTAAAAGCTTGGCCAACAATAATTGAACTTGCAAGTGTTTATAAAAGGTTAAGAGAATTTGAAAATAAACTAGAAAATGAACAAATCGAAGAAAAATCTAAAGTTTAATTACAAATGAAATTATCAATAGATTTATTAAATAATCTCATAGACATAACTTCAAACTCAGCAATTGCATGCTTTCCTTATATTGGTAAAAACGAAAAAATCTTAGCTGATAAAGCTGCAACTGATGTCATGAGAGATATGCTTAATAAATTAAATATAAATGGTAAAGTAGTAATAGGCGAAGGTGAATTAGATGAAGCACCAATGCTCTATATTGGAGAAAAACTCGGAAATGGAGAAGGTCCAAACATTGATATTGCAGTTGATCCAGTCGAGGGTACTAACTTTGTTGCGAAAAGCCTACCAGGTGCAATGTCTGTATTAGCAGTATCTGAAAAAGGAAATCTTTTTAACGCTCCAGAGACTTACATGGAAAAAATTGCTGTTGGAAACCATGTTCCTAAAGATACGATTGATCTTGATTTTTCAGTTGAAAAAAATATTAAAAATTACTCAAATGCTACAAATAAAAATCCAAATGAAATAACTGTATGCATACTAGATCGACCTAGACATAAAAAAATAATCAGTGAATTGATTAGGCTAAATGTAAATATCAAATATATATCAGATGGTGATGTATCTGGTGCTTTACTTGTATCAGATAAAAAATTTGATGTTGATTTATTTATGGGTACAGGAGGTGGTCCTGAAGGTGTAATTGCAGCAGCAGCACTTAACAATTTAAATTGCAAGTTTCAGGGCAGATTTTTATTCGAATCAAAAGAAAACATAAATAGAGCTAAAAAAATGGGGATTAAAGATTTCAATAAAAAATATGAGATTAATGAAATTGTAAGAGGAGAAAGTATTTTTTGCGCTACAGGTATCACGTCT
>CABZXV010000056.1 GCA_902529785.1 uncultured Pelagibacteraceae bacterium
TTTCAAAAATTACTGGCAAAGGTTTAAACGCTCTACAAATTATTACATCAGTTTCCAAATTTTTTTCATCAAATATATTTTTTTGATAAATTTTTGCCTCTAATTTAAACTTTTTAACCATTTCTTTTAAAAAATTACTCTTATGAAAACTCTTTTCGTATAAAATTAGCTTAAAACCTTGCTTTTTTGATTTCATCAAAATACCTAAAACTATACTAGGAAGACCTGCGCCTGAGCCAAGATCTGTACATGTTCTTATATCATTTTTATCAATAAAATCAATTGTTTGCGCACTATCATAAATATGCCTTGTATTTATTGATTTTTCTGTGCTTGAACTTATTAAATTTATTTTCTTGTTTGTGGCCAAAATTGACTGAGAATATTCCTCTAACTCTCTTAAAGTTTCACGTGAAACATTTGGTAGATGAAGTTTATCAGTTTTTATTATTTTCGAATCAATCAAGCTATATGCTTAATAGACTTTCTTTTGACATGAGACAACAAAATATATACTGCAGCTGGAGTAATCCCATCTATTCTAAGTGCTTGACCAAGTGTTTTTGGCTTTATTTTCTTAAATTTTGACTTAACCTCATTTGATAATCCTGAAAATTGATCATAATCAAGATTATCTGGAATTTTTAGATTTTCGTCTCTTTTAAATGCTAAAATATCTGCATCTTGCTTCTTCAAATACCCTTTATAGTGAGCTTTTATCTCAATTTGCTCATCGATTTCACGTGAAACATATGAAATTTCTGGCCAAATTTCCCTAATTTTGCTCATATTTACTGACTTTTGGCTCAGTATTTCTAATGCATTTCTTTTAACCCCATCTTTAGCAATATTAATTCCAAATTTAGATGCTTTTGAGGGTGAGATTAAAGAATTTTCCATATTTTTAAGACTTTCTTCCAGTTTAGAGGCTTTCTCTTTAAATATAATTTTCCTTTCATCTAATATTAAACCAATATCAATTCCCTTTTGAGTAAGTCTTACGTCTGCATTATCAGATCTCAAAGATAGCCTGTATTCTGCCCTTGAGGTAAACATTCTATAGGGCTCTGCAACTCCTTTTGTAACTAAATCATCTATCATAACACCTATATATGCCTCAGATCTATCAAGTATAAACGGCTCTTTGCCTTTAATAGAGAGTGCAGCATTTATTCCAGCTATCAATCCTTGTGCTGCAGCTTCTTCGTAGCCTGTTGTTCCATTTATTTGTCCTGCAAGGTAAAGATTATTAATTTTTTTTGTCTCTAAAGTTAGGAATAGCTCCCTTGGGTCTACAAAATCATATTCTATTGCGTATCCAGGCCTTAAAATTTTAACATTTTCTAAACCATTGATATTATTGCATATTTCTTGCTGTACTTCTGCAGGTAGAGAAGTTGAAATTCCGTTCGGGTAGATTGTTTTATCATTTAGACCTTCTGGCTCCAAAAATATTTGATGTTTTTGCTTATCAGCAAACTTTACAATTTTATCTTCTATAGATGGACAATATCTAGGACCGACACCTTGAATACTTCCAGAATACATTGCACTACTTTTTATGTTTTTAGATATGATCTCATGAACAGCTCGATTGGTATAAGTCATCCTACATGAGATTTGTCTATTGATATTTTTTTTTGTAAGGAAAGAAAAAAAATATGGATCTTCATCTGCGTGCTGTTCTTCAAGTTTTTCGAAATTAATTGTCGTTGCATCTAATCTTGGTGGTGTGCCTGTTTTTAATCTTCCAATTTTAAAATTATATTTTTCTAATTGTTCACTTAAACCTGTTGATGGTTTTTCATTAAATCTTCCTGCTGGCGTTTTTTCATCTCCAATGTGAATTAAACCATTTAAAAAAGTTCCAGTAGTTAGGATTACTTTTGATGTTATTACCTTTTTACCCTCTTGTGTAATAAAACCAATTACATTGTTTTTTTTAAAAATAAACTCTATTACAGGATCAGAAAAAATGCTTAAATTACAGTAGTTTGCAATTTTTTTTTGCATATATTTTTTGTATAATGATCTGTCACTTTGTGTACGTGGTCCACGCACTGCAGGGCCTCTACTTCTATTTAATAATCGAAATTGTATTCCTGATTTATCTGCAACTTCACCCATTAAACCATCAAGTGCGTCTATCTCTCTAACAAGATGACCTTTACCTAATCCCCCTATAGCTGGATTACATGACATCTCACCTATAGTATCAAATTTATGAGTGAATAAAGCTGTATTTACTCCTAATCTAGCCGATGCTGCTGCTGCTTCACATCCGGCATGTCCACCACCTATTACAACTACATCAAATTTCATCTCATTTTTCATAGTCGTAATCTATTATCGATCTTAAAATTTACAAGAAAACACTTAAATATTGACAAATAACAAGCA
>CABZXV010000057.1 GCA_902529785.1 uncultured Pelagibacteraceae bacterium
CTTACAAAAAGTTAATTATCTCGGTGATCTTTTAGATAGAATTCTTTGAAGTGTTCTTCTGTGCATTTTTAGTCTTCTAGCTGTCTCAGAGACGTTTCTATTACATAATTCAAATACTCTATGTATGTGCTCCCATTTAACTCTGTCTGCCGACATGGGGTTTTCAGGTGGGGCAGGTTTTTGATTTGGGTCTGCTAAAAGTGCTTTTTCAACATCATCTGCATCTGCTGGTTTAGCTATATAATCTATTGCTCCCTCTTTAATTGCAGCAACTGCTGTTGGAATGTTTCCATACCCAGTCAACATAATGATACGACTTTTCAGATTTCCTTTTTGAATTTCCTTTACAACCTCTAGTCCATTTCCATCGTTTAATCTAAGATCCACAACTGCAAATGCTGGACTTTGAGACTTTACGGTTTCAATTCCGCTTTTTACACTCTCAGCTTGTGTAACGGTAAAGCCTTTTTTTTCCATAGCTCTAGCCAATCTTTGTCTAAATGGATTATCATCATCGACTATTAGTAATGAATTATCCTCGAAATCACTCAGTTTTTGAAGTGTAGGTTGGTTTAACATACACGATATATGGAAACTAAATTAGATATTTCAATAGCATTATTTACTTTACATTAATAATTTTTTTGCATAAATGCTGCATTTATGAAACTTGCATACTAGATATGCAGTTTTTTTTGTAAATTTTTTTTAGAGGTGCAGATATGCAAAAATTTAAGTCAGTTGAAGAATTAGTTAATCAGCTGAGACCAACAAAACCTGTTTATTGTATTAGAAAAGAGTCAATAGATTTGGCCTCTAAGTACTTTCAGAAAAATTTTCCAGGCAAAATTCTATATGCTTTAAAAACTAATCCTCATCCGGTAGTTTTAAAAACTATCCTTGGAAGTGGAATAAATAGTTTTGATGTAGCCTCTATCAAAGAGATAGAAACTATTAGAAAATTAAGTCCAAAAGCTGATTGCTCCTATATGCACACCGTAAAGAGCAGAGAAAGTATAAAGGATGCATATTTTAAATATAACGTAAAAACTTTCTCTTTAGATACTAAAGATGAATTAATAAAAATTCTTGAAAGCACAAATCACGCAAAAGACTTAAATTTATTTGTGAGAGTTTCTGTATCTAATGAACATGCAGAGATAGATTTATCAAAAAAATTTGGAGCAATTAATAATGAAGCTGTAGGGCTTCTACGATTAACAAAACAATATGCAAACAAGGTTGGGCTAAGTTTTCATGTTGGCTCGCAGTGTATGCATCCAATTTCATATTCTAAAGGAATATTTGAAATCGGAACTATTATAAAAAAAACAAAAATAATACCTGATGTAATTAATGTTGGAGGAGGCTTTCCAACTGTTTACCCCGATTTAGTACCTCAATCCTTAGATAACTACTTCAATGAAATTAAAAAAAGCCTAGAAAATTTGAAAATAGAAAAAGTTCCAGAAATTATATGTGAACCTGGTAGAGCAATTGTTGCGGAGAGTGGTTCAACAATAGTTAGGGTAGATTTAAGAAAAAAACAAAAACTTTATATAAATGATGGAACATATGGAACTTTATTTGATGCTGGTGTTCCAAATATTGTATACCCCTCAAAAATGATAACTGACGGTAGAGTTATTTCAAAAAAATTAACATCATTTGATTTCTATGGCCCAACATGTGATAGCATGGATTATATGAAAGGACCTTTTATCTTACCCAACAATATAAAAGAAAATGATTATATAGAACTTGGTCAATTAGGAGCATATGGACTTACTTTTAGAACCAACTTTAACGGATTTTACTCTGATGAAATTTATGAAGTTGAGGATAATCCTATAATGACTATGTATGACAAAGAGGCAAATAAAGATTTTCTTGTTGCTTAATGTCAGATAATAAAAACCAATCAAGTAATAGAAAAAATGATTTACTGAGTAAAGAAGTAGAGCATATCGATATAACTTCTTTTGATGCTCGAAAAATTATTTCCTCAATGGAAAAAATGTCATTCGTTTCAAGAGAGACAGCAAATGCTGCAAATATTTATAATGAAATGATAAAAGATAAAGATTGTACAATCTTTTTAACACTTGCAGGATCAACTTCTGCCGCGGGATGTATGCATATTTATAGAGATTTAGTAAAATATAATATGGTTGATGCAATAGTAGCTACTGGGGCTTCAATTATTGATATGGATTTCTTTGAGGCACTTGGTTTTAAACATTATCAAGGGTCGCAATATCAAGATGATACAGAGTTAAGAAATAACTATGTTGATAGAATATATGATACTTATATTGATGAGGAAGAGCTTCAAATTTGTGACAAGACCATCGGAGAAATTGCAGATCAATTGGAGCCA
>CABZXV010000058.1 GCA_902529785.1 uncultured Pelagibacteraceae bacterium
TTTTTTTTCTTTTTTTATATTCGGTCTTTCCTGTTAATATTTCTACATTACAATAAATATTAAAATTTTCTAATATGAATTTGTAATGTTGAATAGCTAAAATTTCTGTAGGAGCCATTATTGCAACTTGATATCCTGCTTTGATAGCATTTAAAGCAGATATTATCGAGACTATTGTTTTTCCTGATCCCACATCTCCTTGTAACAATCTAAACATTTTTTCTTTTGACCCCATATCTTTATTTATATTTTTTAACGAAGATATTTGATCAACGGTTAGTTTGAATTTTAAGTTACTAATTATTTTAGTTTGATGTTGTAAGTTTATAATTTTATTTTTTTTTTTTATTTTTTTAATTTTACTTCTAATATTTGAAGAGAGTAAAAAATTTGCAAAAATCTCATCAAAAACTAGCCTTCTGAAATATTTCGTATTTCGAATTTTTGTAATTTCTTCCTGATGAATTTTAATAACACATTCTTTCCAAGTTACATTGTCAAATAAATTTGACACTGAAGGTGGCAACCACTCATCTAAATCAGGTAAATTTTGTAAAACATTATTTAATATTTGATTATACTTATTTAATGTTAAACCATCTGTAAGACTATATTTGCTATTATCATTTATAATATTTAAGTTATTTGTATTTTTTGAAGTCGGATTTACAAACTGAAATCTATTTTTAAAGTTATTAGCTTTTCCATTAATTATTACTTCTTCATTTAAAGGTAATAATTTTCTGATATAGCCCTCGTAACTATTAAAAAAAATGCAATCTAATTTAACACCACTTTTTTCGCATATTACTTTATTTGGTAAATTTCTAATTCTTGGAAAATTATATTTTATTGGTGTTACTTTTATGTTGTAATTTTTTCCTACTTGTAAATCATTAACTTCTGTGTCATCAGCGGTTTCAATTCTTGATACAGGTAAATGCCACAAAAGATCAAAAATTGTAAAAATTTTTTTTTTAGTAAAAGAACTTAATGTTTTTTTGCCTACCCCTTTAATTTTATCTATGGGTGATAATAAATATTCAAAATTACTCATTAAATATATATATATTGCTATAAGTAATGAATTCAAATAAACAAAATTTAATAAATAAAATAATTTATAGAGCTCAATATCGAGGTACAAAAGAAATGGACATATTTGTAAGTAGTTTTGTTAAATCAATTGTCGATTCATTATCAATAGATGATTTAAAAGATTTAGATTTGTTAGTTAATATGAATGATGAAGATATTTCCAAAATTTCAAAAAATAAAATGACCTTTGAAAATAAAAAAATATTAAAACTATTAATTGATTTTAAGTAAATGGCGGAGAGACTGGGATTCGAACCCAGGAAAGAGTTGCCCCTTTGTCGGTTTTCAAGACCGATGCTTTCAACCGCTCAGCCATCTCTCCGTGAGCAAGGTTTTATTATTATTAATATATATTTCAAGAATAAAATGACTTAAGTAGTTACTTAAACTATTCAATTAATTAAAAATGAACAAAAAAAAATTTAATAAAGGAGTTTTGCTTACATCATTTGGTTCTTTTTGGTGGGGTTTTTTTGGTGTTATATATTTCAAATATATTTCTTTTGCAGGACATGTAGAAGTATTAATTCATAGAAGTGTTTGGACAGCATTTATATTGTTAATTACTACTTTTTTATTTTCTAAGTGGAGTATTTTTAAAAAAATTCTTATAGATAAAAAAAAATTATTTATTCTTTTAATCTCTGGTTTTTTAATTTTTGTTAATTGGGGTGTTTGGATTTATGCTGTTAGTGTAGATAAAATAATAGATGCCAGTTTTGGCTATTTTATAATGCCAATCATAAGTGTTTTTTTAGGTAATTTTTTTTTTAAAGAACCAATCACAAAAAAAGGAAAAGTTTCAATACTTTTAGTAATTACTTCAGTTAGTTATTTACTAATATTAGATTTTAATTCAATCCCATGGGTAGGATTAATTGTTGCATTGAGTTGGAGTTTTTACAATTTATTAAGAAAAAAAATTAATGTTGAAACTGATGTGGGGCTTTTTATAGAAAGCCTTTATATACTTCCATTCGTTTTAGTGGCATTTTATTTTATAACCATAAATAATTATAATGACTTTAGATTATCAGAACCTTCAATAATGCTGTTGCTTATGTTGGCAGGGCCAATGACTGTGATTCCACTCTTTTTATATGTGCGTGGCGTTGAGCTAGCGGGACTAGGACCTGCTGGAATGATCTTTTATATCACTC
>CABZXV010000059.1 GCA_902529785.1 uncultured Pelagibacteraceae bacterium
GTGCTTTGAAATCTTCAGATGTTTCTAATCTTCCAAGAATTATTTCTCTAGTTATTTCTCTTTTGTTTCTCCAAATTTTCACTATAACTTTTTTTCCAACATCTGTCTCTGCCACAATCTTTGGTAATTCTTTCATTTCATTTATAGGTTTTCCATCAAACTCTAAAATTATGTCACCTGGTTTAATACCACCTTTGTCTGAAGGACTATTTTCTGCAACACTTGCAACAAGCGCTCCTCTTGGTTTATCTAAATTTTCTGCATCAGCAATTGCTTGATCAACAATTTGAATTCTTACACCAAGCCAACCTCTTTTAGTTTCTCCGAATTCTATAAGCTGATTAATAACTTTTTGGGCGCTATTAGAAGGAATTGCAAAACCAATACCTATTGAACCTGATTGACCTAAAATAGCAGTATTTATTCC
Organism: uncultured Pelagibacteraceae bacterium; assembly: GCA_902529785.1. Lineage (GTDB taxonomy): Bacteria > Pseudomonadota > Alphaproteobacteria > Pelagibacterales > Pelagibacteraceae > Pelagibacter. The sequence goes on from CABZXV010000059.1 coordinate 428, forward strand.
AATAACATCACCTGCCATGTTGAATAGTGGTCCCCCAGAATTTCCTTGATTAATTGATGCATCAGTTTGAATGTAATCTTCATATCTTGATAAACCTATACTTCTATTTCTTGCAGATATTATTCCTGCTGTTACTGTGCCACCAAGACCAAAAGGATTTCCTATTGCTATTACCCAATCTCCTATTCTTGCCTTGTCTGAATTGCCGAAATTTACTGGTTCAAATTTTTCATCTGACTCTATTTTTAATACTGCTAGATCCATTCCTGCATCAGCACCAAGAACTTTTGCTTTATAATCTTTATCACCATTTACTCTTACAACTATATCTTGCGCTCCTTGAATTACGTGATTATTTGTAATCACTATACCTTCTTCATCAATTATAAAGCCTGACCCTAATGCACTGGTCTGTCTTTGTTGTGGTGTACCAAACATATCTTCAAAAGGAGACCCAGGAGGAAATTCAAATGGAAGAGGGTTTGATCTTGTAGTAACCGTAGTTGTTGTTGATATATTTACAACTGAAGGCATCAATCTTTCTGCAAGATCTGCAAAAGATGATGGGATTGAATTTGCAAATGAGATAGAAAAATAATTAATTGAAATTAAAAAAACAGCAAAAATTTTTACTATACTTTTCATACTTTTAAATAACGAATTATTGCAAAACCAATTAAAGCAAAAATTAAACCACCTATTCTTAATTGTCTGTCTGCAACTAAATCTAATTTTTTTAACATATTTTTCATTTTTGATGGAAATAAGGCATACAAAACGCCCTCAATAAATAAGAAAAGACCAAAAGCAATGATCAATTCTCTCATTTTAAATAATTTTAACTATTTTTCTTTATTTCCAAAAAATTTAAAAAATTCACTATCAGGTGATAGAATCATAGATGTTTCTCCACCGATCAGGGCTTTTTGATAGGCTTGCATCGCTCTATAAAATCCAAAAAATTCTGGGTCCTGTCCAAATGCATCTGCAAAAATTTTATTTTTTAGACCGTCTCCTTCCCCTTTCATTATCTCAGATTTTTTTTGAGCATCTGCAAGAATAACTGTAACTTCTTTGTCTGCAGTAGACGTTATTGTTACTGCCATTTCTGCTCCTTTTGCTCTAAATTCTTTTGCTTCTCTTTCCCTCTCAGTTTGCATTCTTCTAAAAATTGCATCACTGTTTGCTTGGGGTAAGTCTGCTCTTTTAATTCTTACATCAACAATATTTATTCCAAAATTTTCAGCCTCATTATTTACACCTTGTTGAATTAAGGCCATCTGTTTAGATCTATCCTCGGATAGTAATGTTTGTAACTTTTGTTGACCTAATACATTTCTTATTCTTGAATTTATAATCGTTGCTAATCTTGATCTGGCAACTCTTTCATTACCCACTGAAATGTAAAATTTTAATGGATCAACAATTTGAAATCTTGCAAATGCATCAACAATTAAACGTTTTTGATCTGAAGCAATTACTTCTTCTGGAGGCGTATCTAAATTTAAAACCCTCTTATCTAAGAAAACCACATTTTGGATAAATGGAATTTTAAAATTAAGACCAGGTTTTAATATTATTCTTTTTGGGTCTCCAAACTGAAGAACGATAGCTTGATTAACTT